>NZ_JBQHVP010000004.1:0-208299 GCF_052064435.1 Blautia sp. HCP3S3_B11
TTACCGGTTCTCTCCCCAGTTCTTTTTCCAGTTTTTCCCTTGCGCTATAAATCTTGACACAATTTTCTTTCAGGCTCCTGCTTACTTTTAATATTCCATCATCCCGAAGATATCTCTTAATCTCACCTGCGATCATCGGTACTGCATAAGTTGAAAATTTCACTTCAAATGAAGCATTAAAATGGTCTACTGCCTTAAGCAGGCCAATACTTCCTATCTGAATAAGATCTTCCATTTCCACCCCGCGCCCGACAAATCTTTTCGCCACACTGTATATCAATCCTGTATTTTCTTCAAACACTGTATCTCTTGCCTTTTTATCTCCCTGTTGCGATTTTATGATCAAAGCAAGAGTATGATCCATTATTACCTCCCGATTGTTTTTTTCATATGAACCGTTGTTCCATCCCCCACCTGTGATTCCACATTCACCTCGTCCATAAATGCTTCCATAAAGGTAAATCCCATCCCGGACCTGTCCTTCTCCGGCTTGGTAGTAAACATCGGTTCCATGGCTTTCGAAATATCTTCTATCCCTATTCCTTTATCAATTACATCAACCCATATGATCCGCCCCTGCATTCTGCACCGGACTTCTATTTTCTGCACTTTTCCTTCATAGGCATGAATAATACAATTTGTAACAGCTTCTGATACCGCAGTTTTCAGATCTGACACCTCTTCCAAAGTAGGGTTTAACTGAGTACAGAAAGCTGCCACAGCTACTCTTGCAAGTCCCTCATTTTCAGGCCTGCTGTCAAATACGATCTTCATTTCATTGGTATTTTCCATAATATCTGCCTCCCCCCTCATCTAAGTACCCATTAACATATTTCCACAAACTTATATACTCCGGACAAATGCAAAAGCTTCTCAATATAAGAATTCACCCCTGTCGCCTGTATGCAGTCACCCCTCATTCCCATCATCCGGTATCTTCCCATGAGCAGTCCGATACCCGAACTGTCCATAAATGTCGTTCCAGAAAAATCAAAAGTAATTGTCCGGATATATTTTTTTCTGATAATCTCATCAGAATCTCTGCGGATCTCATCTGTTACCATATGATCCACTTCTTTTGGCAAATGAATAATCAGACAGTTTCCCTGTATTTCAAATCTGTTTTCCATAAAACTTCTCCTCTCTATAACACAAAAGAGATGCATATATTACATGCATCTCTTTTGTATCTTTCCATATTATGATATCAGGGTCAAAATATCTTTTGTCCCTAACTTGATATTATCAGTAACCTGCATCGTCATAGGAACTTTCATCATAGTTTTCACTATCATAACTTCCATCATCGGAACCGTCGTCATAACTTCCGCTATCATAAGAGCTGTCATCATAGGAAGTGTCATCATAATTTCCACTGTCATAAGAACTCATATCATAGCTTCCTTCATCTGTCACATCCGAAGAAGAATCCCCTGATGTATCTACACTATCTCCATTGTCATTAACATCTGTACTGTCAGTTCCATCTGCTGATGTGCCATCCGTAGTTTCTTCGATTCCAGTCGTTCCCGTACTGTTACAGATAGTATTATAAATTCCCTTCAGATCCGCTGACAGCAGATCCGCATAGACATTCTGAATCTTAAGCGCCGCTTCATCCATATTCTGCTGCTGTAACGCCGCATATGCCTCGATCAGAGCTTCATAACTGCTGCTCTTTTTCTTCTCTTCTTCAATCTGCTTTGATGCCGCCTCTACAGTATCCCCGGACTCCTGCGCCTGACTCTGCGCTTTCGTCAGCTCTGCTCCCTGACTCGACACCGCATCACTATATTTCACGATCTGCTGATTCGCTTCTCTGTATATTCCCTGACGTATCGCAGGAACAGCCAGAAGATAAAACGCCAGTAAGCCTGCCGCAAATCCGGCAATCAGAGTAAAGAACAGAGACACGCTCGATTTCTCTTTATACTGCGGCGTGCGGATTACCATATCACTCTCACTGCTGTCCACCTGTTTTTTACTTCTTTTATTCTGGCGGTCCAGACGTGTTGATACACCGGTCTGTTCATCAATCTCACTTAAAAATCGAAGCGTCGTTGTATTTGTTTTATCAATCTTCGCAGCTTTCCTTAAAGTCCGCCTTGCCTTGTTATATTCTCCCTCTTTGATCTGCACCAGTGCAAGAAGGTGATAGCCCTTTATCAGCTTTGGATTCTGTGTAAGAATCTTCTTCAGCCTGATAGCCGCCATATCCTCATGACCTTCCCGGCAAAGATTCAACGCATCATTATATTTTCTGATCGTCTCATTGATTGCTTCAAGTTTATTGGAATTCGCCTGCAATTTATCAATATATTCCGATGCCAGATTTCTGGACGGCTGCAGATTCTTGCTGATTACCCATTCACTGAGTGCAGCCACAACTTCTCCTGTCTCAAAATACACCAGTCCAAGAAGATTTCTTGCCTGAATATTATGCTTATTATACATGAGGCTCTGCTTCAGACAGCTGATTGCCCCTGAAAGATCGCGGACACTGGCTTTCTCCAGACCCTCGTTATAGCACTTTCTGGAAAGATAATCTACCTTCTTCTGAATCAGTACATTACATCCACATTTCGGACAGTAATCCAGATCCTTGTCTATCAGGAACGCACCGCAATTCATACAATTCATGTGTTTCTCCTTATTTTACCCGTCTTCCGCTCTTCGCTTCCCGGAGAACCTCCTGAAGAACATCCAGAATATCTGTCAGTTCTCTGTCATAGATTGCGCCCTCCGCATCTGCCACGTCCAGACATGGTTCAAATTTCTTCAGTTCCTCTTCATAGTCTATCATTTCTTATTTCTCCTGATAATGTCTTTAATCTCACCAACAAGATACAGTGAACCCACGCAGAAAAGCATGCCATCTTCTCCCTTTGCTTCTAAAGCTTTGGAAAACGCCTGGTTAATATCCTCCACAGCTTCCACTGATGCAGTTCCTGCCTCCGTAAAAAGTTTTGCAAATCTCTCTGCCGGAACTTCACGGTATCCGCCTACAGAAGTCACCACCACATGGCGGAAAGTGATTCTGCTGCAGATCGTATGTATCATATCCGTATAGTCTTTATCATCTACCGCTGAGAAAAGTAACGTCAACGGACATTCTTTCTGGAAATGTTCCGCTGTTTCCACAAATTTCTCTACTCCATCTTCATTATGCGCACCGTCCACGATCACGCCAGGAAGTACTGTTTCCATTCTTCCCTGCCAGCGTGTTCTGGCTATTCCCTCATGAATCTTATCCACAGACACAGGAATCACACCCCGCAAAACTTCTATCGTCTTCAGGGCAAGCACACTGTTCATTACCTGATATTTCGCAATAAACGGAATTGAGAAAACTGTATCCCCATAATACTCATTTCGGAATGAAAAATCAATGCCTGCCGAAGTATTTCTGATAATTTCCGTATCTGTTCTCTTTACCTCATAAGCCGGACTTCCCATTTCTTTCGCCTTTGCAGAAATCACTTGCGCTGCATCCGGATCATTTCCATCATAGATTACCGGAACACCAGAAACAATAATTCCCGCCTTCTCTCCTGCGATCTTGGCAACTGTGTCACCCAGATACTGCATATGATCTAGACTGATAGAAGTAATGACACAGGCAACCGGATTCTCCACCGCAGTCGTTGCATCCATTCTGCCGCCAAGGCCTGTTTCCAGAGTTACATAATCCACTCCTGCCTCTGCAAAAATCACCATTCCCATCAGAAACAGCATTTCAAAATAAGTCGGATGATAGCTTCCCTCTGCAACCAGTTCATCTGCAAGTGCTTTTACTTTCTCAAAAGCTTTCAGAAATGTATCATTGTCAATATTTACTTCATTGATCTGGAATCTCTCATTGATCTCAACCAGATGAGGAGAAGTAAACAATCCACAGGAGTAACCCGCTTCCCTGAGAATAGATGTCAGGAATGCGCAGGTACTTCCTTTTCCATTTGTTCCCGCCACATGGATAACTTTAAATTTATCCTGTGGATTTCCAAGTCTTCTTAAACATTCTTTCGTGTGATCCAGACTGTTCTTCTTTGTAAATTTCGGAGTTTCATCAATATAAGCAACTGCTTCTTCGTAATTCATAAAAAATTCCACCACTTATCTATAATGTATTTGAGGTATCCAGGCTCCCAAGTTCAAAAAGTCGTTCGTGCCTGCACGATAAGACTTTTGAACTTGGGACCCGCCGGGATAATCCCGTAACTTTTCTAGTTACTCTAACATTATATAATAGTGGTGGAAGATGTCCAGTACCAATCGTAATATTTTATCCGACAAAATCTGGTTTCGCTGTTATTCCGTATCGGTATTGTTATTTAATTTCCATTTATTCTCTGAATAAAGCGCATAGCAGGAACGGTCATAACTCTTACTTAATGGTTTTCTTGTCGAACTGTTACTTCGCTGGATTACCGCCAGCCTGTCAAAATCATTCAGCTCTGTACCCGTAATCATCAGCGTAGTCGGATTGACATAAACCGTATCGTACCATTCTCCGTTCAGTTTCACTTCACTCGACGGTGTAAATTCCGTTCCCTTGATGTAATATGTATGATCTGTCTCCGAAATACGCTGAATAGAATCCAGTGTCACATCATAGATTCCCATACGCATTCTGGTGCGAAGATAAGGACTCTCACCTCCGTAAGAATAACGTTCTCCGTACAGCAGGTCATACTGTAAGGTTTCCAGATCCACCTGATAATTCTTGGTATTTCTTCTTGCCTGATGATAACGGAAAATCGTTCCCTCATGGATTCCCACACGGTCCATGACTTCTGCGGCCATCTGGTAGGCAGCCAAGTTTTCATTCTTCTTCTGAAGTCCAAAATTATCCCACATGACATATTCTGTCTGGAACAGATACTTATTATCCAGATCCTCGACAGTCAGTCCCATGGTCGGAAGATGGTCACCATACATAACCAGAACAACGTCCTCAGGATAATCTGCAAGCTTGTCTGTCAGCTCTTTGACAAAATTATCCATCTCATGGATCTCATTTACGTAATATTCCCATTTATTGTTCTCTTCCTCAGTCGGTGCACCGGAAACTGTGATCTCAGGATCCTCCAGAATCTGCTCATCCGGATATGCACCATGTCCCTGTACGGAAATAGTATATACATAATCCGGTCCCTCAGTGGAATCCAGACATTTCAGGATTTCATCTGTCAGAACCTCATCCTTTACCCAGCCATTTGGATTCTTCTCATTCTCTCTTGCCATGTACTCTTCGGAAGTAAAAGTATCAAATCCGAGATTCGGGAAAATAGATCTTCTTCCATAGAAGTTTGCTTCATTATTATGAACCGCATGAGTGGTATAACCCAGATTCTTCAGTACGTAAGGTGCACTCTCACAGGTAGTCTCTCTCAGAATACTCTTATAAGGATATTCCCCGGGTCCGAAATAATGCATACTCATTCCTGTAATGGATTCAAACTCTGTATTGGCAGTACCTGCACCGACAGAGGGAACCTTATAATATCCTGAAGAATATTCCTCCATCAGCTTACGGAATGTCGGAATCGGGTCTTCTGAAATATTCAGGTAATTAACCAGCGTAGGATCAAAGAATGATTCCAACTGCAAAAACAGAATATTCGGACGCTTTTCTTCCTGCGTTTCCGGGAGATTCTTTTCCGTCTTCTCAATTCTTTTGATTTCTTTCTCAGAATAATCTCTCGGACAACTGATTCCCGTATTAAAAATCGTAGTTGTCAGACAGTAAGGATATCCATAATCCTCATATGCAAAAGCAATATTTCCAAAGTAATTGGAAAGCACCCTCTTCTCTAACGCCAGCTGTGTACTTCCTACAAAAAGAGCAACTGCCAGCAGAATCAGAGGAATATTATAGCGGTATTTAATTTTGTTCTGATACTTCGGTCCTTTAATAAGCAGAATCAACAGTAAGATGACAAGAATCCCAAACAGGATGCAGACTGCCACAACACCTGCAGCAGGCAGGTATTTATTGGCAATCTTTAATGCATCTGTTATCAGATGCAGATCCGGCCCGGTAAAAGGTGTAACACGGTTCAGCAGAAGAACACCGTTGATAATGGCCAGTATCAGCCAGAACAACGTAACCAGTACTCTCCAGAATACTCTCCTGTGAAACAGATAAACAATCAGTGACGAAGTGAAAATGAAAGCTGCATTATACGCAAAAACCAGCGGTTTCTCAGTCATATAATTCCAGGCTTCTATAAACGAGTGACGGCAGATTGCCTCCATAACAAAATATCCCGCTGCGCTGGCAAGTACATGGAGTAAAAGGGAGATTTTGTTACAAATCTTATACAATTTCATCTAAACACTCCCTTATTTCTTAAGCTGCTCTAACTGTCCTTTAACCTTATCCATCATTTCTTTATATTTCGCAAGTTTGTCTTTCTCCGCATCCACCTTGGCAGCAGGTGCCTTGTTTACGAAGTTCGGATTATTCAGCATACCTTCACATCTTGCGATCTCTTTTGTGAGACGTTCTGTTTCTTTTGTAAGACGTTCAATCTCTTTATCTTTGTCGATCAGGTCTTCCAACGGCATATATACAACCGCATTGGAAACAACTACTGAAACTGCATCTTCACTGATTCCGTTCTTGTCTGTCTGTACCAGAATCTCTTTTGCAAATGCAAGATTTACAAAGGATTTCTTGCTGTTCTCATACATTGCTGCTGTTTCAGCATCCTTTGCCACAATATGCAGGCTTGTCTTGCGGTTATTAGGAACATTCATCTCTGTTCTGGTATTACGGATACCTCTTACAACCTCTTTGAAGCCCTCGATTGCTTTCTCAGCATCCGGGAAGTTTCTCTCTTCTCTGTATACAGGCCATTCGGAGATCATAATAGACTCTTCTTCAGGAAGAAGTGTGCAGTAGATTTCCTCTGTGATAAACGGCATATACGGATGAAGAAGCTTCAGACCTTCTGTCAGAGCTGTTCTTAATGTCCAGAGTGCATCATTTGCAGCCTTCGGATCTTCCTCTGCCTTCCACAGACGAACCTTAGCCATCTCAATATACCAGTCGCAGAGTTCATCCCACAGGAAGTCATAAACCTTCTGTACTGCAATACCAAGTTCATATTTTTCCATGTTCTCTGTAGCTTCGCGGATCACTGTATTTAAGTGAGACAGAATCCATTTATCCTCTGCACAGAGATCATTTAAGTTCTCCGGCTCTGTCACTGTCTTGCCTTCCAGGTTCATCATGATGAAACGGGAAGCATTCCAGATCTTGTTTGCGAAGTTACGGCTTGCTTCTACCTTTTCCCAGTAGAAACGCATATCATTTCCAGGTGCATTACCTGTCATCAGAGTAAGACGAAGAGCATCTGCGCCGTATTTATCAATAACCTCCAGAGGATCTATACCGTTTCCAAGAGACTTACTCATCTTACGTCCCTGGGAGTCACGTACCAGACCATGGATCAGTACATGATGGAACGGAACCTGATCAGTCTGCTCCAGAGCAGAGAATACCATACGGATAACCCAGAAGAAGATAATGTCATATCCTGTAACAAGTACATCTGTCGGATAGAAATATTCCAGTTCCGGTGTTTTCTCCGGCCAGCCAAGTGTGGAGAATGGCCATAATGCAGAACTGAACCAGGTATCCAGTGTATCCTCATCCTGATGAAGATGTGTACATCCGCATTTCGGGCATTTCTCAGGCATTTCTCTTGCAACTACTACTTCACCGCACTCATCACAGTAATAAGCCGGAATTCTGTGTCCCCACCATAACTGTCTGGAAATACACCAGTCGCGGATATTCTCAAGCCAGTGAAGATACGTCTTGTCAAAACGGGACGGAACGAATTTCAGATCTCCGTCATCCAGAGCTTTGATTGCAGCCTTTGCCATCTCGTCCATCTTTACAAACCACTGTGGCTTGATCATAGGCTCTACCGTTGTGCCGCAGCGGTCATGAGTTCCAACGCTGTGGTTGTGAGGAACTACTTTTACCAGAAGTCCAAGTTCTTCCAGATCTGCTACCATTGCCTTACGTGCTTCGTAACGGTCCATACCAGCGTATTTTCCACCAAGCTCGTTGATGGTCGCATCGTCATTCATAATGTTGATCTCTTCCAGATTGTGACGGCGTCCAACCTCAAAGTCGTTAGGGTCATGAGCAGGTGTGATCTTTACACATCCTGTTCCGAATTCTTTGTCTACATATTCATCAGCGATCACCGGAATCTCTCTGTCTGTGAGAGGAAGCTTCAGCATCTTGCCGATGAGATCCTTGTAGCGCTCATCTTCCGGATTTACGGCAACAGCAGTATCACCCAACAGGGTTTCCGGACGTGTAGTTGCGATCTCTACGAAACGTCCCTCTTCCCCTACGATCGGGTAATTGATGTGCCAGAAGAATCCATCCTGATCCTCATGCTCAACCTCTGCATCAGAGATGGAAGTCTGGCATACAGGACACCAGTTGATAATTCTGGAACCTTTGTAGATATAGCCTTTTTCATATAATTTGATAAATACTTCCTGTACTGCCTTGGAACATCCCTCATCCATTGTGAAGCGTTCTCTCTCCCAGTCTGCAGAAGCACCCAGTTTCTTCAACTGATTGATGATCTTTCCGCCGTACTCCTCCTTCCATGCCCATGCATGTTTTAAGAATTCCTCACGGCCGATATCGTGTTTGTCGATACCTTCTTTTTTCAGCTTGTCGATAACCTTAACCTCTGTAGCAATTGCTGCATGGTCAGTTCCCGGCTGCCATAATGCTTCATAGCCTTGCATTCTCTTGAAACGGATCAGGATATCCTGCATAGTTTCATCCAGCGCATGTCCCATATGAAGCTGACCGGTTACGTTTGGCGGCGGCATAACAATAGTAAACGGTTTCTTGTCCGGGTTTACTTTTGCATGGAAATATCCATTGTCCATCCATTTTGTGTAAAGACGCTCTTCGATTCCCTTAGGATCGTAGGTTTTTGCAAGTTCTTTGCTCATAATGTCCTCCTGATATTCTATATCTGTAATAAAAGTATCTGCGAATCACTCCGCTGTAAAGCAGCCCACGGCTCTATAAGCTTATTCGATTAAAAAACGCCCTTTACACGCATTATACGTGCAAAGGGCGATATAAATCGCGGTACCACCTTAGTTTGTCTCTCATTCCCTTAACGCGGGATACGTGAAAGCCTACCATGCGCGTATATGAATCTCAGTATTATCATACCACTCACTTCAGCCTCCCGGCTCCAAAGCTACCTTCAGCGCTTCTGTTCCCGGGAAACCTTCCAGCTTATAAGCTTCCCTCTCTGTGGGGCATTACCGCCTACTCCTCTTTTTCACAGCCTTTTTCTGGATTCTACTATAATGAAAAAAGGCTCTTTTGTCAAGAATGTTTGCGGGGATTTCACAAATATTATCTGTACCAATTCCACGGAAGTACATGATTGACAAAGTTTCCTGCGCCCATTTCAGTCCTTGCTTTGCTGCTTTTCCTCTCACACAATCTGATTACTTCACTTAGAAGCTTCCAATCACATCGGCATTTAATCTCTTAATAATTTCCACAGCCAGCTTCACACCGTTTTCGTAATCTGCGTAGGCAGAAATTCCGTAGTGGGTGTGTGCATAACGAACCGGAACACCGATAACGATGGTGGGAACGCCCTTGCCTGACAGGTGAATGTTGGCGCCGTTGGTGCTTCCGCCGGAGCGAACCGCATCCTGTACCGGAATGCCAAGTTCCCCGGCAAGCGCCAGTGCATAGCGCTGATACCGCGGATTGGTGATCATGCGGGCATCCACGTGGCGAAGCATCGGTCCTTTTTTGATGGCCGTCTGAACCATGTAGGCTTCCACACAGGTATCGTCTGCAGGACAGCCCTCAAACACAATGGCGATGTCCGGATTCACGGTACGACAGGTTACTTGAGAACCGCGGGTGCCGACCTCTTCCTGAGAACAGCATGCACCGACCACATCCACAGCCAGCTCTTCTCCCTGCAGCTCACGCAGAGTGCTGACAATGGAGGCGCAGCCGAGACGGCAGTCGAAGCTTTTTCCCACCATCAAATCATGCTTTTCATCGTAGGTAAAGGTTACATCCGGCACAACCGGCTCGCCGATACGGATATGGAACTCATTTTCCGCTTCTTCCTTAGACACTGCGCCCACATCTACCGTAATGTTTTCGAATACCAGCGGAGCCTTGCGCTCTGCCTCCGTCATATAGTGAGGAGGCTTGCTGGCAACGATGCCGGGAATGTACTCGCCCAGCGCATTTCTTACCCATACCTTATGGGCAGGTACATTGCTGGTCACCCAGCCGCCCAGGGGGATAATGCGGAGGTTTCCGTCAGGACGGATTGCCTGTACCATGAAAGCAACCTCATCACTGTGTCCGTCCAGCTGTACCACCGGACGGTTTCCTTTGTTTTCTTTGCGGTAAATATAAAAATTGCGAAGACTGTCTTCTCTGAGTTCTCCCAGTCCTTCTGCATGTCTGCGGATCTGCGCCACCACATCATCCTCAAATCCCGGTGCGCCGTTGGCATTGGAAATATCCGCAATCAATTCCAGATTCTGTCTCTTATCCATTTTCATCGAGCCTCTCTTATTTTCCTAATACGTTATTATGAATTACCTTTTCTAAATCTACTTTCTTGAATTCTTCTGCAAAATCCACAATATAATCCGCACAGGTCTGCAGCATTTCCTGTCCCCATTCAACGGTTGCTTTCTTCGGATGGTCTGGTCCGATCCAGCCATTGTCGGTTACGTTTGGTGTGCTGCGAAGCACTTCCACTTCAACACCTTTGAATTTCACGGTACGGAAGCCCGTAGCCACCAGATTTTCATTTAAGTCCTTTAATTTCAGAGGCTCCTCTGTGAGCTCGCTGTAATCAATCAGGTCAGGATTCACGCCCATGATGCCGGCTGTCTCTTCTGCGCCGCCATGGCCGCCCTTCCATTCCGGTTTCATATCCCAGGCCATCAGCCACCAGTTCAGCATAACCACCAATGCGCCCTTTTTCTCAAAATCCAGGCCCACACGCTCGATGGTCTTAATGTTTCCGCCGTGGCCGTTTAATACCAGGATTTTGCGTGCGCCATGGTTGTAAAGATTCTCAACAACCTTGTACAGCAGGTTATATAACAGCTCGGTTCCCAGGTTAATGGTTCCCGGATATGGCTCCAGGCACTCGCAGGCGCCGTATGGAATTGTCGGAGCAATCAGAACGTCACTTTTCTCTTCAATTAATTCAAGAAGACGGTCCGGAATCAGGGTATCGGTTCCCAGCGGCATATGTCTTCCGTGGCATTCAATACTTCCGATGGATACGATCACCATATCGTTTTCTTCAAAATATTTCTGTGCTCTTGGCCATGTAATATTCGCTAATCTCATGTCTTTGTTCTCCTTTGTCTTTGCTTTTTTATTTCATAATCGTTTGGCACTCTGCCAAGCAATTATTTACTTTTTAAATGAGGATGTCCTAAAATAAGACACCCCCACTCATTTCTTAATTCAATTATTCGGCAACTTTAACCTGATCCAGCTTGTGGTATCCGATTGGGTCGACCACGAAGTTCTCTACCTTGTTGCTTGCGCCTACTAAGATACTGCTGTAGTAAAGAGGAGCGTTGTTGTTGATTTCTTTTAATTTTACTGCCAGATCTGCGTAGATCTTTTCTCTGGCTGCAGAATCTGTATTGGAACGTCCTTCCTCAACTAATTTGTCAACATCCGGATCTGCAAGGAAGGAACGGTTTCCTGCAGCTCCCTGCTGAGAGGAGTGCTCCAGAGAGTAATAGGTATAGTCAGCATCGATGGTAGATGTTACCCATCCCATGAATCCCATGTCAAAGTCTCCGGCAGATGTCTTGTCGATGAAGCTTCCGAATTCCATAACCTCTACTTCACAGTTAATTCCAACCTCTGCAAGCATAGCCTGGATTGCCTGACATGCCTCTGTACGTTCCTGGTTGTCGTTTACACAGATGCTTGTGTCAAATCCGTCTGCATAGCCGGCCTCTGCAAGAAGCTCTTTTGCTTTTTCAGGATCATATTCGTATGCTCCCGGGCTGCTGTAGCCGAATACTGCCGGTGCGATGATAGCATCTGCCACCTGACCTGCACCGTTGATGATGGTATCTACCAGTAACTGACGGTCGATTGCCAGGTTGATTGCTTCACGAACACGGATATCATCAAAAGGTTTCTGTTTCATGTTCATGGTAACATAATAGCAGGACAGTGACGGAGCTTCCAGAAGCTGTAAGTCTGCATTGTCTGCAACTTTGTCTTTGTCATTTGCAATGATATCATAAGCCAGGTCGATTTCGCCTGTTTCCAGAGCGATGGTTCTCTGAGCTGCTTCCGGGATAACCTTCATCTGCAGGTACTTTGTTGCCGGAGCGCCTGCATAGTAATCGTCAAATGCTTCCAACTTCACAGAGTCACCCTGTTTCCACTCAACAAATTTGTATGGGCCGGAACCAACCGGATGGGTCTTGAAGCCTTCTTCGTCAGCTTCCACAACTGCCTTCGGAACGATGGCGGCAAACGGTACTGCCAGGTTTCTAAGAGTCGGTGCGTATGGAGCATCGGTTGTTACGGTTACAGTGTAGTCATCATTTACTTCTACCGTATCAATAAAGTCGACTACGTAAGAAACTGCGGCAGAGTTGATGGCTCTTTCCAGAGAGAATTTAACGTCCTCTGCTGTCAGGTCAGAACCGTCATGGAACTTGATTCCCTGTCTGATCTTGAATACGTAGGTCTTATCATCGGTCTGCTCCCAGGATTCTGCAATCTGCGGCTCAACCTCATTGGTCTCAGGGTTAACGATGGTCAGAGTATCAAAAATATTGTTTGTTACCTGAACTGCCGGTGTTTCTTTTCCCTGATGCGGGTCCATGGAGGTTACGTCAGCGCCCTGTCCCCAGACAATCGTGTCTTTGTAGCCGCCTGCGCTCTCCTGTGTGCTTTCTTCCGTTGTTGCCACAGCGTCTTCCTTTGGTTTTGCAGCGCCATCATCCTTTTTTCCGCCGCCGCATGCTGTCATAGAAACTGCCATAGTAGCAGCCAGTAACAGCGCCAGTGCTTTTCTCACATGATTTTTCATAGCTCTCTCCTTTTCATTCTTTATTTACATAAAAGCCATTTTTCTGACTTTCGTGTACTTATTTATCAAACTCCCCGATTCGCATACAGGATACGAAATGTCCCGGCTCCACCTCTGTCAGATGGATATCCGGACTGCCGCACACCTCCGTCGCATAAGGACAGCGCTTTGCAAAACGGCATCCCGGCTCCGGGTCAATAGGGGAAGTAATCTCACCCTTCATCATAATTCGTTCCATCGGATAATCCGGGTCCGGAATGGGAATCGCTGACAAAAGTGCTTTTGTGTAGGGATGTACCGGATTCTTAAAGAGCATCTCTGTGGGTGCCATCTCCACCATCTGTCCCAGGTACATAACCATAATCTGGTTAGAAAAATGCTTTACAACCGATAGGTCATGGGTAATGAACATATAGGTCAGATCCAGCTCATCCTGCAAATCCTGCATCAGGTTCAGAATCTGTGCCTGAATGGACACGTCCAGAGCGGAAACCGGCTCATCGCATACGATGAATTTGGGCTTCAATGCCAGTGCACGGGCAATTCCGATACGCTGTCTTCTTCCGCCGTCCAGCTCATGGGGGTAGGAGTTGGTCAGACGCTCTGCCAGACCCACCAGATTCATCAGCTCATGGACTCTTTTCTGAAGTCCTTCCTTATCCTTCTTGTCGTAAATCTTCTGAATCAGCAGGGGCTCCATAATCGCCTCGCTGACAGTCATTCTCGGGTTCAGGGATGCGAAGGGATCCTGAAAGATAATCTGCATTTCCCTTCTTAATTCCTTCATCTTATTCTTATCATAGGAAAGAATGTCATTTCCATCAAAATATACTTTACCGGAGGTCGGCTCATGCAGTCTTAATATGGCTCTTCCCATGGTGGATTTTCCGCAGCCGGACTCTCCAACCACGCCTAATGTCTCTCCCGCGCGGATACTGAAGGATACATCGTCCACCGCGTGAAGGACACCTCCGGGAGTATTAAAATATTTCTTCAGGTGTTCCACCTTCAGCAGTTCTTTGTTCTGATTTTCCATATCAATGCTCCTTTACTTCCGTGGCTTCCGGCAAAATGCAGCGTACCATGTGCTCTCCGCCCACAGACTTCATCTCAGGCACCTTCTCCATACAGGCAGCGGTTGCATATTTACAGCGGTCTGCAAACTTACAGCCCTTGGCCAGATTGGTCGGGTCCGGCATCAGTCCATCGATGGCCTGGAGACGCTCTACCTGCTCTACCAGGTTCGGGATGGATGCCATCAGTCCCTTGGTGTAGGGATGGCGGATATCCTTGTAAACCTCGCGGAGTGTACCGTATTCCACGATTTCCCCGGCATACATAATCGCCACATAATCACAGGTCTGTGCCACAACACCCAGGTCATGGGTAATCAGCAACATAGAGGTATTATCTCTCTTTTTCAGATTCTGAATCAGATCCAGTACCTGTGCCTGAATGGTAACATCCAGCGCTGTGGTCGGCTCATCGGCAATCAGAAGCTTCGGCTGGCATGCAAGAGCAATGGCGATGATTACACGCTGCTTCATACCGCCGGAAAACTGATGGGGATATTCTCTGCCGCGGGCTGCGGGGATACCGACCAGCTCCAGCATCTCATCCGCTTTTTTGACAGCCTCTTCCTTGGAAAGCTTATTATGCTGCAAAATAACCTCCATAATCTGGTCTCGAACGGTCATAACCGGATTCAGGGATGTCATTGGATCCTGGAAAATCATGGAAATCTGTTTTCCTCTGACCTCGCGCATCTCCTGAACACTTTTTTTCAGCAGATCCTCTCCGTCATAGAAAACCTCTCCGCCCTTGATTTTTCCCGGAGGATTGGGCACCAGCTGCATAATACCCTTTGCAAGGGTGGTCTTGCCTGCGCCGGTCTCTCCCACCAGTCCCAGTGTCTTGCCTGTATGAATCTGCAGGCTGACACCGTTTAATGCCTGTACCAGACCGTCATCGGTCTCATAATGAATGACCAGGTCTTTTACATCTAATAAAATATCTGACATGTCTTCTTCCACCTTTCCGATTAATTCTTCAGTCTCGGGTCTAATGCATCACGCAGACCGTCACCCATGACATTCAGTGCAAGGATGGTCAGCATAATTGCAAGTCCCGGAATAACGGTGATGTGCCAGGAGCTTCGGATATAGCTTCTTGCTCCGGAAAGCATCGCGCCCCACTCCGGTGTCGGCGGCTGAATACCAAGTCCCAGGAATGACAGACCGGCGATGGAAAGAATCGCACCTGCCACGCCAAGGGTTACCTGTACTATAATCGGCGCCATGGAGTTCGGAAGGATGTATTTGAAAATAATACGGAAATCACTGGCACCCACAGCCTTTGCCGCTTCAATATATTCCTGTCCCTTAACGGTGAGAATCGGCGCGCGGACGGTTCTGGCAAAAGTCGGCACATAGGAAATACCGATGGCCAGCAGCACGTTCACCAGACTGGTTCCGAAAGCCGCTACGATGGCGATAGCCAGCAGCATGGAAGGAATTGCCAGAAAAACGTCCATGATACGCATGATAACGTTATCTAATTTGCCGCCGTAATAGCCGGCAATGGCTCCGAGCAGACCTCCGACGATACAGGAGAGTGCAATGGATAGAGCTCCCATAAACAAAGAGGAGCGAATCGCCCAGAGAATACGCATCAGCATATCTCTTCCGAACTCATCCTGTCCGAAAATATGCGCCGCACTCGGCGGTGCAAGACGCTCTCTTAGGTTCTGCTTAATAACATAAGTCTCATAAATAGACGGATTCACCGCATCAATGATAATGGTGGCAATGGCAATGACAACCAGTGCCATCAGGAAAATCATTCCCGCAACCGCCAGCTTGTTTTTCTTAAAACGTCTCCAGGTCTCCTGCCATAAAGTACGCTGTTGGGAGGATGGCTGGACTTTTTTTGCTTTACTCATCTGGATACTCCTCCTTATTTCTTCTTATACAGTGATTTGATTCTCGGGTCTACGAAGGCGTATATGATATCTATCGTCAGGTTGACGATGGAGAACATGACCGCCATGAAAACAACCGAGCCGAGAACCATCGGAATATCCTTTGACTTAATGGAATCGACCATCAGTCGTCCCAGTCCTGGCCAGGAGAATACGGTCTCCGTCAGCATGGCGCCGCCAAGCAGTGTACCAAACTGCAGACCGACTGCCGTAACGATGGGAATCAGAGCGTTTTTGAGCATATGACGGAAGGTGATGGTACGCTCGGATACACCTTTTGCTTTCGCCGTATCTATGTAATCCTGATGAATAACCTCCAGCATGGACGAACGGGTCATACGGGTAATGGTTGCCGCACAGCCGGTTCCAAGGGTCAGTGCCGGAAGCACCAGGCTCTTAAGCAGCTCGACTCCACCCTCTCCCATACCCTGAGAAGGCAGCCAGCCAAGATTCAGAGCAAAGACAATAACCACCAGAAGACCAAACCAGAAGTTCGGCATGGAAACACCGATCAGCGAGAGCACCATCGACACATTATCCACAACGGAATACTGCTTCTTCGCCGAAATGATGCCTGCGGGGATACCGATTATCAGGGCCACCAGAATACCGGCCACCGCCAGTACTGCCGTATTTGGGAAACGCTCCATAACCTGATCCCATACACTTAAGTCATTCTTATAGGATGTTCCCAGGTCTCCCTGTACCATGTTGACAACGTATCTGCCGTAACGGACAACCAGCGGATCATTGAGTCCCAGCTCTTCTCTCTTCATCTCCAGGGCTTCCGCAGATGCCTGATCTCCGAGAATCATTGCAGCCGGATCACCCGGTGACAAATTCAGGATGAAAAATACGATGAATGTAACACCCAGAAGCACTGGGATCATCATCAATAGTCTCTTCAAGATATATTTGTACATCTTTTGTTCCTCCTCTTGTAAATTCTTGTGAAAATGTTCCAATGGCAAAACACATATGTCCTGCCCTGGAATACATTTTCCTAAAAAAAAAACGGCACATTCACCCTATCTGCGCCATTGCTTTACCTTATTATAGTAACATATCCGAATTTTGTCAATCTTTTATGTAATTATTTTCATTTTAATTACATTGTCAACAATCTCGTTTACACTTTGGCATATTTGTGCTATAATGTGATTACTAGAAATACACATTTTGAACAAATTGCACAGGAGGCATTTATGAGAGAAATTGGCGGATATTTTCCTTACATTGAAGAACCAGACAACAAAAATCACTATCTTGATGGGCTCTGTCCGCCGGAAGGCGATCTGCGTTTTCTGATGTCCGGACGCTGTGCCAACTATCTGGCACTGGAGGATTTCAAAAAACAACAGCCCCATCCGGTAGCGTATGTCCCCCTTTATACCTGCGAAACTGTCATTGACCCCTTCGTCAAGGCAGGCTATGAGCTTATTTTCTATGATTTCACCAAAGATATGATACCGGTTTTCGATGAATCGGTGCTGGATAAGATTCATCTGATATCCATCTGCGGTTATTACGGCTTTTCCGGCTATGACCGGGAATTTCTGAAGAAATGTGAGGAGCGCGGTATCTGTATCATCGAGGACACCACCCACTCTATTTTCTCCGCGGACGGCATTTACGAGGGATGCACCTACGTTGTGGGAAGCATGCGCAAGTGGCTGGGCGTTTCCTGCGGCGGCTTTGCCATCAAGAAAACCGGCAGCTTCACTCCGTTGATTCTTCCTCCCCACGAGGTCCATCTGAACATGCGCCGTCAGGGCCTGGCGGTAAAGACCGATGCCTTCCGTCATCCGGACACTGTGGCTGCCTCCGTATCCGAGGACGCCTCCAGACTTCTCTGGGATGCCGAGCTGCTTCTGCGTAAGGTTTACGATATCCACGGCTCCGATTCCGAATCAGTGGACATTATCGAATATTATGATTTTGACGCTCTCAAAAGGCAGCGCCGGGAGAACTATCGCTATATGCTGGAGCACTGTCCGAAATCCGATGCCTACACCATTGTATTCCCTTACCTGGACGATGCCACCGTACCAAGCCACTTCACCCTCTACGCCGCAGACCGCGGAAAATTTAAGGAATACCTGAGCCAAAACGGCATCCACGCCACCTCCTACTGGCCGGTGGGTCCCTATATCAATCTGGAAGGACATACGGACTGTGCCTATATTTATGACCATGTGATCTCCATCCCCTGCGACCAGAGATATACCGCCGAGGACATGGCATATATCTGCCGGGTGCTTAAGGACTTTTAACACCGCAGGATATTGATCTTCCGCATTTAACTTAAAAAGGACACCGCCGCTTTTTTTAAGTGACCGTGTCCTTTTTTTTAAAGTGTCTTCTTCAGAAGTCTCCTTCTCGATTCGATTTTATATATCCGCTCTCCGGTCTGTACATAGTGATTTCTCAGGCACAGCACTGCGCTCTCCAAATCAATGCCGCTGAGCTTCTCCAGCAGAAGCTTATGAGCCTCATAATTATCCCCGCGCCGGTAATTGCCGAAGATTTCCTCCGCAGTCTCTCCCTCACGCAACTCAAAGGTATCATTGACCTTCAAAAACATGGCGCCGTTTAACGGGCTTAAGCTCTCCCACATCCGTACCAGACGCTTCATATTCCCCGCGCTGACGATTTCTCTGTGAAACAGCTCATCCATCTGCACCATCTGCAGAAGATTCTTATCCTTCTGGGCGCGCTCCATCCCCTCCAGATAGCTTCTCATGGTTAAAAGGCTGGTATCCGGCAGCCTTCCCCCCGCCTGGCGAAGAGCCATGATTTCCAGATTGCCCCGCAGAAAGAATACCTCATAGGCATCCTCCATAGACAGATTCGTCACGCGGCAACCCTTATTGGATTCGTAGGTCACCAGACCTTCAAATTCCAGAATTTTCAATGCCTCCCGCACCGGTCCCCTGCTGACCTCCATACATTTTGCAACATCACTCTCAATAATCCTGCTGTCTGCCTGCAGCTCGCCGTTTATGATTTTTGCCCGCAGCATATCTGCAACCTTCTCCGACAGTATCTTTTTTTCGCCATTTTTCATATATTTATCCCCTGTCCTTGTAATGAGGACTAATGTCTCTCTGTATGATACAACCTTTTTGTTGTTCTGTCAATGTTTAACAATACTTTTTTCCTGTATTTGTGCTTTTTGTATGCTTTCCGGTGGAAAAGACCAAATCGCCTGCACGGTGGCAACTTCTGTAAAGGTAACCGGTCTGAAGGCTACTGCTTTATCCAAAGGCAGAATCCAGTTAAAATGGACCGGTTATCCTACCAACTACAAAAATGGATATTCCAGATATGTGATCGAGTACAAAACCAGTGCCAAGGGTGCCTATAAACGCCTGAAGTTATCCGGAGATTCCAATGGAAGCTATACCCTGAAATCCCTGAAAAAGGGTAAAACCTACTACTTCCGTATCCGCAGTTATGTAAAGGATACCAACAGCTATGTCAAAGCATACAGTTCTTATTCAAAGGTATTGAAAATTAAAGCAAAATAATATAAAATAGCCATACTGGAAATCAGAAACAGTGGAACAGGACGAAAGACAAGCTTCCGATCATTGGAATCGGTGCCGTATGTAATACAGACGGTACCTGGTATTCCCAGAACAATTTACCAGAGAAATTTCAGAAGCTGATGAATAAACATCACATTCTGGAATACAATAATCAATTTGATCAAAAACATAAAATCACAGAGTATTTTTCCATTGAAAAAAGGCCGCAATGAATGCGGTCTTTTTTGTAAAAAGGGATTTTATCTGCTATATTATTTACAGAGCTTTTTAAACTCATCTGCTACGAACTGAACTTTCGTACCGATTACAACCTGAACAGAATTTTTACCAGGTCTGATCACACCGGCAACACCGGCTGATTTGATTTTCTTTTCATCAACAGCTGTATAGTCTTTGATTTCCAGACGAAGTCTTGTAATGCAGTTATCGATAGATGCAACGTTTCCTTTTCCGCCAACACCTTCTAAGATAATTTTTGCAACTTCTGTAAAGTTATCGTTTGCAAGTTTTACAGTTGTTTCGTCCATATCATCATCTTCTCTTCCAGGAGTCTTCAGATCAAATTTAAGGATTGCAAATCTGAATACTACATAGAATACGATAAATGCTGCGATTCCCAGAGGAATGATCAGCCATGTTTTCTGTGCTGCAGGCAGAGATGCGGAGAACAGAAGGTCTGTTGCACCTGCTGAGAATGAGAAGCCTGCACGGAATCCCAATAATACTGTGACAAATGTAAAGATACCATATAATAATGCATAAATAACATAAAGTCCAGGAGCCAGGAACATGAAACCAAATTCGAACGGCTCTGTAACACCGCAGATAAATGCACAAAGTGCTGCGGAAGCTACCAGACCAATAGCAACTTTTTTCTTATTGTCCTTTGCACACTGGATCATTGCCAGAGCTGCACCAGGAATACCAAACATCATACATGGGAAGAAACCGGACATGTACATTCCAAGGCTCCAGCTTACATCTGCAGATGTTTCACCTGCCGTTTATTCCACACTTTTCAGGGATTCTACCATGTCAATCTTCTTTAATTTCTGATGCATAAACAGATTTACGATCATGGAGAATCCAATTGTCAGCAGTCCGCAGTACAGGAAACTGACAGGATTAATATTTCTTCCAAACATAACCGCATCCACTTCCACAGTACGGATAATATACCTGTGCAAAAAGATTCCGAATACAGCACCTGCCAGCACTCCTATGAAAGTAAGGATAACATTCTCCCTGTATACATAAGCAGAAACCTCAGTATCATAGAATCCCAGTACCTTCAGAGTTGCCAGTTCTCTCTGGCGCTCCGTAATGTTGACATTGTTCAGATTGTACAGAACCACAAAAGCAAGCATTCCCGCAGAAATGATCAGCACTATGATCACCGTATCCAATGCCCCCAGCATTCTGTGAAGCTGAGCCTCCAGACTGCTGGTATAGCTGATGCTTAACGCAGCCGGATGCTTCAAGATCTCATTTCCCACCTCAGATTCTGATTCTTTGTACTCCTCTTTTACCGTGAATACAGTTGCAGAATAGTTCGGCTTCTCCCCGAAGGTCTGTTCATAGACATTTCCTGTCATATAAATATAATGTCCCATGTAATTCTCTGTCACTGCTGCGATCTTTGTCTCATAATTTTTTCCATCCTTTGTGATAGTCATGGTATCCCCGACTTTCAGTCCTGTCAGAGTTGCCGTCTTCTCACTGATCACTGTACCTGCATCCGTCAGCTTATATTTCTCTTTTGTCTTTCTGTCCTGAAGAGTTACATCCTTATTAAAGGTCTCAAGATTCTCAGGCACATACACATATACGCTGATATTGGATTTATTTCTGGGAACACTCATTTTGGTAAACTGGACATGGGTATATCTCTCGATCTGGCTGTCATTCTTCAGAAACTCATCCAGCTCCTGTCTCTCCTTATCTGTGGCATCCTCATCATCAATGATCGTTCCGGTGTAATGCTGAAGCTCCTGATACTGCCGTCTGGCAATATCCATAATGGAATCCCTGAGTCCAAAGCCTACCAGCATCAGCGCCATACTTCCTGAAATACCGAAAATCGTCATAAAGAAACGTTTTTTATATCGGAAAAGGTTTCTCAGAGTAGATTTCCATGTAAAATTCAGATGCTTCCAGAAAAGCGGGATCCGTTCCAACAGGATTCTCTTACCCTCTTTGGGAGCAGGCGGACGCATCAATGATGCCGGGGTTTCCGCCAGTGCCCTGTAGCAGGAGAAAATGGTGGCTCCGACGGTACACACAGTTGCCGCACCTGCCGCTATCATTGCAAATTTAAATTCATAACGGATCTGGATATTGTTCATCATTCCCTTGTACATAATGCCATACCCGTTAATAATAACCAAAGGCAGGATCTTCTCTCCGATCAGAATTCCCAGAATACTGCCTCCCACTGTGGCAAGAAAGGCATACAGCAGATATTTGGAGGCAATCGCATACTTTCCGTATCCCAGCGCCTTCATTGTACCGATCTGGGTTCTCTGTTCCTCCACCATTCGTGTCATGGTAGTCAGACTTACCAGTGCAGCCACCAGGAAAAAGATAACAGGGAAAACCTGTCCGATACTTCTCATTCTGTCTGCATTATCCCCATAATCTGAATATTCCGGAAGATCATTGCGGTCCGTTACCATCCATTCCGGCATACTGATATCATCGATCTCATCCTGAGCATCCTGAATCTTCTTCTCACCATCTGCGATCTCTTTCTCTGCATCCTTCTTGCCGTCTTCGTATTCCTTTTTACCTTCTTCCAGATCCTTCTCTGCTTTCTTGATGTCCTTTCTGGAATCCTTCAGCTTCTGCTCATTCTCTGAGATTTCCTTCTCGCCATCCTTCAGCTTCTGTTCATTGTCGGCAATCTCTTTCTCGCCGGAAGCAAGCTTCCCTTCATTCTCCTGGATCTGCGCTTCTCCTGAAGCAAGCTCTGCCTCTTTCTCCTCTAACTGAGCCTGGCTGGAATTTAATTTTGCTTTTGCAGCATCAATCTGTTCCTGTGCTGACTCAAGCTGGGCTTCTTTTTCCTGAATCTCTTTTCTGGCTGGTTCCAGTTTCTTCTCCTGGGCCTTCACCTCTTTCCAGCCTGCATCAATCTTTGCCTGTGCATCGGGAAGTGCGGCCTCCTGCTGGTTTAATTCCGCTTCCTTTGTATCAAGCTGGGCAAGTCCGCTCTCCACCTGGCTTAAACCACTCTCCAGTTCACTTCTTGCTGCTGCGATCTGGTTTCTGGCTGCTTCCAGCTGGGCTGCCTGACTGTCCACCTGCTCCTGATAAGTGGAAACCTGTGCTGCCAGAGCTGCCAGGTCTTCCTCGGAATATGTGCCTGAAGCTTGTGCCTGCTCATACTGTGCCTGCAATGCTGCAAGCTGACTTCTGGCACTCTCTAACTGGGTCTCTCCTTCGGAAAGCTGTGCCTCCTGCTGCTCAATCTGCGCAAGTCCCTGATTACAGCTTTCCTTTTTGGCATTTAAGTCCTGTCTGGTTGCTGCGATCTGCTCTCTGCCGGACTGGATCTGTGCCTTGCCATTGTCAAGCTCCTGCTGGCTCTGGGTAAGCTGCGCCTTTACATCTGCAATCTGCTTCTCACCGGCACTTAACTGATTTTTTCCATCCTGCAGCTGTGCCTTGCCCTCATCAAGCTTTGCCTGGTTCTCGGAAACCTCTGCCCATCCGGCATTCAACTGTTCCTTTGCAGATGCGATCTGCGCTCTGCCGCTGGCAAGCTGCTCTTTCGCACTGGCAAGCTGGGATCTGCCATCCTCTAATTCCTTCTTTGCGTCTGCAAGCTGGGCTTTTCCGTCCTCCAGCTCCTTTCTGGCATCTGCAAGCTTTTTCTTGCCATCCTTATATTCTTTCTTTCCGTCTTTTAACTTCTTTTCGCCGTCCTCCAGTTCCTGTCTGGCATCCGCAAGCTTCTCATCAGCTTCCTTCTTTCCGTCTTCCAGTTCCTTTCTGGCATCTGCAAGCTTGTCATTAGCTTCCTCTACAATCTCATCATATCTGACCTGACACCGTTCTGCCTCAATCCCCTCCACTTGCTCCTGCGCTCTCTCTATCAGGGAATCATAAGCATCTGTATAACTGATCAGATTCTGTGCCCCATGAGCCTGCACATAGATCTGTGTATAAACCTCCTGATCAAAATCCTCAGGAAGCACATAGGCAAATCCATTAACCTCACCGGAACCCAGAGTGGAATTTCCGCGATTATAGGATATGTAGAGAGGACTTTTGCCTAAACCCACAACTGTGTAATCTGTCTTTTTCAGCAGTTCGCTGTCTCCATCCTGTTTCAGGGTAATCTGATCTCCCACCTGATATCCATTGCTCTCAGCAAAAATGCAATCAAGGAAAATCTCTCCGCTTTTTTCCGGTACTTTTCCCTCTGTCACTGAGATCCGGTTCATGGTTTGATTCACAGCTTCCACATGGAGTACCTTCTGCTTCTCGCCTTCTCCACACATTACATCTGTTCCATAAGCACCTTCTGCATTCTCTACTCCGTCCACTTGCCTGATGGCAGACACATCATCCTCCGTCAGTCCCAGAGTTCCCACTACTTTGATATCCATAAGATTGGTTTCATCATAATAAGCATCGCCTGAGAAGCGCATATCTGGCGACGAAGCCTGTATCCCGGAAAAGAATGCAACTCCCAGGGCAACGATCATAAATATAGAAATAAATCTGGCCTTACTTTTGCGTATCTCCATCCAGAAATCTTTATGCATTGCTTTCATATTCATCACCTACCTACCATTCTATCTCCTCAATCGGTGTAGGATGGTCATTCATCGTCATCCTGGAAACCTTACCGTTCTTAATCTTGATCACACGGTCTGCCATAGGTGTCAGCGCCGAGTTATGGGTAATGACAATTACCGTCATTCCACGTTCCCTGCACATATCCTGCAAAAGCTTCAGGATTGCCTTACCAGTCTGGTAGTCCAGTGCACCTGTAGGCTCATCACACAATAACAGCTTGGGATTCTTCGCCAGCGCCCTGGCAATGGAAACTCTCTGCTGTTCACCACCGGAAAGCTGTGCCGGGAAATTGGTCAGTCTGTCCTTCAGTCCCACTTCCTCCAGAACCTCCCTGGCATCCAACGGATTTTTACAGATCTGCAATGCCAGTTCTACGTTCTCCAGCGCTGTAAGATTAGGCACCAGATTATAGAACTGGAATACAAATCCAATATCATTTCTCCGATAACCGGTAAGCTGCCTGCTGTTATATCTGGCAATATTCCTTCCATCCACCAGAACTTCTCCGCTGGTAGCCTGATCCATACCCCCAAGAATATTCAGCACTGTCGTCTTGCCCGCACCGCTGGGACCAACGATCACTACAAACTCTCCCTTGGCAATCTCAAAGCTGATCTCATCCACTGCAACGATCTTTACTTCTTTGGTTCCATATATCTTGGAAACCTTATCCAGTTTTACATATGCATCTGTCATCTCACTCATCCGCATTTCCCCTGTAATTTTATTTTTGCTACACCGGTAATTTTATTTTGTTACAATTATTAACGATTCTTTTGACCCCGATTTATTTCCGTATTCATTTACAGGCAGGTCAAATTCTGACCTGCCTGGTAGTCTTAATGGTTATATTTATTGTAACACATTATACTTATAATTCAAAATAAAATATTCATAAACAAATGCAAAATCGTTACCGTCCGCTCCGTTCTCGGCAACACAAAATCACTCAATCCACGGAATCTCATAATTCCAGGATTTACGGATATCGTCCAAGATTTTCATAATCCTTATTGTCTCTGCATGAGGCATTTCCGGACACTCCATTTTTCCTTCCTGGATTGCTTTCATGCAGGATTCTACCTCATATTCATATCCTGAGATCTGTTCCGGCACAACATAAGAAGCCACTTCTTTATGGTCGGTATCAAACACTGTAATCTTTTCCGGATTATTGATATTCTGCACCTGCATATATCCTCTGGTTCCGAAAATACTTCCCATTCTGTCTGAGATTTCTCTTGCTCCACACTGAAGGGTTGCCATGCGGTCTCCCTCAAACACCATGGCAATGCTGTCCAGAATATCCACTCCATTCTGAAAGATTGCGGTAGCCTTTACATCCTTTACCTTATCGCCAAGCACCATAGCGGCAAAATTGATCGGATATACGCCTACATCCAGAAGAGCACCTCCCGCAAGCTCCGGTTTACGGATACGTTCCACATGACTTACTGTATAGCTGAGATTCGCGGTAACTGCCATAACTTCTCCGATCACACCGCTTTCAATAATATCGTTGATCATCTTTCTGGACGGCATATATCTTGTCCAGATTGCTTCTGTGATCAGAAGCTTTTTCTCTTTTGCAAGATCAAATAATTTCTGTGCCTGCTCTGCATTTACAGTAAATGCCTTTTCACAAAGCACATGCTTTCCTGCTTCCAGACACATTTTCGCATGCAGATAATGGTGTGAATGAGGGGTTGCGATATAAACCAGTTCAACCTCATCATCTGCCAGCATTTCCTCATAGGATCCATATGCTTTTTTTACTTCATATTTCTGTGCAAATACCCGGGCACGTTCCAGATCACGGGCAGCAACCGCATACGCCTCCACATCTTTCATTCCTGCCACTGTTTTCGCCATAGTAGAAGCAATGCCTCCTGCTCCCAGAATACCTAACTTCATTTTATTGTCCTCCCATATTTATAGCAGATAAAATTATCCACTTCGCTACTTGCTCTAATTTTACAGCATCATCGCCCGGAGAACAAGTTTATTCCGTTATATGTTTATCCCATATCATTCATTTATTTTTTCAGTTTCTCTTTTTTTCGTTTCGTCATCAGCCCTCCGATCCGTCCGGTCTCTTTCGCAGACAGACTTTTCCATCCATCACTCAATACCCTGTCCAGCAGTCCCATTTCCTCTGCAATTTCATACTTCATTCTGACCTCCGGCAATAATTCTCCATCAAGATAAGCTTTTATTTCCTTCTCTTTATCCAAAACAGCCCACACTCCTTTTCTTTGGAGTATGGGCTGTTTTCTTAATTTTTATACTGTATTTCATTCAAGAGGATATTCGCAATCCGCTTCGCTGCCTGATTCGGTTAAACTTCTGTCTATTGCAGATTGGATTCTGAGATTCTGTTATCTTTTGGGAATAATAATTGCTGCAATGATATATGCCCAGATTCCCGCACCGCCAAAGCAGGTAAGGATCACCCATGCCAGACGCACCAGCGTAGGGTCAATATCAAAATATTCTGCGATTCCTCCACATACACCGCAAAGCATACTGTTTTCTGATGATTTGTATAAACGTTTGTCACCCATGTTCCATTTCCTCCTTAAACCCAGATTAGTCGAGCAGATAAAATCATCCGCTTCGTTACTTACTCTACACCGAATGACTTCCTGATTCGGTTAAATACCACTTTTATTTCTGCACGTCAGAGTATATGCTCTTCAGGATATCTGCAAATCTCTGTGCTCTTTCCCGGAGAAATCTACTGATATATTTCCCATACCGCACTCCAGATCCAGTTTCCTGTCTGCGCCTTTATTGGAAATGGTTTTCTCCCGTCCAAGTCCACTGTAGGAATCAGAACCTACATCCAGATTTCCCACTCCACATTCCAGATCATAATTATAATCCTCCTGCGTACCGGTCAGTGTCAGATCCAGTTCACCCAGACCACATTCTCCATCTGTCTTCCTGGCGCTCAGATCTGCAAATGTCATACTTCCGGTTCCGATTTCCAGATCTGCCTCCCTTGCAGTCACCGGATTCTTACTTTCAAATTCCCCGGCTCCCATCTCCACACTCAGCTTCTCTGTCTCAATATCTCTGTTCAGATAAACAGTACCTGCACCCATCTCAATCTCCAGCTCCTGAAGCTTAACATCTTCCGGATAGGAAATATGCACCTTTCTGGTTTTAGACAGCTTTTTCGTGCTTCTGACCTTAAGAGTATCCGAACTCTCCTTCACTGTCACATTCTTCCCACTGTCATCATAAACTCTGACACAGAAACTGTCACCCTCTTCCAGAATCAGCTCATCGTACTTCAGCTCTATATCCAGCTTTGTGGGCTGATACTTCAACTGATATACAGTGCTATCTTCCTCATTCTCATCAACAGCGCGGGCATAATCCTCACTGTCGTCACAGTCGTCGCTGTCATCATAATCATCGCTGTCATAGTCATCGCTGTCATCATAATCACCACTGTCGTCATAATCATCATCGTCATCATAATCATCGCTGTCATCATAATCATAATCCCCGTCTGCCACCAGAAGCACCCTTTTCAGGCTTTTCACCCCTGTCAGTTCCGACATACTGGCTCCCATAACACCACCGGCAGCTGTCAGCCCGATTCCCACAGCACCAAAAATCCCCGCTGCGATCAACATTCCTTTTGTAAACTTCTTCATTTAACCTCCTCCTTTCTCTTTCTGTAAAGCACCCTGTTAAAAAAGTCAGTAATCTTCCGAAACCATTTCGGCACAATGCGTACTGCGATGCTGATCAGTCCTAATATCATAAGGATTGCCAGAGCAATCATCAGACATCCAATTCCTATGGTCATGATCCCGGTTCCGGTCATTACAGCCAAAAGCCCTGCTCCAGCCACAACAGCTGCGATTCCGCCAACCAGTAAAACCACAGCACCTATGCCCAATCCAACGATCAGCCAGAACGGAAGCAGTAAAATTCCAACTGCAAATGTCAGAATCCCACCAACAGCCCCCTTAACAAAAGGAGAAATAAAAACCAGCAGGATCACCGCAAGGATCAGCACCGCCTGATTCCCCTTTCTGAAAAAACGCTTCCCTGTTCCCGACTCTTCTCCATATTTCTCAGGCATCTGTCCTCTCTCTTTAGTCCGGGCATCCTCATAGCCATGCTCCGTATATTCTCCATACTCATAGCCTCCTGCCGAACCTTTCAGATCCGCCTTGATGATCGCTGCAACCTTCTCTGGACTTCCAAGTTCCCTGAGCACCGAAGCTTCATTCTCAGCTCCTGCATCATCGAAATAACTATTATAAAAATCAAGGGCATCCTGCCTCTCTGTCTCGGAAATATCAGCAAGCAGCTTCTCCAGCTCCTGCATAAACCGCGCCCTGTCCATCATCCTATTCCTCCCTCAAACATCCCGCTTATCTTGGATGCATAAATTTTCCATTCAGCTTTATAAAACTCCAGCTGCGCAGCACCTCTGTCCGTCAGCTTATAATAACGCCGGTTACGTCCCGCATACGCCATATCGTAAACCTCCAGACAATCATCCTTCTGCAGCCTCCTGAGCACCGGATACAAAGTAGACTCCGAAACATCCAGAACTCCACGCACATCCTGCGTGATCTTATACCCGTAAGTCCCTTCCTTCTCCTTAGAAACAACCGCCAGAACAACCGCATCCAGAAGCGCAGCACCCGTATTAAAAACCATATGCTCACTCCCTCGTTTCAATTATGCCCTGCATAAATATCATTATCTCTGCAATCCTGCCGTATGCTATATACTATACAGAACATTAATATTGTTTTGTTAACTATATTATATGATGTATAATATCATTTTGTCAATACTATTTAGCAAAAATCCATTATCATTTATAATTACCATGATATCTATCTATAAACATTCGACTAAACTACAGCAAAGGAAACTTACCCAATTATGAACAAAAATACAACACAACTTCACCCCGCATTCCTCTCTCGAATGGAAGAAATGCTCGGCAACGAATATCCAGCTTTCATCTCCAGCTTCAATGCCCCCCGAACCTACGGCCTGCGCATAAACACCTCCAAGATCACCTGCGAAGGCTTCGAAAACCTGTCTCCATTTCCAATCCGCCAGATTCCATGGATCAAAAACGGCTACTTCTACGATGAAGACATCCGCCCCTCCAGATGCCCATACTACCAGGCCGGCCTCTACTACCTTCAGGAACCCAGCGCCATGACCCCCGCCTCCCGCATCCCCATCGAGCCGGGTGACAGAGTCCTGGACCTCTGCGCAGCCCCGGGCGGCAAGGCAACTGCAGCAGGCGCAGCACTTCAGGGACAGGGACTTCTGGTAGCAAACGATATCAGCACTTCCCGCGCCAGAGCCCTCCTTCGCAACCTGGAACTCTTCGGCATCCCAAATGTCTTCGTAGCAAACGAAACACCTGCAAAGTTAACCAAAGCATTCCCCGAATTCTTCGACAAGATCATCCTGGATGCTCCATGCTCCGGAGAAGGAATGTTCCGTAAGGAAGAAGCCCTTGCCAAAGACTGGACTCCCGAAAAATCCATGGAGCTTTCCGAAATCCAGAAAGAGCTTATCCTCCAGGCAGCCGATATGCTCCGTCCCGGCGGACTGATGCTTTACTCTACATGCACATTCGCGCCTGCAGAAGACGAACAAACTGTTTCCTGGCTTCTGGAAAACCGTCCTGACATGGAACTGGCAGAAATGGAAGATTATGAAGGCTTCTCCCATGGAGTTCCTGAATGGGGAAACGGAAATCCTGAACTTATCAAATGCATCCGGATTTTCCCACACAAAATGAACGGAGAGGGACACTTCCTTGCGCTCTTCCGTAAAAAAGGACAGGCAATCAAGGAAAGCTCCCGTCCTCACACAAAACCGGACAAAAACGCATTTCCACTGATTGAGGAATTTCTGAACGAAATCGGTCTGAAAATCCTCTGCGGCCAGCCGTTTGACTGGGAACGTGTGGAAATCCGCGGTGATAAAGCCTACTATCTTCCCCCGGTTGCCCACAACTTCCGTGGCATCACCTTCTTAAGAAACGGTCTCTATCTCGGTGACCTGAAGAAAAACCGCTTCGAGCCGTCTCAGCCACTTGCACTGGCAATCCGCAAAGATGAAGCAGAAGCAGTCATCTCTCTCTCCGCTTCTGACGAAAGGATCACCAGATATTTAAAGGGCGAAACCTTAAATATCGAACCCGACGAAGCAGCTCACAAAAAAGGCTGGCATCTCCTCTGTGCAGATGGATATCCCATTGGCTTCGGTAAACTGGTCAACCAGATCCTGAAAAACAAATATCCGGCAGGGTGGCGCGTATAACACGCGCTTATCCCTGCCGGATATTTGAATTCACAATAATAAATTTTTATTCCGCTTACAGCAATATCTCTTTCTGCAATGTAAACGAATAAATGATCTTCTCCTTCACTTTTTTCCCTGTCATCCGCTCCAATGCCCGGGCATAATCCTCAAGCTGCACATGATACAGATCGATCAGCTTCTGTTCCTGCCCTCTCCTCACTCTATCCGTTTTATAGTCCACAAGAACAATCTCTTCCTCTTCCATAAAATAGGCATCGATAATTCCCTGCACCAGCACTGTTTCGTTCTTCCAACCATCATCGAGCATAGAAGCATTTCTCTGGATCACAAAAGGCTGTTCTCTGTAAAGATGTTTTTTCATGGCAGCCTTCTTCATTCTCTGCCCCAGTCTGGACTCCACAAACCTCCTGATATCCCGGATCCGAATACATTCCGCTTCCTGCTCTGTCATTTTCTGGCTCTCCAGAAGTCTCTTTAACTGAGCCCGAAGCTGTTCCTCTGTATCTGTTTCTGCATAATCCAGACATTCCATTACTCTGTGGTAAGCAGTACCTCTGGCAGCCCCCTTATACTCTTCCTGCTTCTCTGCCATAAATGCGGGAACCGGCGCTTCCTGTTCTTCCTCCTGCTCTTCGGCAGACACACTGATATTCTCTTCCAGTTCACTTTCATCATGCCAGCTTCTCTTTTTCAGATCCGAAACACTGACTTTAACCGGAATATCTTCCAGATATTTATACGGATATACAAAGGAAAATCTCTTCTCTATCTCTTCCTTCACAGCCTCATCATACACTTTATTTTCATCCCAGTTCTTCAGATATTCCTCCTGCATCTGGTTTCCTGCCTGGATGAGAACTGCCTTTTCTGTCATCTGACGGACAGTAATCTTTTTTATCACAAACTCAGAGATATCATCGTAAATCCCCGGCTGTTTCTTCATGAGGATTCCATATTCCCACAGAAGTTCACTCATGGCCCGATGCCGCACCAGTGCAGGCAGTACAAAAGCCCAGTAATTCTTTGCTTTCATTCTGGTTCCCAGTGGGAGCAGTTCTTCTTCCTCATCCAGAAAACGCGACAGCGACAGCATCTGCTTTTCCAGCTTTCCGACTGTTCCTGTAAGGATCAGTTTCTCTTTTGCTCTTGTCATGGCAACGTAAAGTACCCTCAGTTCCTCTCCCAGACTCTCCTTCAGAAGCTGTCTTCTGATCACCTGCTTATTCAGCGAAGATGCAATCACCCGTTTCTCCGGTATGATAGCATCAGCCCCTATTCCCAGTTCCGGATGAAGCAAAAGACCTGCATTCATATCCTGAAAATTAAACTGTTTTCCCATACCGGCCACAAATACTACCGGAAATTCAAGTCCCTTACTCTTGTGGATCGTCATGATCTCCACTGCGGTATTGCCCGCTCCTGTCAGATTGACTTCTCCATAGTCTACCTGATATGCCTGTAGCTGTTCGATATAACGAACAAAGTTAAACAGACCCCTGTAGCTTGTCTTCTCATAGTCCATAGCTTTCTCCACAAGCATGGTAAGATTTGCAAAACGCTGCTCCCCTCCCGGAAGTGCCCTTGCATAATCTCCATACCCGGTTTCTTTCAGCACATAAAGGATCAATTCGTGAACCGGCGTATATGCAGCCATATTTCTTACCTTTTCAAGGAGACTCAGAAATCCTTTTAATTTAATATTCAGAGAGTTCTTTTCATCTGTTCGCAGATTACTGTTTAACCATTCAGATTTCAGCTTATCCGGATCCAGTTCTTTTTCGGGGATTTCATTTTCTCCTGCATATGCCGAAACACTCTCATAGAGCAGACCATCAGGATACCGTATTCTAAGCTCTGCCAGTTCCTGTGAAGTGCATCCGACGATCGGTGAACGAAGCACTCCCATAAGCGGAATATCCTGCAGCGGATTGTCACACACCTTCAGATAATTCAATACAGTCACAATCTCGGTTGCAGAGAAATATCCGGTTCTTGATGTACAATATACGGGAATCCCCTGAGATGCCAGCACTTCCCTGAAGGTTTCTGCCCATCCATAGGCAGTGCGCAGCAGGATTACAATATCCCCGTATTCCACAGGCCGGTATTCCTTCGTCTCTTTATCTACAATCTGTTCTTTTCCCACAATTTCTTTAATTCTCTGTGCAATGGCCAGTGCTTCCAGTTCCTGCCCTGTCTGATTTTCCATTTCCCTGCGGTTTCCCGATGCACCTGCGTCTTCATAGTCCTGTACATCAGACAGTTCTTCTCCGTCTTTCTCTATCAGAAGAACCTCTGTCTTTACAAATTCCTCTGACTCTCCTTCCGGAAAAGAAGCTCCGGGATAAAGGGCCGCATCTTTGTCATAGGTAATCCCTCCCAGGTCTTCCCCCATGATCTGTCGGAAAATAAAGTTTACACTCTCCAGAACCTGTTCCCTGCTCCGGAAATTTTTGTGCAGGTCAATTCTCTGCTCCTGTGCTTCTTCTGTGGAATAACTTTTATATTTTTCCATGAAAAGCTCCGGCCTTGCCAGACGGAAACGATAGATACTCTGCTTTACATCTCCTACCATGAAGATATTTTTCTTCTGGTTGATCCACCCGGATACTGCTGTTGTCAGAAGCTCCTGCACTAAGTTACTGTCCTGATATTCATCCACCAGGACTTCATCATACTTTGCGGAAAGTTCTCTCGCAGCCTGAGACATATGGATTTCTTCCCCTTCTTTCGTCATCAGTATCTGCAAGGCAAAATGTTCCATATCCGTAAAATCCAGAATATTCTTTTCTCTCTTTGCCTCTCCAAACTGTTCTTTAAACTGTACCGTCAGTTCAACTAACATCTCTATAGGACCTCTGATATATCTGATCACTTCCAGAAGTTCCTTCTCTGTACTCTGGAAATATCGCTGCCCCAGTTCCTTCAGAATCCCCTTTTCCTCATCCCGGATATCTTTCACTCTCTGCTTCTTCTGTTCATCTACATCCGCAGCCTTCTTTGTGCTCAGCCGGGCAAATGAGGGTTTCATGAGTATTTCTGCAGTTCCATTATAATCTCTTTTCTCTGCCAGCTCCTGCAGACTTCTTATAAGAAGCAGATCACTGCTCAATGCCTCATCATACAGATACGGACCATCCTGCTCTGAGCAGATTCTTCGAGCCTCCTGCACCAGAAGCTTCGCTTCCTGCAGTTCATCCTTCACTGCATCCCAGAGCATTCTCATCCACTCAGTCTCTCTTAACTCTTCCAGGGAATCAATCCTGTAATCATCCATACATCCGGACAGCCATTCCTGCGGAAAAGGATTGCTCATAGCCATTTCATATAATTTCTGTATCAGGTTTCCCAGATTTTCATCTGACTTTCCTGTTGCAAAGCATTCCACGAATTTCTGAAACTTTTCATCTTTTTTGGCATAATATTCTTCAAGCAGTGCTTTCACAACATCTCCTCGCAGAAGCTTCAGTTCCCCCTCATCTGCCGTCCGATATCCCGGATCCAGTCCGATCAGATGAAAGTAATTCCGGATAATATAGGCACAGAAACCATCAATAGTTGTAATCTGTGCAGTATGAAGCAGGGTTGTCTGTCTCTGCAGATGCTCATTATCGGAATCCTCACAGAGTGCTTTTTCAATAGCTGCCGAGATCCTCTCTTTCATTTCACCTGCTGCCGCTCTTGTAAATGTCATGATCAGCAGTCTGTCAATATCCACAGGGTGTTCTTTATCTGTGATCTTACTCAGGATACGTTCTACCAGTACTGCCGTTTTTCCGGATCCGGCTGCCGCACTGACCAGAATATTTCTGTCCCGCAGCCGTATAACCTCCTGCTGCTCCTTTGTCCACTGTACGCCCATCTTATTCTGCCTCCCTGTCAAATGCTTTCCATAATTCCTCATCAGAAAAGTTTTTCAGTCTGCGGAATTCATATCCTGACAGCCTGCGGTCAAATCCGCATACCGTCATATACGGACAATAAGTACACGCATTCTTTTTTCCGAGCTCATAGGGAGAAACCTCTGCATCTCCCTCCAGAATAGAACTTCTTATCTTCTCAATCTTCGTCCTTACATACCGTCCAAGCACTGCGAACTGTGTTCTGTCTGCCACAGAAGAATTTTTGCGAAAGCTTCCGTCCTTATTAAATGCGACAGGAATGGAGCCAAGGCTGCTGTCCATCCTGTACACAAGCTCCGGATCTGCCTGAACCAGCCCATTCATCTTCAGTTCTTTCATAAGACCTGCACTGACTGCTTCCACATCCGCATCTATCTTCTCCTGGATCATAGGATCCTTGATATTGTAATAGAAAACTCCCGCAGGAATAATCTCCTTATCCGGATACTTCTTCTGCTCTACACGCAGAGCACCATCCAGATAGATCATCAGCTGTAACTGCAGGCCATGATACAGATAAACCAGGTCAAAGGATGTATTTCCGGTTTTATAATCAATCACCTTCACATACACCTTATTCTGATCTTCCATAATATCTACTCTGTCAATCCGTCCTCCCCCGAAGGTTACCTCAAAGCCTTCCGGCTGAAATTCTCCCTGTTCCAACTGTTTCTGAAGTGCCCATACCGTCCTTCTGAGGATTCTCCTTGTTCTCTCGATCATATATTCATTTCTGGCACTGCTTTTGAGCACCGTGTTTCCATAATCTGCCACAATATTATCCAGACACCAGTCCGCAATCTCATTCCGTTCCTGTTCTGTCAGCTCTGTCCATTTCATGCCTCTTTTTCGCACTTCTTCTGCAAAGCTTTCCAGTGCTTCATGCATAACATTTCCCATATCCATAGGTTTAAACTCATATTCCACACGCTCGGTAAGCTTCATTCCATACTGAAGGAAATGTGCAAATGCACAGGCTGCAAAACGTTCCAGTCTGGTAGCACTGTAAGGTGAAACCTCTCCGTATAATGCCTTCGCCACACTCTGGCTGATAATGTCCTTTGGTTTTCCGGCAAAAGCCGACTGTACCAGCTTCTGTACTCTGCTTCTGTATTCCGGATTCCGCAGATACCAGCTGTAAAGCTCTCCAAACACTGCATCCGTCTCATCTGCCTGCTCCAGAATATCCTCATGCTCCTTCTCTGTCTCCTGTGCCAGCTTCTCCAGAAACAGATCAATCCCAGCTTCCGGATTTTCCGGATAATAATAATTGTTTATAGAATTTTTATGGGGTCTGACCCCGGCTCCGCCCTCAATTTCCAGCTTCGGATACAGACTGCGTATACTCCCGATCAGATATGCCGGGCTTATGCCTTCTCCTTTTGCATTTGTATCACTATAGGAGAGGATCAGCTTTTCTCCCGGTTTCGTCATATTCAGATACAGATAAAACCTCTGCATATTCATCAGTTCTTTAGGCCCTGGTGCCAGTTCCACTCCCTGCTCCTGAAAGAAATCTCTGTCAAGCTCTGATAAGATTCCGCCTGTCTGTGTGCTCTTTGGGATATTTCCCTCATTCACGCCAACAAAGAACAACGCCTTAATCTCCTTTAAGCGGGATCGTTCCATATCACCCACCATTACCTGATCTATGCTCGGCGGAATCAGCGCTACTTTTGCCTGAGAAAGTCCTGATTCCAGAAGCTGTCGGAACTCCTGTCTGTTTACCGTTTCTTCGCCAAGAATCTCAACCATCTTATCCAGCAGGTCCATCACAATTCCATAAATCTGGTTATATTCTTTTTCCATTGCTTTATCGCCTGACTCTTTAAACTTTCGCTCCTGTCGTTTCAGTTTCTGCCAGACATTGCTTTTTTGGATAAACTCATAGAGAATCCGGCAGTATTCTTCCACTGTCTTCTTTCCGGAACCAAATCCCTGTGCAAGTTCCCTTACTTCTTCCGCAAAGATTTCTCTGATCTCATTCAGTTCCTGTATCTTCTCCGCTTCCATTCCTCTGTATACACGAACCCATTTTTCAGACCATTTCTTATATCCCCGGATTCCCAGCGCCAGCACGTAATTCTCCAGTTTATCAGCCTGTTCTCTGGTAACTTCTGACATCCCGCATCTGAGATAACGGAAAACACTCTCATAAGGAAAGCCCTGTACCACCATCTCTATGGCAGCACGCAGATACTCCACAAAAGGATTCATCAGTACCGAGTGCTTCTCGTCAATAAAATATGGAATATCTGCCTCCTCAAATACCTGTGCTGCAAGTCTTGCATATTCTTCCAGATTTCCTGTGATCACTGCAATCTCACCATAGCGGTATCCGCAGGTACGCACAAATTCTGACATCCTTCTGGCAGCCTCACGCATTTCTTCCAGGGGGGATGGGGCAGTAAATATCTTTATCTCCTGCTGCTCTTTGGAATATACGCCCTTTCTGTAGCGGAAGATATTTTTCTCCAGAAACTGTAAGGCAGGTGCATGTGCAAACCGGGACTGTCCGGATGGTTTCAGATACACCGGATCCTCCAGATCTCTGGTCAGCCCTGCAAGTGTCCGTATCATCTGTTTGCTCATAAAGAAAAGCTGATAAGGTTTTCCCTGAGAAAAAGCATCCTCCCGTTCGTCCATAGTCACAGTAACACTTATGCGGTCAGCAATGACCAGAAGTTCCCTGAGCACATTGACCTGAATTGGCGTGAATCCGGTAAATCCATCAAAGAGAAATTCCGCTCCCTTAAGTTTTTCGGAAAAAGGAAGCTGTTTAAGCAGGACATCCATCACCTCTTCCCCTGTCATATAATGCCCCTTCAGGAATTCCCTGAATGACTGATAAAAGATTCCCATATCCTTAAGCTTCATTTCAAGTAATGGCTGATCTTTGGCCTTCTCTTTCATTTCTGCCAGATTCTCTTCTCTGATATCATACTGCATAAATTCTGAAACCAGAGACTTCACCTCATCCAGATATCCCGGCTTATTCATCTGACTTCCCAGATAGGCAAGTTCCTTTCTGTGCTGCTGCACTATTTTCTGCAGCACCATGCTTTTTCCCGTATCTTCCAGAAGCTTTCTGTTATCTCCGCCGGTTTCTTCAAATACACGGTACGCAAGACGTTCAAAGCTCAGGATGTCAATATTCAGGATTCCTTTTCCCGGATGCATTTCCACCAGCGTCTTCTGTGTCTGCATGGTAAACTGCTCCGGAACAATAATATAGTAATTTCTCTCCGGGTGTTCCATGGACTCCCGGATTACTCTCTCATATGCAAAATAAGACTTTCCGGCACCGGAACTGCCGATAATAAACTGTAATGACATTCTTCTCTCCTTACTGTCGGTTACTCACATTCGTTGTTTCAGTATATCATAATTTAAGCACTTCTGTAATAGAATATACAAAACCATCCAGGAGGCGTGTACCATGAGTGCAAAAACAAAAATCATAGTCCTACATATGAAGGAAGTTATATACACCGGCATTTTCCTTCTTCTTGCTGTCATCCTGGCTATTGTACTTTTTTTCATGTTTGGACCCGGTCAGAAAAAAAGTGCCTCAGCCGATGCCAAAAGCCTGTACAAACCGGGAATTTATACTTCCTCCATCGACCTGAATGAAAACACCTTTGACCTGGAAGTAACCGTTGACTCTGACAGGGTAACTTCCATCCGTCTGGTAAATTTAAGTGAAAGCACCGCAGCCATGTTTCCTCTCATGGAACCGGCTCTGGAATCACTGGCCAGCCAGATCTATACCTCCCAGTCGCTGGAAAACATCCAATATTCCGAAGATCAGAAGTATACTTCCATGATTCTTTTGAATGCAATTGAAACAGCACTGAAAAAAGCGGAGAACAACTGATCGTTCTCCGCTTCGCCATGCAAAATCACGCGGATAAAATCATCCACTCCGCTATGCGATTCTAAATATCCATATTTTCAAGCTGCTCCAGCCATACTCCTGCACTTGCATCACTTGGCATTCTCAGATCACCTCTCGGTGAAACCGCAACGCTTCCCACCTTCGGGCCATCCGGAAGGCAGGAACGTTTAAACTGCTGTGCAAAAAATCTCCAATAGAAGGTTTTCAGCCATTTGAAGATTGTCTCCTTATCATACATTCCTTCAAAAGTCTCACATGCCAGCCTGTAAATTTTCTCCGGTTCAAATCCTGCACGAAGCATATAGTACAGATAGAAATCGTGAAGTTCATAAGGTCCCACCAGATCTTCTGTCTTCTGTGCGATCTTGCCATCCTTAGGCGGCAGAAGCTCCGGGCTTACCGGTGTATCCAGAATATCAAGAAGAACTTCTGTCAGCTTCTCATCTTTGCAGGTATCCGCATAATAACGTACAAGATGACGCACCAGAGTTTTCGGCACTGAAGCATTCACGCCGTACATGGACATATGGTCACCATTGTAGGTTGCCCATCCCAGAGCCAGCTCAGACAGATCTCCTGTTCCCACCAGAATCGAGCCATCCTGATTTGCACTGTCCATCAGGATCTGCGTTCTCTCTCTTGCCTGGCTGTTCTCATAAGTCACATCATGCACAGACGGATCATGAGCAATATCCCTGAAATGTATATTTACTGCTTCTTTGATATTGATCTCACTTAAAGTCGCACCCAGACACTGACTTAATTTGCAAGCATTCTGATAAGTTCTGTCTGTGGTTCCAAAGCATGGCATGGTAATACAGTGGATATCCTTTCTGTCCGCACCGGAAAGGTCAAAGGCTCTTGCGATCACAAGCAGTGCCAATGTGGAATCCAGACCTCCGGAAAGTCCCACTGTTGCCTTATGGCAATGGATATGATCCATACGTTTCTTAAGTCCCATTGCCTGGATATTCAGAATTTCATCACAGCGCATATCCCTTTCTTCTTTTCGTGAAGGTACGAAAGGATACTGCGAATATTTTCTGGTCAGCTTTGTCTCTTCCACATTCAGATGGAAGCACACTTTAATGTGATCACTGTCGTCAGCCGGCTGATAAGTAGTCAGTCTTCTTCTCTCATCGTTCAGCCTCTGCACATCAATCTCACTGTATACAATACCATTGTGGAAACGTTTTCCTTCCGCAAGGATCACTCCATTCTCTGCGATCATATTCTGGCCGCCAAAGACCAGATCCTGTGTGGACTCACCTTCTCCTGCATTTGCATATACATATCCGCACACCAGACGTGCAGACTGTCCGGAAACAAGATCTCTGCGGTAGCTGTCCTTTCCGACCATCTCATTGCTGGCTGACAGATTCACGATCAGATTCGCTCCTGCCTGTGCATGGAGAACGCTTGGCGGCAGTGTCACCCATAAATCCTCACAGATCTCTGCTGCTGCCACAAGCTCCGGCTCCTCCTCACAGATAAAAAGAATATCTGTTCCGAAAGGAACTCTCTTTCCCTCAATATCCACATATTCCAGACAGCCAAGACCTGATGCAAAATGGCGCTGCTCATAAAATTCTCCATAGTTTGGAAGATAAGTTTTCGGAACCAGACCAATGATCTCGCCTCTGTTTAAAACTGCTGCCACATTATATAATTTTCCATGATTTCTGAAAGGCACACCTATAAAAACAAGGGCATCCACATCAGCAGTTTCCTTTGTGATCTTCAGCAAAGTTTCCCAGGCGCTGTCGAGAAGACGTCTCTGCAGGAAAAGGTCCTGACAGGTATAGCCTGTGATACAAAGCTCCGGAAAAGTCATAACCTTCACATGTTCTTTCTCCATCTCATGGATCAGTCTGATAATCTCATTTCCATTGGCATTGCAGTCTGCAACTGTGATATAAGGTGTTGCGGCTGCTGTTTTGATATAACCGTTTTTCATTTTCTCCCTCTTCTTCCCTGTGCTCCGGCAGATCTATCTGTCAGTACATTGGCGTCTCTTATTTACATTTACGCAGGATTTCTTTCAGTTCTTCCACTGTAAATTCATAATTCTTATTACAGAAATGGCAGTTCATCTCAATGGACTTACCTTCCTGGATCATTTCATTGAGTTCTTTTCTTCCAATGCTGATCAGGGCTTTCTCCACTCTTTCTCTGCTGCAGTTACAGTAAAATTCCGTAGGAACTTTCTCATTGATCTCCATGTCAAAGCCCTCCAGGACTTTCTCAAGCAGACTCTCAGGAGTATGCCCCTCTTCCAGAAGATTTGTGACAGATGTGATTTTCTGCACATTTTCCTCAAGCTTCGCAATTGTGCTTTCTTCCGCAAACGGCATCAGCTGCACGATAAATCCGCCAGCCTGACGTACTGTATTGTCTTTATTCATAAGAACTCCAAGACCAACTGCTGACGGTACCTGTTCACTTGTAGCAAAATAATAGGTAAGATCTTCTGCGATCTCGCTGGTCTGAAGCGCAACCTGTCCAACATAAGGCTCTTTCAGTCCCATATCCTTGATCACGTTCATAAATCCTACACCGACAGCACCTGCAACATCCAGTTTTCCCTTGCTGTTTGCCGGGATACATACATCAGGATTTCCCACATATCCCTTTACACGACCTTTGGAATCTGCTGTCACAGTAATTCCTTCCAGAGGACCTCCTGCCTTAATCTGAAGTGTGAGGATGTCCTTATCCCCCTTCATCATGGTACCCATCATGGCACCTGCTGTAAGAAGACGTCCCAGTGCTGCTGTGGCTACCGGGCTTGTATTGTGATCCTGTCTCGCTGTTTCTACTGTTTCTGTAGTAACTGCCGCAAATGCCCGAATCTGATCATTCGCTGCAATTGCTCTGATAATATAATCGTTCATTCGTTTATTACTCCTGTTATTTCTTTCATATTATTTTCATTTTGTCCATGGCTTAACATTAGAGCGTGTCTGAAAAAGGCTTTCTGCAAGATGTGCGTCACAATTTGTGGGATATTTTGCCCGGATGAGGGCGCCGTAGTGGGCTACGGCAACTGAATTCGGGTGAAATATCCCGCAAAGTGGGGCGTGCAGATTGCGGGAATGATTTTTCAGACACACTCTAGGTCAAATCAATAGCAATCCCCGTAAATAATGCATTAATTAAGAGACCTGCTATAATCGCATCAATCCGCGCGATGTGTCTCAGGTTTCTCCGGAATCCTTCCATGATATCCGTTCTGTGCACTTTTTCCATGCTCTCTTGCAACAAAAGTCAGACGTTCACAATTCTCATCACCCGGATTATGAGTATATGCATCACAGACTGCCACCAGTTCCATTCCTTCTTTCACAATCATAGCCTTGATTGCTTCTATGGAATATGCTTTCTGTACATGTTCCTCCTCACACTTCTCATACAATCCGTCTTCTCTTGGAAGAAAAAGTGCCAGTTCATATACATTCAGGGCATTTTCCCTGTCATAACTGTTCTCCCAGATAAAGCTTCCGTCCTCTCTATCCTCAGCAATAGTCGTATCACCGATCACATCCCGGTATTTATGGATCGTATTCATATCAAAAATGAACAGTCCGCCCGGATCCAGATAATTATTTACCAGTGCAAAAAGATACTCCAGATCTTCCTCGTCCGTCAGATAATTCATACTGTCACAGACACTGATCACAGCACGAACCGTACCATATAACTCAAAATCCTGCATATCCTGCAAAAGATACAGAATATCATGACCGGATTCCGCCCGCTTCTCCATAGCCTCTGCAAGCATCTCCTCAGAATTATCGATACCGATCATATCATATCCGGCATCTGCAAGCATCTCTGTCACAGTACCTGTTCCACATCCCAACTCCAGAACCAGACCATCCCTGATCCCGTCCTGAGCCAGTGTTTCTATAATATAGTCTGCCCATTCACGATAGTTTACATTATCCATGAAAACATCATAAACACTGGCAAATCTTCCATATGATTCCATTCATCAGCCCTCATTATCTACCTGTTTTACTGTTCACAGCAACACATATTTTCTTTGCTATTCTACCACAATATCCATTCTTATGTAAATAACAGGTTGTTCTCTGTCAGCGCAAAAAAGGACGACTGTTTTTACAGCAGCCGTCCTTTTCAACTTTTCTGTTACTGATTCTTAGGCATATAGCGGACATACGCCGGTTCTCCATGATAGTAATAGTCAACGCCGTTCTCATCATAAACGTCCTCGCCATTAGCAAAATCATAGGTATTTCCGTCATCATCACACCATGTACCGTCACCGTTCGGATAAATTACAAGCGGATATCCGTCGGAGTTTCTGTAAATAGTTCTTGTCTGATCTGTATCATAGTCCGGATCATCTGTTCCTACAGGTGTTCCGTCTGCATAATATCCATTGGAAGAACCATCGTCATAATCATAAGATCCGTCACTGCTGCCATCAGAAGTATAGTCTGATGAACTGTAATCTGATGAACCGCCCGATGAAGTATCACTGTAAGAACCGTCTGTGCCTGCTGAAGAACTTCCATCTGATGAACTGCCGGATGCTGTTCCGTCTGTACCTGCAGCCGCTGTTCCTGTAGTTCCTGAAGTGCCGTCTGCAGTTGTACCTGCTGTAGTTCCTGAAGTTTTTCCTGTTGCTGCTGCTTTCAGTACAGAATCACCGGAAATAGTGAATGAATCAACAGAAGTCTTGATTCCTGCCAGTGCTTTCTCATCCTTTACAGAACCTGCAACACTGTAAAATTCTGTTGTATTATCTGTGAAATATTTATTTACAACATATTTATAGTCACTCTTATCAGTGAGGTAATGAACTGTATAGCTGTAAACATTTACACCGCTGACTTCCTCTGATTTATAATCCTGGATCTCAAAATCTGTACCTTCTACAAGATTATCTGCCTTTACAAGTGCAGAGGCTGTATCCTGTGAACTTGGAATGATCGCCACAGACATATCCTCCTCACCAGAACCATGCAAGATCAGGAGTTTGCCCTGTTTCGGTGACTCGAAGCTTAACATATCGTCAGAATCTGATTTATTCGCCCATGTCGCATCCGGAAGTTTAATGGATACTGTTTTGTTCTTAGATGTATAGGTAGTATTCTGGGCATTGGCCGGTGCAGGGGTAGGAGTTGCTTTCGCTGCTTTGGTTGGCTCCGGTGTAGGAGTTACCTGTACCACACTTGAATCCTCGTCACTGCCGCCTCCAAAGTTACATGCAGTCATGGAAACAGATAATACAGCTGTTAAGGCCAATAACATTAGTACTCTTTTATTTTTCATAATATCCTCCTTAGAATAGGTATATAGTCTTCAGGTAATATTTGATATCAGGTCAGGAGAGGAAGCCTCTCTCTGACATTATTATAACTGTTCCGTACTTTATAAAATATGGTGTCAGGGACAAAAGGTATTTTGCTACTAACATTATATATTTTACAGTTTCATTACATAGATGTCAATGTCGATTTCTCAGCCTTCTGCGATTTGCATAGTCTGTCATAACGCCATTTTTCTGCTTCATCATACCATTTATCTTTTTTTCTCTGTAACTGAGAGATTACTTGTTACTGTTCACACACCACTATCCCGCGAGGTGTTTTGGCATGAATATGCCAAAATCCCGAGACATACAAGCCAAAATTCCATTGCCGCAGGCAATCTGGAATGAATTTTGGCTACGTTACTGTGAACGGAGTGAACAGTAACGATTACTTTTTATTTTTCCACTTCATACATATGCAGTTCATGAAGGGCTCTTGTTGCAGCGATATATCTCGCCTGACGCACAAGCGGTGTCTGGTCTTTCTGCGGAAATACTGCAAATACCTGATCAAATTCCAGGCCTTTTGCCAGATAGAATGTCGTAACTGTAAGACCTTTCTTAAAGCTTGTGCTGTTTCTGTCCAGATAAGACAGGCGTTCTTTTACATCAAATCCTTTTTCTCCCAGAATTTCCTTCAGAAGAAGCCACATATGTTCTGCTTCTTTCTCTGTACGCAGGACAGCCGCTGCTGTTTCATATTCTTCTTCGCCGAGTTTCAGAGTTTCTGCAATCTCTTCCGCAGCATGGCTCATATCTGCAAATATTTTCTCCTCCACCGGAGCACCATGACGTTCAAAGAGTTCCATATCTTCAATACCCGCAAGCTGATTTGCATAAGACGCAATCTCTATGGTGTTACGGTAACTCTTATTCATAATGATCTTGTGGATATCCCTCCCGAAAATCTTCGGCAGAAATTTCAGCACATCCTGCTGTTTATCATCCATAGTCTGTGCCTGGTCACCCAGGATCGTCATTCTGCAGGAGAAAATCCTCTGAATGATTTCATACTGAAGCCTTGAGTAATCCTGCATCTCATCTACCACCAGATGCTTGATATTGCTTCTTCCCTGCTGGCTCTGCAAACGATATTTCAGATAAAGAACAGGATAAACATCCTCATATTTCAGCTTTCTTTTCTCATAAGAAACACGCGGAAGTCCTTTGTATCCGTTCTCTTTCAGGAACTGACTGTAGATCACATAAAGATCTCCGGTCACATACAGCTTCATGAATTTCTCACGGATCAGGTCTTTCTCATCATCTGCCAGATCACGGTCCCGCAGAGTTTCCACCTCGTCAATGAAATAATCTGCAACTGCATCCATCCTTGAGAGCAGTGGAAAATCCTGAAATTTGAAATAAAATAATTCAATGATCTCAGACTCTGTCTTCACAAAGCCATTGTATTCCACATCCCGGAAATTCATCAGCCGGTCTTCCAGTTCCACCAGATAGCGTTCCATAAGATTTATAAATTCCATGGACTGCTTTTCCTCTACCAAAGAAGCTTTCTGCGGAAAACGGATTCTGCGTTCAATCTCATCATAGCGGTCTTCGCAGTCAGAAACTGTATTCCGAAGCTGCTTATAAGCAAAAAGATCAAAGCTCATTTCCTTAATATTCTCTTCTCCCAGTTCGGGAAGGATGTGGGAGATATAATCGGAAAACACTCCATTTGGTGACAGGATCAGAATATTGGAAGACTTCAGATTCTGTCTGTCATGATAGAGAAGATAGGCAATCCTGTGAAGTGCAACGGAAGTTTTCCCGCTTCCTGCCGCACCCTGGATTACCATGATCCTGTCTTTGGTATTTCGAATGATGGCATTCTGCTCTTTCTGAATGGTACGGATGATGTTCTTAAGCTGGACTTCTCCATTACTTCCCAGTTCTGCTTTCAGGATCTCATCATCAATTTTTACATCACTTTCAAATTCATAGATCATTTTTCCATTGCGGATCTTGTACTGCCACTTGGAAGCAACCTCGCCATGGATTTCACCCATGGGAGCCTCATAGGAAGCAGGCCCTTTGTCATAGTCATAAAACAGCCCGCTTACCGGAGCACGCCAGTCGTATACTAATGGAATATGCCCTGCTTTCTCTGCAAAATTTCCAATTCCAATATAAAAGATCTCCGGTTCGTCCTCTCCTTCGTAAATGAAATCCACTCTTCCGAAAAATGGAGAATCTGCCATTCTGCGAAATCTCTGTTTCAGAATCAGCTGCTCTTCATTTGCGGAAATCTGGCGGAACAATGCCTGCTGATTATCATAATTCTCATAACCATACTGGTCCATCTCTGTATAATTTTCCCAGTAATACTCATGCATTCCCTCAATCTCTTTCTGGCCTTCCACCAGAGAAAGACTGATCTCTGTGATACGTTCTTTTAATTTTTCCAGCACATAGCCCAGATATTCTCTGCCGTTTTTCTTATCTGTCATATTGTTGATATCCTCTGATATTTGCAACTGTTCAGCAATTTCACAGTTACAATACTCCTTATTATTGTTATCATTTTCTTCTGTTTCTATGATAAAATTTATCATTTTTCGTAAGTTAGTTTTTAATTATAACATATTACCCTCTGACAGAAAAGACTAAAATCCCTCAGCCGGTATCTGTGAGATCCTATATCCACCGGATATATTCTCTTTCACAAATACCCCTGAGGGATTGTAACTTTATATTTTAAGCAGTTGCCTTATTCTCAAACTGGCTGTTATACAGGTCTGCATAGAAGCCTTTCTTAGCCAGAAGCTCTTCATGATTACCCTGCTCGATAATGTCACCGTCTTTCATAACCAGGATCAGGTCTGCATCCTTGATGGTAGAAAGTCTGTGTGCGATCACAAAGCTGGTTCTGCCCTTCATCAGATTGTCCATGGCTTTCTGGATACGCACTTCGGTTCTGGTATCTACAGATGAGGTTGCCTCATCCAGGATCAGGATCTTATTATTGGCAAGGATTGCCCTGGCAATAGTGAGAAGCTGTTTCTGTCCCTGTGAAATATTGCTGGTTTCTTCATCCAGAACCATGTCATAGCCGCCCGGCTGCTGCATGATAAAGTTGTGCACATGAGCTGCCTTTGCTGCTGCGATCACCTCTTCATCTGTAGCATCCAGACGTCCGTAACGGATATTTTCCATAATGGTTCCTGAGAACAGCCAGGTATCCTGGAGCACCATTCCAAACATCTCTCTCAGACTGCTTCTGTTAAAGTCTTTGATGTCGTAACCGTCTACCTTAATACTTCCGCCATTGAGATCATAGAATCTCATAAGCAGTTTCACCATAGTTGTCTTTCCTGCACCTGTGGGACCTACAATGGCAATCTTCTGGCCATCCTTCACATCTGCTGAGAAGTCATTGATAATGATCTTATCCGGATTGTAACCGAATTTTACATGTTCAAACTGTACATCTCCTGTAAGTGTATTAACATCTACAGGGTTCTTCTCATTCTGACTCTCTTCCGGCTCCTCCAGGAATTCAAATACTCGTTCGGAAGCTGCAGCAGAGGACTGTAACAGGTTGGTGACCTGTGCGATCTGCTGGATTGGCTGTGTAAAGTTACGGATGTACTGGAAGAAGGACTGGATATCACCGACTTCAATACTTTTTTTGATTACAAACACGCCGCCTAAGAGAGCTACCATTACATATCCAAGGTTACCTACAAACTGCATGATGGGCATCATCATTCCTGAGAAGAACTGAGATTTCCATGCAGATTCATAAAGCTTCTGATTGTCTTTTTCAAATTCTTCTACTACATCATTCTCTTTGTTAAAAACCCGGACTACATTATGACCGCCGAAGTTCTCTTCGATCTGACCGTTTACTTTACCCAGATAGCTCTGCTGATCCTGGAAGTATTTCTGGGAATGCTTCATGACAGTCTGGATGATGAACATGGAAACCGGCAGGATCAGAAGTGCTGCCAAAGTCATCCACACGTTAATGGAAAGCATCATAATAAATACACCGATCAGAGTTGTCACTGATGTGATCAGCTGCGTCAGACTCTGGTTCAGACTCATCTGCAGAGTGTCCACATCATTGGTGATACGGGAGAGGATCTCTCCGTTTGTTCTGCTCTCATAATAATTCAGAGGCAGTCTGTTGATTTTCTTTGAAATATCTTTTCTCAGATTATAGGTAACATCATTGGAGATCCCTGACATTACAAATCCCTGTACAAAGGAAAAGCATGCACTTAACACATATAATCCAAGTGTCCATAACAGGATCATCCCGATCTTTCCGAAGTCAATTTCACCGGTTCCGTTTACCTTGGCAACCAGGCCGTTAAACAGCTCTGTGGTCGCCTTACCTAAAATCTTAGGCCCTACAATACTAAACACAGTTCCCGCTACTGCAAAAATAAACATCAGTATAAAGCGGAATTTATATCGTCCCATATAACGGAAAAGCTTAGCCATGGAGCCCTTGAAGTCTTTCGCCTTTTCGCCGGACATCATACGTCCATGTCCTCCCATAGGACCTCTTCTTCTCTGTTCGCTCATGCCAGTTCCTCCTCTGATAACTGAGATCTTGCAATCTGCTGATATACCTCACAATTTGCCATCAGTTCCTTATGAGTTCCAATACCTGCCATATGTCCGTCGTCCAGTACAATGATCTGATCTGCACCAAGGATGGTACTGATCCTCTGGGCAACGATTACGGTAGTTGCGTCCTTGGTGTACTCCTTCAATGCCTTTCTTAACTGACTGTCAGTCTTAAAGTCAAGGGCAGAGAAGCTGTCATCAAAGATAAAGATTTCCGGATCCTTTGCAATGGCTCTGGCAATGGACAGACGCTGTTTCTGTCCGCCCGAAACATTGGTACCTCCCTGTGATACAGGGGATTCATATTTCTCCGGTTTGGTATCAATAAATTCTGTAGCCTGTGCAACCTCTGCTGCTTCCTTTACCTGTGCATCAGTGATCTCCGGCTTACCATAGCGGATATTGGAATCAATAGTACCCGAGAAAAGTACACCCTTCTGAGGCACATATCCCAGTTTGTCACGAAGTTCTTTCTGAGTCATGTCGCGGACATCCACACCATCTACTTTAACAGAACCCTTTGTCACATCATAGTATCTGGGAATCAGATTGATCAGGGTACTCTTACCACTTCCAGTACTTCCGATCACTGCGATTGTCTGACCTTTCTTTGCTTTAAAGGAAATGTCTGTCAGTACATTCTCACCTGCTTCCGGGTAAGCGAAGGATACATGGTCAAATTCAATCTCACCTTTCACATTTTCTGACGGATGTACCGGAGTTTCCGGATCCTGAATAGAAACCTCTGTTTTCAGAACCTCATCAATACGAAGTGCTGCAACATTTGCTCTCGGGAGCATAATGGACATTGCAGTGATCATCAGGAAGGACATAATGATCTGCATTGCATACTGGATAAATGCCATAACATTACCAACCTGCATGGTTCCGTTGTCTACTGCATGGGCACCACTGTAAATAATAAGTACAGATACACCATTCATGATCAGCATCATAATGGGCATCATAAAAGTCATACATCTGTTGACAAACAGGTTTGTTTTTGTCAGATCCAGATTTGCTTTCTCAAAACGATCTTCCTCATGCTTCTCACGGCTGAATGCACGGATAACAGGAATACCTGTCAGGATCTCACGGGATACCAGATTCAGTCTGTCGATCAGAGTCTGTAAGATAGTGAATTTTGGCATTGCCACCTGGAACAGCACAAAGATCACAATCAGGATCAGACCAACTGCCACACCAAGGATCCATGTCATGGAAGAATCTGTGTTTAATACCTTGATCACTCCACCAATACCAAGGATCGGCGCGTACAGAACAATACGGAACATCATTGCCATAACCTGCTGTACCTGCTGCACATCATTGGTGCTTCGTGTGATCAGGGATGCTGTGGAGAATTTGTGATATTCTCTGCTGGAGAAGCTCATAACCTTGCGGTAAATGCTGTTTCTCAGGTCATGACCAAGTCTGCCTGCCACTCTGGCCGAAATAAATGTGACGCTGATTGCTGCCAGCATGATCACCAGTGCCATGGCAAGCATTCTGATACCTGACATCAGGATGTAATGCATCTGAATGGCATCCACATCTTTCCCCAATGCTTCATATTCTGAAGCAACAAAGGAAACACCAGCCTGTGTCACAATAGACTCCGGCATATCTTTCAGCTTCTCATCCATCTGACTCATAATCTGCTGTACTGCTTCTTCCGGCATCTGTGCCAGTGCTGTCAACGGGTCTGTTCCCTCCGGAAGGCCCATCTGTGCAACCATTGCCTGCCCCTGCTCACTGTCTTCGGAAAAGGCAGCTACCATCATCATTGCCTTTGAGAAATCCTCATTTAAATTCTCTCTGGTTTCTTTGGAAATATCATCGTTTAATACCCAGGTATCATCTTCCTGTGTATAATTCTGTGAAACTTCCTTTTTCTGATCCTCATCCATAAAAATCTGAAGATTCTGCAAGGTTGAATCCCGAAGCTTATCCGGCACACTGTCTTCAATACCTTTCTGCTGGATACCTACATTAATGATCTTGGAGGTATAATCCGGCAGGGAAAGATCACAGTACGCCTGCAGAAACAGAAGTGCTATGATCAGGACAATGTATCCCGCTGATTTCTTCAGATATTTCATCAGTTTAATCATTGCTTGTTTCCTCTTTTCCTATTTTTAATATTTTTCTCAATCTGTTCCACCATGTATTTTTCAGTTTCTACCTGTTGACAGGTATCTCCGAAATATTATCCAGAATCTGCCCAAAAAACCTTCGTAAAAGACATAGCTCCGCTTCGCTGAAATTGCTGAACATCACTTTCTCCACAGCTTTGCTTTCCTGCAGGAGCTCCTCCACGATTTTTTTTCCGTTTTCTGTCAGATATACACGCATAATGCGTTGGTCTTTATCATCACGTCTCCTGCAGACAATGTCTGCTTTCTCCAGACGCTGGATACTTACATTTACAGTGGGCGGTGTTACACCCATCCACTCTGCGATCTCCTTCTGGCTGCAGCCGTTATTTCTGTATACGATCATAATAATCGGCATCTGTCCCTGCTGGATACCGATTTCCCGTATACGCTGCATACATCTCATGCCATATTGGCGGTTGATCTCCATAAAAAGCGCAGGCATGCTTTTCTCTTCTCGTTTCTCTTTCTCATTCTTCTCCTCTTCCGGGCACCACATAGCTTCACTCCTTTCCGGCCTCTGTCCTCTTTCAGGTCTGATATTGTTCTTTAATTAGCCTGACTAATCATATATAATATACTTTTAGACAAAAAATGCAAGTATTTTTTGTGCAGTTTATAATTATTTTAGATTTATCTTTGATATTTCCAATTTGTAAATATTCAATTTTATTTTGCCCGGCTAATATTTTTCATCTCAGGTCGAGTAAAATTTCCAGTATTCTTCAAGCTCTATCTCTGCATGACTTCTTTATAAAATTCTATAAACACATTAATTGCCGGAGACCGCCATTTATTTTTGTGGAGCAGCAACTGTGTCCATACAGTTACCGGGCAGCCGGCAACATCCAGTCTTTTAATCTGTCCGTCTTTCACATATTTCTCCGAAATAAAATCCGGAAGAAAGGAAAGCAGGCTGCTGTTTTTTACCAGTTCACATATCTGGAGCGGATTTCCGATTTCAAGAACCGGACGGATTTCCAGTGATTGGGACGCAAGGGTTTCATTCAGTATTTTTCTGTAGCTCATGGCTTGTTCTGTTAACACAAACTCATTCTGAGAAATTTCACTTAATTTCCATGAACAGCCTGCAACAGGATTATCAGCCGCTGCAATAAAATGTACCTGTTCTTCCTGTTCCGCACAAATAATAAAATCCGAATCATAAATATGCCTGTCCAGAGTAAAAACCAGATCTGTTTCGTTCTTCCGCAATTTATCAAACATCTGCTCTGTACCGTTTTCTGTTATCTCCACTTTTATTTCCGGATACTGATGATGAAAACGCAGAAAATCATTTTTAAAATATCTGCTGCAGACAGAACTGGACATAGACAACCGAATCTCGCCTTCAATGCTTTCAGCCGAATTCAGCGAATCAAACATTTTCGCCTGTGCCTTCAGAATATTTCGAGCCTGCTGCAAAACTAAAACTCCCTTTTCCGTAAGATTGATTTTATGATAATAACGGTCAAACAGCCTGACATCAAGTTCCTTTTCCAGTTGTTTAATCTGTGAAGAAACTGTAGACTGCGTATATCCCAGTTCTTTTGCAGCAGCCGAAAATCCGGAATATTCACATACTGCAATAAAAGTTTTTAACACATTTGTATCCATAGTTCATTCCTTCCCATAACTTTCCAGTATTTTTCCATTGAAACATTGAATCGTTATTTTTTATAAACGATATTTTCAATAATATACAACAAAACAATCAATTTTACAAATATTGTTTTTTATCTTATAATATCCCTTATATGAACTTCTGAAGGGAGCGTTATCTTATGAAACGTGAACAGCTTGGAAGCCGGCTTGGCTTCATTATGCTTTCCGCCGGCTGCGCCATTGGCTGCGGAAATGTATGGAAATTCCCGTGGATGTGCGGGCAAAATGGCGGCGGCAGCTTTATGCTGATCTATCTTCTGTGTCTGGTCATCCTGGGAATCCCGGCTCTTGTGTTGGAATTTTCCATCGGAAGAGCGGCTCAGACAAGTCCCCTTTTCATGTACCGTAAGCTGGAAAAACCAGGACAGAAATGGGGGATTTTCGGCTGGTTCTGTCTGCTTGGCAACATTGCCCTGATGGCATTTTACACTGTTGTCTGCGGCTGGATCATTTATTATTTTGTACAGTTTCTCAGAGGTAAAAATGGTTCGCTGGGATTTTCATCCATGATCTCCTCTCCCTCTGTGAATGTATTCTTCTTACTGGTCACTGTAGTCATTGCATTTTTCATCCTTTCCTTCAATCTTCAGGGAGGACTGGAACGTGTGACAAAATATATGATGTCTGCACTGCTGGTACTGATGCTTGCTCTCGCTGTGCACAGTCTTTTTCTGAAAGGCGCTGGTGAGGGAATGACCTTTTATCTGAAACCGGATTTCTCAAAGATTGATGGTTCGGTGATCGTAGGGGCAATGAACCAGGCATTCTTTACTTTGTCTACAGGCATGGGTGGTATGGCTATCTTTGGCAGCTATATTGGTAAAGAACATTCCCTGATGGGGGAAGCCATTCATGTGATCACACTGGACACACTGGTTGCATTTCTGGCAGGAGTTATTATTTTCCCTGCATGCTTCACCTTTGATCTGGAAGTAAATGCAGGTCCGAGCCTTCTGTTTGATACAATGGCAACAGTTTTTAACAACATGTCCGGAGGTCGCATCTGGGGTTCCTTATTCTTCCTGTTCATGGTATTCGCAGCCATGTCAACCGTCCTGGGTGTGTGCGAGAATATCCTGGCAATGATCCGTGAGCTTACCGGCTGGTCCCGTCCAAAAGGCAGCGTGGTCTGCGGCACAGGCGTCTTTCTTCTGGCACTTACCACAGCCCTTGGTTTCAGCGTTTTCCACTTCCAGCCATTTGCCGAAGGAACTACCTGGCTTGATTTCTGGGATTTTATTGTTTCCAACAATATTTTACCCCTTGGCTCTCTCATCCTTGCACTCTTCTGCTGTAATAAGTTCGGCTGGGGATGGGATAACTTTATCAGAGAGAGCAATACCGGTAAGGGCTTAAAGGTACAGAGCTGGATGAAACCGCTCTTCCGGTTTGTACTTCCGATTATAATTGCCTTTATCTATATTTATGGAATGTTCACATTCAACTGGAAATAAAAAAGAAAAATAAGCTCCGTGGGTCAAAACTTCTATCCACAGAGCTTATTTTTTATCCAACCATCATTTTTAATTTTAGTGAACCTTCTGATCCAGCATTCTTTGGATCAGCTCAATTGTATCCTTCAGTCCATAGTTGGCGCTGTTAATACACAAATCATAATTCTCCGGTTTTCCCCATTTCTCACCGGTATAAAATTCATAATATTTCTTATGCTGCTTATCCATCTGTTTCAGGAAACGTACTGCCTGCTTCAGATTCATATTACGGATATCCATAACGTGCTGCACACGAACCTGGAAGGGAGCACTGATAAACAGGCTGATATGCGGAATGTGATTATTCTTCAGAATCATATCTGCACAGCGTCCCATAATCACGCAGTCTTCACTTTTTGCCAGTTCACAGATCAGATCACTCATATTGAAGAAAACCGCATCCTGCTTCGGAAGTCCGTGATAACGGTTGAATTCCCTGAACCAGGTTTTCAGATCTGTATGTTTTTTCTTTCTGTATTTATCAAATCCTTCAAAACTGCCGGCATCGCCTACTGCATTTTTATCTGCCTGCAGACGCTTCATAACCTGATCAAAGATCTCTGCATCATAATAGTTGATCTGAAGCTGATCTGCCAGTTCAAATCCGATATCATTACCGCCACTTCCCTGTGTACGGCTGATACAGATGATCAGATGATCATTCTCTGAAATCTCGTTCTGGCATCTTGCGATCAGATTATTCAGACTGATACGCTCCTTATCTACAATATCTGTCCGTCCAAATGTATCCGGAAGATTTTCGATCTCTTTCAGAATACTGTCATACTCTATCATAAGACGTCTTCTCTCGCTCTTATCCCTGATAGTACGGGCCATGTTACTGATCAACGCCAGTTCACTTCTGAGCAGATGTCCGTCCGGCTTGGTATACATCAGTGCTGCCAGATGACGGATGGTTGTTTCTTTCTGTCCTGTAAATGTACGTCCCAGAGAGGAACCCACACATTTATAAACTTCTTCATCCAGGTTATAAATGCGTATTGCAAGTTCTTTGCATTTTTCCTGATTGTCCTGCATAATGATCCTCCCTCCTTATAAAAAGAATACAAACATATCAATAATAAACACCGGAACCAGAAAGGCAATAGACCAGAGCATATATCCGAAGAATGACGGCATCTTCACACCATTCTCATCAGAGATTGCCTTTACCATGAAGTTAGGGGCATTTCCGATATAAGTGTTGGCACCCATAAATACCGCACCACAGGAAATGGCAGACAGAATCTTGGTGGGTACAGTTCCCAGTGTAGTTGTGATTCCATTGGTAAATGCCAGTGTTCCTGCTGTTGTGAGGAATACCAGATAAGTCGGTGTATTATCCAGGAAACTGGAAAGCACACCTGTTGCCCAGAACATCTCTGCCGGTTCAGTAACTCCCAGATTTGGTCCTACTGCTTTCAGAAGCATCAGTGCAGGCTGCATGGTGATAAAAATACCGATGAATAAAACTGCAACCTCCTGGATCGCACCCCATGTAAAATGGTTTCTGATACGGATCTGCTTATCTGTTGTCTTAAAGGAAAGGAAGGCAGCAAGCAGAATGATCACGATTTCAATCAGTGCCGGGAATGTCAGGGTTACTTCTCCAAAGAGATGAATACCTCTTACATTGCCTGCAGCATCCTGGAATGCGGACATTCCAGGAAGTACACCGCTTAAGATTACCGCGCCAACGATCATCACAAGGAAAATGATATTGTGCAGTCCATCCAGACGGAACTGAGTACCCGGTTTACGGATATCCGGTTTACGTCCATTTGCAATATCTCTTCTGTAAGAACGTTTATCAATCTGATAAAACACAAACAGAAGAATGACCATATTAAAGATCAGTACAGGGAACAGATGCAGACTCCAGAAGAAAGGAACACCTCGCATAAATCCCATTAACAGTGGCGGATCTCCGATTGGTGTAAGACATCCACCCATATTGGAAACCATGAAGATAAAGAAGATCATAATATGTCCTTTTCTCTTTCTCCATGAATTCATTTTAATTACCGGACGTACCATCAGCATACTGGCACCGGTGGTACCGATACAGCTTGCCAGAAGAGTTCCCAGCGCAAGCAGACCCACATTAACACGGGGGGAACCTGCGAAATCACCCTCCATGGTAATATTACCTGATACGCAGAACAGGCCGAATAACAGAATGATGAATGTAAGATAATCATTCACAATACAGTCCAGAACTGTCTCTGCAGTCTTTCCGGCTCCATAAACGAAAGCAAATGGAACGACCATCAGAATGATCCATAAGGCAACAACCAGTGGCTGATGAGACTCCCACCACTCCGCTTTTACCAGAGGCATCACTGCAATACATAACAAAAGCCCTGCAAAGGGAATGCAAAGCCATACAGGTACTGTAGATGGTGCTTTACTGCCTTCTGCCGCAAGTACACTCAACGGACAAGCCAGAAGAACTGCCAAAAAAGCACCCAGTACGGTCACCAACTTTTTCAAAACTGCCACCTCCATATTGTATTTTCGTACAGCGCGATTATCATTCAGGAGATTTTTTTCATATACGTGTTTCTTCCTATTTAATATGCGCTTGTTTTTTTACAGATGCAATTATAACATACAGCATCCAAAAATCAATTGTATGGATAATGAATATTTATGCTTTATTTTGTACTTTTTTAGATATTTTTCACATATTTTATACTTTCTTTTGTTTTATTCTTAACGATTTAATCTTTTTTACTAATACTTTTTGGTCTTATCTTATATATTTTTGCAAATTGTACTGATTTCAAAACACACTTGTCTTTCCGGTGCTTACAGAAGGTACTTGATTTTATACAGAAAAATGCTCCCCAACAGCAATTCCCGCTGTCAGAGAGCATTTCGCATATTTCCTATATGAACTGATTGGTTGCCTCATCATACTCATAGTCGATGGAATGCATCTTCGCCACCAGTTCGTCTTTCTTCAGTCCTCTGCATGTGCAGAGTGCTTCCAGGGAATCATAGTAATCCCTGAGCTGAGTATTCACATAACTCAGCAGAATCATTGGATCTTTAGGTATCATTTAGTTTCCGTCCTTTACCGTAACAATGAATTCCCCATTCTGAACATCCAGTACCAGAGTATCACCTGCGTGAACATCTCCGGACAAAATCTTTCTCGCTGCAAGAGTCTCTACATATTTCTGCAGATAACGTTTCAGCGGACGTGCACCGTATACCGGGTCATAGCCATTTTCGATAACCTGATCCTTGGCTGCATCTGTCAGTTCCAGGGAAAGCTCCTGGTCTGCAAGACGTTTGTCAAGCTCGCCGACCATCAAGTCTACTATCTTACCAATATTGGATTTTGTCAAGGGCTTAAACATAATTATTTCATCCAGACGGTTCAGGAATTCCGGACGGAAATGACCTCTCAGATCATCCATAACCTGGCTTTGAGCCTCAGGTTTGATCTCCCCATTCTCATCAATACCATCCAGCAGATACGGAGAACCGATGTTGGAAGTCATGATAAGAATTGTATTCTTAAAGTCAACTGTACGTCCCTGAGAATCTGTGATACGACCATCATCCAGTACCTGCAACAGTACGTTAAACACATCCGGATGTGCTTTCTCAATCTCATCGAAAAGTACGACACTATATGGTTTACGGCGGACTGCCTCAGTAAGCTGGCCGCCCTCCTCATATCCTACATATCCCGGAGGCGCTCCGATCAGTCTGGATACAGAATACTTCTCCATGTATTCACTCATATCAATTCTGACCATATTCTGTTCATCATCAAACAGATTCTCTGCCAGAGTCTTGGCAAGCTCTGTCTTACCTACACCTGTAGGACCAAGGAACAGGAAGGAACCGATTGGTTTGGTCGGATCCTTGATACCGGCTTTGGAACGAAGAATTGCATCTGTAACCCTCTTCACACCTTCATCCTGGCCTACAACTCTCTTGTGGAGCTGATCTTCCAGAGTAAGGAGTTTCGCTCTCTCGCCTTCTGTCAGTCTTGTCACAGGAATACCGGTCCATCTGGAAATGATCCTTGCGATCTCATCATCAGTAACTGCCTCATGTACCAGACTTCTGTCACTTTCCTTCACACTCTTCTCTTCGATTTCCAGCTGCTGCTGTAATTTCGGAAGCTCACCGTACTGTAACTGTGCAGCCTTCTCCAGATCATAGTTCTGTTTTGCTTTCTGGATCTGCTTATTCACATCCTCGATCTGCTCACGAAGCTTCTGCAATTTCTCTACAGAATGCTTCTCATTATCCCACTGTGCTTTCTGTGTATTAAAGGTATCACGAAGCTCTGCCAGCTCTTTCTGAAGTGTTTCCAGACGTTCCTTACTCAGGTTATCTGTCTCTTTCTTCAGTGCAGATTCCTCAATCTCCAGTTGCATGATCTTACGGCGCTGTTCATCCAGCTCTGAAGGCATGGAATCCAGCTCTGTCTTGATCAGGGCACAGGCCTCATCCACCAGGTCAATGGCCTTATCAGGAAGAAAACGGTCTGTGATATATCTGTGGGAAAGTGTAGCTGCTGCAACCAGCGCACTGTCTGTGATCTTAACACCATGGAAGACCTCATATCTCTCCTTCAGACCACGAAGGATGGAAATGGTATCCTCCACTGTGGGCTCATCCACCATAACCGGCTGGAAACGACGTTCCAGAGCTGCATCTTTCTCAATATACTGACGGTACTCATCCAGAGTTGTGGCACCAATACAGTGAAGCTCACCTCTGGCAAGCATAGGCTTCAGCATATTGCTGGCATCCATAGCTCCATCTGTCTTACCTGCACCAACGATCAGATGTAACTCATCAATGAAAAGAATGATGTTTCCTTCACTCTTCTTTACTTCTTCAAGGACTGCTTTCAGACGTTCCTCAAACTCACCTCTGTATTTGGCACCTGCTACCAGAGCGCCCATGTCCAGGGCAAAAATCTTCTTATCCTTCAGACCTTCCGGCACATCCTCTGCCACGATTCGCTGTGCAAGGCCCTCGATTGCTGCAGTCTTACCTACACCAGGCTCACCGATAAGCACCGGATTGTTCTTGGTCTTACGTGAAAGGATTCTGATGATATTACGGATTTCCTCATCACGTCCGATCACAGGATCCAGCTTCTGGTTACGTGCCTTTTCGACTAAATCCTCGCCATATTTATTCAAAGTATCATAAGTAGCTTCCGGATTGTCACTGACTACACGCTGATTGCCTCGTACTGTAGAAAGTGCCTGCAGGAAACGCTCCTTAGTAATGCCAAATTCCTGAAACAGTTTCTTCATGCTTGGACTTGGATATCTCAACAAAGCAAGGAATAAATGCTCTACAGAGACATATTCATCACCCATTGCCTTGGCTTCATCCTCTGCACTGACCAGAGCCTTGTTCAGATACTGTCCGAAACGAAGCTCACCGCCAGATACCTTAACCCTGGCATCCAGTGCCTGATTCAGAGAATTTCTGAAATAATCCTTATCTATCTCCATCTTCTCGATCAGTTTAAGAATCAGGCTGTCTTCCTGTTCCAGCAGAGCATATAAAAGATGCTCCTCTTCAATCTCCTGGTTGCCAAACTGATAAGCAACCTTCTCCAGATCCTGGACAGCCTGTACGGATTTCTGTGTAAATTTACTGATATTCATAGGCTAACCCTCCTCTTATATGAGAAATATCTCTCCCGAAGGAGAAATATGTTGTTTTCTTTGTTCTGCATGTAATATAACACACGTTGTTAGCACTGTCAAGAGGTGAGTGCTAATTTTTTTTTCAACTCCTCTAAAATTTTTATTTGCAGTTTTTGATTTCACTTAACGTTATATAAGTTCCTACGAAAAGATGTTTCTTATGTGTTGTACTGTTTCAGGAGTGCATCTAACAGGCGGTATGCTTCTTCACGATAATATTTGGAATGCTTTGCATGAAGCTCGTCCAGGTTGATGTTTGCAAAGATTTATGAATCGTATTGCTTTTCACACAGGAATAAGTATAATATAAGTATAATACATGAAGAAAAGGATGTGGAGGAGTAAGGAGTATGGAGCGTTTTCGACAGCGATATGGGATTGCTCTGACGAAAAAGAAATTGCGGGAGATCATCCTGATGCTGATGGCCTGGGAAGCGGTGTTTGCCTTTTCTTATCTGGGATACATTGAGCTTCCGGCCATTTCCACCACCACGTTGCACATTCTTGTGATTGTGGCGGCTATGATGCTGGGGGCACAGGGGAGTGTGCCGGTGGTATGCGTTTTTGTGGTCACGTCCATGTGGATCGGCACCTACAGCCTGTCCCAGCTCGACCGGATATTTTCTCCCTTTGCCAGCGGAATGCCCCTTGGATCCATAATGCTGGTATTTGCTCGCGTGCTGTTTGCGGCGGGAGCCGGTTGGCTCTTCGACCTTTATTTTCGGAAGCCTCGCAGGTATGTCTATCTGGGCATTGCGGGGATTGCGGCTGCCAGCACCTTTCTTCATGGGCTGTGCGTTTTTGCCGCGTTATATTGCAGCTTCCCTATGCTACGGCAAATGATTTTAGAGAATCTGTTTTCTTATCCCATATTTCGGGACTGGCTGTCCTATGTCCTGGCGATCATCGCCTGCTGCGGCATCCATTGGGTTCTGACTAGGAAGTCGGTGAAAAACAGATTGTCGCAGCTATGCGACTGTCCTCCGGCAATGCAAGAATCCGGAAGCCGGAAGCAGCTGATCTATTCGGAAACCGTTGCGGTAGTGGTGGGCATTCTGTGCATCCTGTTTCTGCGAAAGGCCATCTTCAAGGAGCTGTACCTGCAAGGCATAGATGTCAGCGAAAACCTGCACCAAAATATCACCGCCTTTTTGCTGCAAACGCTGGTGGCTCTGTTGGCGCTCTTTAGTGTTGTCAGCGTTCTGATCCAATGGATTTACGAGTATTATACGGCACAGCGGATTCGGATGAACAAAAAGCTGATGGAGCAGCGTATGAAAAGCTCCGTAGATGTTCTGACCGGCGTATTCAGTCGGCTGGCGTATCATGAGTATCTGGAGCAGTACGCGGATTCCGTTCCGGCAGATCTGACCGTCTTTCTCATGGACATCAACGGCTTAAAGGGTGTCAATGATGCCCTGGGGCATGAGGCGGGGGACGAGCTGATATGCGGCGCTGCCCAATGTATCACCCAGGCGGTGAGGGATCGGGGGAAAATCTTCCGCATCGGTGGGGATGAGTTCGTGGTGCTGGGTCAAATGACCCAAACCCAGGCGCAGGAAATTCTGGCGGCGCTGCAACGGATTGCGGCGGCCTGGTCCGGGACGAAGGTGGGGACGCTGAGTATTTCCTCCGGGTGCGCCTTTGCCGGCGACCATCCGGATTTGTCCGTAGAGCAGCTTACCAAGGCAGCAGATTTGTCCATGTATGCCCAGAAACAGGAATATTACCGGGCAAAGAAACTGTCCTCTGGCACACCCGTCTCTAGTGGGAACGGGGTGCGTCCATAAAAAGAAAAGGGATTTCTGCCATCCGGGCAATCAGTTGCCGGGGCAGAAATCCCTTTTTACGTGCCCAGCGAGGGCACGTTCTCTACTCGATTACTGTGCTCAGGAAATTTAATGGTGCCTGGCAGCATTACGTCTGAGCATATTGTCAGCACACTAATCTCTTGGCGTTAAACCTACATACATATCTTTGTACTGTTTTGCACTCTTTTCCCAGGAAACATCTTTATTCATATCGCGGATCACCATATCATCCCAGGATTTTCTGTTCTCGAAATAGAGCGTCTTTGCTCTGTTGATCGCATCGTAAAGCAGCCCGCTTTCATATCTGTCAAATGTAAAACCGTTTCCTGTATTTTCAAACATATTATAAGGCTGAACCGTATCTTTGAGTCCTCCGGTCTCTCTTACAATCGGAACTCCACCATATCTCATGGCTATAAGCTGTGTAAGTCCACATGGTTCAAATCTTGATGGAACCAGAAGTGCATCACATCCTGCATAAATATTGTGAGCCACATTTTCATTGTAAGCAATATATGCACAGAAATTGCCTTTATATTTGTTTTCATAATAGCGGAATGTATTTTCATACTGAGAATCACCAGTACCAAGAACAACCACCTGCGTATGTTCATCCATAATTCCCGGGATTACGTCATTTACAAGATCAAGACCTTTCTGGTTGGTGAGACGTGAAATAAGTCCGATTACCATCTTATGCTCATCTACATCCAGCCCCAGAGATTCCTGAAGAGCTTTTTTATTAATCTTTTTATTCTTTATCGCTGACTTCTCATCATAATCAGCAGCTAACAGCTTATCAGTTGCAGGATTCCAGATATCCGTATCAATACCATTCACAATTCCCAAAATCTTATTGTTGTGATATCTTAAATGCTCTGCAAGTCCCTCTCCATATTCCTCTGTCTGAATCTCCCAGGCATAGGTGTTACTTACAGTTGTAACTTTATTGCTGTAAGCGATGCCACCCTTTAACATATTGGCATCCAGCCAGTTCTGGATCATGCAGTCCTTATTAAATACATAATCAGGAAGTCCCGACCAGTATTGAATCTTTTTTCTGTCATAAATACCCTGGAACTTCAGATTATGTATTGTGAGTACTGAAATTGCACGTCCTACATCTGTATCCTGAAAACAGGTTCTCAGATAAAGTGGTACTAAAGCTGCCTGCCAGTCATGACAATGTACTACATCAGGAGTCCAGTTCAGATAATTAAGGGCAGCAAGGGCAGCTTTTGCAAAATAACAGAATTTCGGAATGTCATCTATGAGATTCGTATATGGATTTCCCCAGGAGAAGAACTCATCATTATCTATAAAATCATAGACAACCCCATCCTCCTGATATTCCATAATTCCCACATAATACTGCTTTCCATCAGAGCAGAGATTCATATCAAAGGAACCCCTGTATTCCATCTTTTCCTGAAATTTCTGAGGAATACATTTGTATCTTGGAATAATGACCTTAACATCAATGTTTAATTTTGCCAGACTCTTTGGCAGGGCAGACATTACATCTCCCAATCCGCCGGTCTTAACAAATGGATAACATTCTGATCCAATGAAGGCTACACTTCTTCGCGGTCCCAGATCAGGCTGTCTCGTTGGAATGTTCTGTTCATTCTGTTCAACAGATGGCTCCTGAACAATTACGGCTTGCTTAACAGAAACATTCTCTACTGTTGGAGCAACAGTCTTAACAGCTTTTTGAGGACTGTTTTTTGCACTGCTTTTTACGCTGTTTCTTGCATTGCTCTTTGTATTACTCTTTGCATTGTCTTTGGTACTGCTTTTGGTACTGCTTTTGGTACTGCTTGTTTGAACTGTTTTTTTTCTCATATCATTGATCTCCCTTTTGCATTTTACAAAGTCCGAAATTTATTATGCCTTAACTAAAATGTCCTCCGGTAAGTTCCTGATAAACATTCATTTTGCAGATATTTATCATTTCCTGTTAATTTCAATTATAACACAAAATGCGCAAAGTAACTATTATTATCTGAAATTCTTCCATCACTTAACTCTTACCTGAATGATACAAGCTGGTTTATTCCTTTTCATTATATCTGCCTCTTTTATTTTACAGATACACTACATAGAAAAAGGGATCTTCCACTCAGTCAATTTGAATAAAAAACATAATCTGTTTTTATTTCACGCATTCCATAATTATCATCTCACATCTGTCATATCCAAGCTGTGAGCTGTTCAGGCACAGTGTGTAATTGCTGGCTTTTCCCCAGTTCTGATCTGTGTAAAAGTTATAATTTGTTCTTCGCCTTTTATCTGTGTCTGCCATCATTTTCACAGCTTCCTTCTCTTTTACATTGTATAAACCAGTGATACGCTTTATTTTTTCCGGCATGTCCCCATGAATAAATACATTCAGCACATCGTCCCGGTCTTTCAGTATATAGTCTGCATTTCTTCCAATGATCACACAAGGCTCCTTCTCAGCCAATTGTGAATTACTCGGTAACTGAGTTACCAGAGCATCTGAATTAAGGCGGGATACCGCCTTTTTTCAGGGTGCATCCATGGCACCACTACTGTTTGCTCTTTAGAGCTATACAGCTACTTTTATTATTTCCGGTGTCTTCAGTCCGGTTACGGACAGTTCTCTTTTTACTCCGGATACGGAGTGATATTTTCTCAGGATATTATATGCCCCTACGGCATCTGCGTTATAGGTTCTGTTTCCATCTCTGTACAATCCTCTCTCTTTCCGTTTGGACGGCTCTGCATATCTTTTCCCCACTTCCGGTGACAGTGGGCTGCACTGGCTGGTATAACTTTCTTCCTGTTTTATGAAACGGATTCCATATCTTTTCAGCTTATATTCCAGCATGATATAGATCCTGTTATACGGCAGACTGTGAAACTTCTGGTTTGTCCTGTGTCCCAGGTCTTTTTCTCTCCGGATGTTCCGGATATCCCCTGCAACAACACAGGTGATTCCTCGTTCCCGGCAGTATTCTGCAAGATACCTTGTGACCTTGTGCAGATAGTCCGTTACTGAGTCTTGTTTTCTCTTATATAACTTCCTGATATGTTTTGATGTGACCGGATATTTTACTCCCTTTCCGGACTGCTGCCCATACCACTGGGCCTGCACCCTTGCGATCTCTTTATGGAAATATCTTTCCAGTGCAAGGTACTTCCTGCCCAGGATAAACGTCTTCCCATTTCCAGAATCATAACACGTCATAAGGTTGTGAAGCCCCAGATCAATAGACAGTTCATGTCCGTTCTGTGGAAGTTCTTCCTGGTCAGGAACCTCATAAACAACAATAATTTTACAGCTTCCCTTCTCCGGCGGATAGATCCGCAGCTGTTTGATCTGGTCCATGCCCCTGAAAATCTTATTTTCAAGGTAAAGAAAGTTTTCATGGATCTGATATGTTTCTTCCATATATTTTTTTAATGTCTTTGGAAGGGACAGGCGGACTCTGTCCGTATCCCGCTTATGCACGATCCCCATCTGCATATAGGTAATGGGGATACTTTCCTGCTTAAACCGCGGCGGTCTGGGAGTCTCAATCCCCCCGGATCTTTTCAGGGCATAGAAAGACTTCCATGCCTTGTCCAGCAGCCTGCAGACTTCCTGGGCGGTCTGGGACGGGAGCTGTTTATACCACAGATCCTCTTTATGGGCTTTTTTCTGATAGTACCAGTCAGGATACTGCTCCATCCCTGTTTCTTTGTAATGCTGACGCTCGTAATTACAGACATTCCAGAGCTTGGATGCTGCATAGCACATATGCCCGATGAGGTTCGCATATTCCCGGCTGACCTTTATGGATGTTTTCTTTGACAGAAGCATTTCCTCTCCTCCATCGTATCAGTACGCTTTGCTCTGATGTTCGATGTACCTGCGGATATTTTCTTCCGATACAGATCCGACCGTTTCCACATAATAGGAATGATTCCACAGCTCCCCTTTCCAAAGCTGGTTTCTTATTTCCGGAAAACGTTCGAAAAGCTTCCTGCAGATATGCCTCGACCTCCGCATTTAATATCTTCCGCCGGTATTTCACTGACCATACCATATGGTAATTAATATTACACACACAAGTGCGGTAATGTATAAGATTTTCTTTCATACATATATGATACCATGATATCAAAAATTTCTCAATAAAATATCGAACATATTTTCTTTTTTATAATGCTGGATACAGCTTTTTATAGGGAGAAATTGAATGAAAACCGTTTTGTTATTTTTATTTATTATGAGTGCAGATATGCACAGTTTGCGCTTTCATCTCGGTAATTGAATTGCCGAGGATTCCCGCTTATTATCCTAAAAATGTATCTTCTGTTTTTGGGCATTATTACTATGTATTTACCTATAGTAATTTTAACTTCCGATCTACACCCTGCATATCTTTGCTCTGCTATAGGTTTCTGTTATCTGTAATTATAACTGATTTCTTTTCATTTGATAATTCACTTTTCGGCACCAAAAAGTGCCCCCTGTATAGCAAAAGTGACGGCAGATATTGCCTGAAAAACCACCTGGGAAAAAGTTTCATTTTGATACTTTATATGTTAAAATGAAACATATCGTATCAAGTGAGGGGTTTTACAGATGTCTAAAAAGAAATATAACCTGAATACAATTTACATCTCTGAGCGTCTGCAGGAGAATCTGAAGCCGATTTCACAATCTGCATTCACTGCTGTGACCGCTCCTATGGGTTATGGAAAAACAACTGCTATCAACTGGTATCTGGACAAACAGAGCAAAAACGGAAATTCCTGTGTGATCCGGATCAGTATTTATTCTGATAATCTGTCTGTTTTCTGGCAGAGCGTTCAGAAGGCATTTGCCTTCGCTGGGCTTGATTTTCTGGATAATTATAGCTGCCCTTCAGATGCTGCCGGTGCCGGGATGCTTGCTGATGAGCTTTGTTATTCCCTGAGCGGTCAGACCTCTTACTACATTTTTATTGATGATTTTCATCTGCTGGGTGAACCTCATGTTGCAGATTATTTTTGTATGCTTGCCAACAGACTGCCTGAAAATATCCACCTGATCGTATCCGGCAGAAATGCTTTTCTGTCCGGAAAAGAAATTCTCCGTCTTGGCAAAAAATTATATCAGATCCATACAAGGGATCTGTGTCTGAATCGGCAGGAGCTTTCTGTCTATACCCATCGCTGCGGTGCCAGCCTGAACGAAGATCAGTTGAACACGCTTCTCTATTCCAGTGAGGGATGGTTCTCTGCAGTCTATCTGAATCTCTGTACCTTTTTTGAAAACGGACACTTTCCCGACCATACTTCTAACATTTATGATATGTTTTCCTCTGCCATGATCGCACCCCTTTCTGATGCGCAGCAGGAATTTCTCACTGTTATGGGACTTGCTGATGAATTTACCGTTGAAATGGCACTTTTTATTACAGGGAATCCGAAAGCCGGACAGATTCTTTCCCTTATGACCAGGCAGAATGCTTTTATCACTCCTTTGCCCGATGGAGTCAGCTTCCGTTTTCACCATATGATGAAGGAATGTACACAGCGTGCCTTTGCCATGCTTTCCCATGAAAAACAGACAGATTTCCGGAATCGTTACGGACAATGGTATGAATCCCGGGGACAGTTCCTGCAGGCACTTGCTGCCTATAACAAGGCTCTTAACTATGATGCAGCACTTGCTGTTATCCAAAAGGATGCAGGAATCCTCCTGGCTTCTCTTTCGCCGGAAAAGGTTCTCGCATTTCTTGATGTCTGTCCAACAGAAATCCTGAAGAACAGACCTCTGGCCCTTCTCGTATTAATGCGCCGTATGTTTACCTGGCATCAGATTCCCAAAATGCTGGAACTGAAGCAGCTTCTGACAGATACCATAGCTGAAGATAACACTTTGTCCGAAGATGAGAGAAAGAATCTCTCCGGAGAATGTGATCTTATTATGAGTTTTCTGATGTATAACGATATCGCCGGTATGAGCGTTCTGCACCGTCAGGCCAGTTCCAAAATGACCAGACCTGCCATCAGTATCCGCAAAACAGGAAGCTGGACCTTCGGTTCTCCTTCTGTTCTGATGATGTTTCACCGCAGATCCGGAACCCTGGATGCAGAACTGACAGCTATGAATGAATGTATGCCCCACTATTACAGGATTACCCAGGGACATGGACAGGGTGCGGAATTGCTCATGAATGCAGAGGCAGCATTTATGCAGGGGAATTTTTCAGATGCACAGATTCTGCTGGAGCAGACTTATTCCACCATTGCATCAAACGGACAGCACAATATTTCGCTCTGCTGTGATTTCCTTGCTGCAAGGCTTTCCCTTTTTCAGGAGAGTGTCACCTTTGTGAAGAACCCTGAAGTAAAGCGTAAGGAGCTTCTGTCTCTCCACAATATGATGTGGCTGAATATTTTTGACAGTACTTATGCTTACTACTATGCATTAATTAGAATGCCGGAAAAGATTCCTGCATTATTTAAAGACCATATGTTATCCACTGTCAGCTTTCTTTCTCCCTGCAGACCTATGATGGAAATGATCGAGAATCAGGTCTTTCTTTCACAGAAAATGTACGCAAAAGTTATAGGCAGAAGCGAAACGCTTCTGCCTGTCTGTGAGAAAATGCACTATGAACTTGTGTCTCTCCACGTTCAGATCCAGACCGCTGCTGCTTACGCAATGCTGGGCAAACATCATGATGCACGACAGCTTCTGCATAAAGCCTTAGGACACGCCATGCCAGATGGCTTTCTGATTCCGTTTGTAGAAAATTATAACTATATCAAGGACGTGCTGGGCAGTATTAATTCCATAACACCAGAGCCTTTCACAGACCGGATCCTTTCCCTTGGTTCTGTTTATGAACAACACTGCCTCCGCCTGTCCAGCCGTAATTCCAGACCTGAGATCCTAAATATGCTGAACAGCAGAGAAGCAGAAATCGCAGCTTTGATCACCGACCGTCTGAGCAACCGCGAAATCGCAGAGAGGTTATTTCTCTCTGAAGGCACTGTGAAGCAATATATCAACCAGATTTATTCCAAGTTGATGATCAACGGTGATACACGCACCAAAAGGAAACAACTGGCAGAGCTGATATCTTCCATAAACAAGGGCCTTACCTGACACTTTGAGAAAAAAAAGCAAGGAAATCCACATGACCAAAGTCTTGCGATTTCCTTGCGATTTGGCAAGAATTACAAATTTAAAGTTTTTTACTTATTTGCATTTCTGATAGTATTTAAATACTGTTGGATTTCTTCTTGTTCGGGCATTACTCGCAGCGCACCTTTTCTTGTAGTAATGATAGAAGCTGCTACATTGGCAAAATTTAACATTTCTGTCAGATCATCCTCTTTCAGTCCATCTATTCCATGCTCACAAATATAGTGTAACACACAACCACAAAAAGTATCTCCTGCTCCTGTTGTCTCTATCGTACTTTTCTGTAAAAATGGTTTTGCTTCTACCACTAATCCATTATAATAGGCACGACTGCCCGCCTTTCCCATAGATACAAGAATCATCGGAATCTCATATCTTTCTTGGATCCAGTTTACACCGGCAGTATAGTCTTCTTCTCCTGTCAGCCATTGGATCTCATTATCTGATATTTTCAAAATCCGACACTGTTCAAGACCATATAGTACTTGTTCTTTCGCCTCCTCCAGTGACTCCCAGAGTGGTGGACGCAAGTTTGGATCAAATGAAATAACAGCCCCTGCTTCCTTCGCAATACGAATTGCTTCTTTTGTCGCTTCCCGCACTCCTTCATGAGTCATAGACAAGGTACCAAAATGGAAAATCCCTGTCTCTTTGAGAATATCCTCGGGAATCTCAGTTTTATTCAGCATCATGTCTGCTCCCGGATTACGATAGAAGGAAAAATCCCTATCTCCATCCGGATATGTATGTACCATAGCAAGCGTAGTATGAATTTTTTCATCTGTACATAAGCCAATGTCATCAATTCCTGCTTCTTTTATGGCTGCTCTCAACTGATCTCCAAAAAAATCATTACCAACCTTACCAATAAATGCTGTATTATGTCCCAATTTAGCTAACATCGCAAGCACATTACAGGGTGCACCTCCTGGATTAGCTTCAAAAATCGGATTTCCCTGATTACTTTTTCCATTTTCAGTAAAGTCGATCAATAATTCTCCTAGCGCTGTTACATCATATTTTTTCATATATTACTCCTATCTGTCAGGATTTCTCATATCATCGTCTATATACTTTATCCAACAACGCTTTATTATAATAAATCATATTTCACTATATCAAGCTTAGCTGCACCATCAGCAAAGAAAGAAATCCCCTTTGCTTCCTGCTTTGTAAGAATAACCGCAGACATAACCTGCTCGCCGTCATTAATAAATACTTCCACACTAAACTTATCCAAAATCACACGCAGTTTTAGTTCATTGCTGTCACCGTTTACCAGACAACTGCTCTGATGAACCAGCGCCCGTTCGCTTCCTGAGAATTTTCTATCGATTTTTAAAACAGATTCATCCGGACGGAAACATAATGTAGAATGATATTTCTCATTCTCTGCAAAACAGAATTCAAATTTTTTATAAAGATTGTCTTTATCTGCCGGTCGTATCACAAGTTCCAGATCTACCGTTCGTCCTTCAATCTGATCCAGTGTGAGCCTGGTATCTTTTATCACAACATTGTTATACTCGACTTTGTTTGCACGCATGGCATTAAGTTCTCTGATCGGAACCTGATACAATCTTCCGTTTTTAACAGACAGTTCTCTTGGAAGACTCATTTGTGCGAACCATCCAGAGTCATTGCATCGATATGCAAGCGTATCCCAGTTCTGCATCCAGGCGATCATAATTCTTCGTCCATCCGGCGCAAGCAGTGTCTGCATTGCGTAATAGTCAATTCCGTAATCAACACCTTGACAAAACTGTTCCTTTAAAGTATGTGTCTCAGGATCCAACTCCCCAATAATACATAACGTTCCATTTCCATTATGATATTCTAATCCTTCCGGAAGCATATCCTGTGGACTTGTCAGAAGCACATATTTGCCGTCCAATTCAAAGAAATCCGGGCATTCCCACATTTTTCCATAACGATTTTGATTCTTTGCCAGAATGCTTACAAATTCCCATTCAAAGCCATTTTTACTTCTGTAAAGAAGGATCTGTCCGCTTCCATCAGCCGGACGACTTCCTATAACACAATAAAAGTTTCCATCGTTCCCTTTCCAGATTTTGGGATCACGAAAGTCTACTTTACTAGCCCCCTTGGGCAGATCTTTGGCTGTCAGAACCGGATTCTTATCATACTTTTCATAATCCTTACCATCTCCAACTGCCACTGCCTGTGTCTGAATATCCCTTACAGTTCCGTCTTCCAGTTTCTCCTGATTTACAGAAGTATACATAAGTAACTGTCTGCCATCCTCTAATTCTATGGCACTTCCTGAAAAACAGCCGAATTTATCATAATCTTCATCCGGTGCCAATGCAGTCGGAACATAGTTCCAATGCAATAAATCCTTACTCACTACATGTCCCCAGTGCATACTGTCCCAATGTGTGCTATACGGATTATACTGGTAGAACAAATGATACTCTCCTTTATAATAGGAAAATCCATTTGGATCATTCATCCAGCCAACATAAGGAGTTATATGAAAGGCTGGTCTTTCTTCCTCTTTGATCTGCTGTCCCTGTATAAATTCATATTTTCTTGCCTTTTCCAACATTTCGCTCATATAGTTTCTCCTGTCAAAATGATATCTTCTCTTATTTTTCACTGCTTAATGAATCCTGATACTGGTCAAAATATTTTTGCTTGATTGAAAGGTAATCGGAAAGCCCGTACTTCTCCATTTTTTTCAGATAAGAATCCCATTCTTCATCAATTCCTCCGTTCAGGATCCAATCTGCTTTCTTCTGTTCTGCATATTTCTTAATATCTGTATCATACTGTGACACTTTGTTTGTATCATCAATACTCATAAATACATTAGGATAAACATATTTGCTGTTCATATCCTGTAAATATGTCTCATGCATATTATCCAGACGCCATTTCGCATCTTCAGGCTGTGTTACATATACGTCATAATATTCATTTAATATAGCGAGAGGACCATTTACAGATTGCGCTTCACGTACTTCCACCGGCGACTGATCTCCTAAGTCCATATGCTTTAACATTTTTTCGCCATCTTTGTTTACAGACAGCTCAAAAATATTAAAGGAATCCTTCTCTCCATAGGTTCCCCAGTTATTTTGCGGAGACTGAAGGGGTGCATACATCTGATCTATCCATGCGGCAGCAAGTGCCGTGTTACGGCAGCTGGTAGTAAGCACACATCTTCCTCTGTCAAAACCGCTGGTCTCACTGTTGTTCTGTCTGGTGATATTTCTCATTCCATCCGGTCCGGTCAGTGCCGGAAGCATCACATAATCCGTATTGTTGTCTATATTAGCAATATCCCATGTGAAGCAAAGTCCATAACGGTGATTCTTTCCTTTTGCAACATAAGTAGACCATTCCTGTGTAAATGCTTCCGGATCGATCAGATTCTCTGTCACAAGTTTATGCAGCCATTTGATACCTTCTTTGTATCCTTCCTGAACCGTTGTATAAATCACCTTACCTTCATCTGTTACAGCAAAATGATCTCCTGTGTCCCCATAACCATCTCCGAATCCATTTATTAAGATTGAAGGATCCTGATCTCCGTTATTGATAATAAATGACATCGGTATTACATCACCTTCAATGGAAAACTCTTGTTTCAGATCATCTGCATGATCTCGAAATTGAATCAGTACCTGCTCCAGTTCATCTGTTGTGGTTGGAATCTCAAGACCAAGATAATCAAGCCATTTCTTATTAATATAAGGAATATCTCCAATGGCCTGAATTGCTTCTTTTCCGGAACCAAGCTGTTCAATCCACGGAAAAGAGTAAATATGTCCATCCGGTGCTGTACACATGGTTCTGTATTCCGGGTATTTTTCAAACACAGCCTGAAGGTTTGGCATATATTTGTCAATCAGATTTTCCAGCGGAATAATTATTCCCTGCTTTGCATAACGCAACAGATCATAATCACTCATGCCTGCATTAAACAGTCCATCCGGCAGATTTCCAAACTGAGCCAACGCCAGATTCTTTTTATCTGAAAACTGATCTGATACAAAGCAGGTCCAGTCAATATGAACATTTGTCTGTTCTTCCATTCTCTGGAAAATCACTCTTTTATTTGGATCCTGTGTTGAAGTGGCCGGTGCACTGGTAATAAAAGAAAGCTCCTTTGTTTCTTTCAATGGAAACTGTACATCCGATACCGGTGTATCCGGATTAATCTCAGCATCAAGCCTCTGCTGTTTTCCACACCCCATTATACTTACCATCATTGTTAAAGAAAGTCCAAGTGCAAGCAAACTTCTTACTCTGTTTTTCTTCATATCTGTATCATTCCTTTCTTTAGCCTTTTACCGATCCAACCATAATTCCTTTATCAAAATATTTCTGGAAAAATGGATACATCACTAAAAGTGGTAAACTTGATACTACAATTGTTGCATATTTCAACTGTTCTGCTACCTTTGCCATCTCTGCTGTGCTTTGGATATCTGCAATCATTCCCGGCTGTGGAGTATTCTGCACCAGGATTGAACGCAGTACCAGCTGCAGTGGCTGAAGATTTGCATCGTTCAGATAAATCATCGCATCAAAGTAGCTATTCCACATTCCGACAAATGACCACAGTGCCAGTACTGCAATAATCGGTTTACATACCGGCATCATAATTTTGAAAAAATGCTGAATTTCATTAGCACCGTCAATTGCAGATGCTTCTCTTAATTCTGCCGGAATTGACTGATAATAAGTTCTTGCAAGAATCATATTCCAAACGTTAAATGCTCCCGGAATCAAAACCGCCCATACTGTATTTACCATATGCAGCTGATTGATCAAAATAAATGTTGGAATCATTCCTCCCCCAAAAAACATTGTGATCAGAAAAATCAGATTAAAAAATTTTCTTCCCACAAATTCTTTTTTAGACAGAGGAAAGGCTGCCAGTAATGTTACAAAAACTGAGATCACTGTAAATGCAAATGAATACAGAAAAGAATTCAAAAATCCGCGCCAGATCATCTCATTCTCCAGTACTCTTCTATAAGCATCCAAAGTCCAGTCCTTAATATCAGAGCTCAGTCCCTGATTATTCAAAACAGTAGGATCCATAAAAGATGCAAGCACTACATATATAATTGGAATCGCAATAGAAAGTACAAACAGTCCAAGAATCGTGAATCCAATTCCAAGGATCAGACGATCTGTCCTTGAATATTTTCTCTTCTTTTTCTCCATCTTCTCTTCCTCCTATAATCCCTCTCCATCATTCAGCTTCTTTACAACCCAGTTTACAAAAATCAACAGAATTACATTTACAACTGAATTAAACAGACCTACTGCCGTAGAATAACCATAATCACCGTTCAAAAGACCGATGCGATATACATATGTAGATAAAATTTCTGATGCCGGCAGGTTCATATCTGTCTGCAATGCATATGCCTTCTCAAATCCAATGCTCATAATATTTCCTGCCTGCAGGATAAACTGAATTACAATAATGTTCTTAATCGCCGGAAGCTCCACGTACCAGATCTGCTGCAAAAGGTTTGCACCATCCATAACTGCCGCTTCTTCCAACTCTTTGCTCGCATTAGATAATGCTGCAGTATACATAATAGATGCCCAGCCTGCAGTCTGCCAGATTCCACTTGCTATATAAATAGTACGGAAAGCAGATGGCATTGTCATCCAGTTTGTGCTAATCCCAAGCAGCCTGTTCAAAGGTCCTACCGGTGATAACAGCATACGAACCATACCACAGAGTACTATTACAGATATAAAATTCGGCATATAGATCAGAAGCTGTACTTTTTTCTTGATCCCTGTTTTTTGAATACGATTCATAAGTAATGCCAGAATAATCGGAACCGGAAATCCCCATAATAATCCATAGATACTCAGCTTTAATGTATTCATCAGATAGTTCATAAAATCCGGTGATGATAAAAAACGTCTGAAATATTCAAGTCCAACCCATGGACTTCCAAGTACTCCCTTGATTACATTATAATCTTCAAACGCAATCAAAAGCCCTCCCATCGGGAGATACTTAAAGATGATTGTCAGTAAAAGTCCCGGCATTAAGAAAAAAAGATATAACTGCCAGTTTTTCTTCACATACGTAACCTTATTTCTCCACGTCTGTTTGCTTACGGGCTTTACCTGGTTCTGCACTGTTTTCATGCACTTTTTCCTCCATTCCTTTCATACATTGTTCACGGAACCGGTTAAGTAACCGGTTACTTTATAATCTGATGTTACTACATCACACACTCTCTGTCAACACTTTTTCTCATTAAAATAACCGGTTACGTAATCGGTTATTTTAATATTGCCTTTTTGTATAATAATTGCTATACTAAAAAAAATATTTGCATTTATTTATAAGGAGAATAAGTTTCTATGTCAAAAAAACAGGTGACATTTGCAGATATTGCAGCATATACCCATTTTTCAAAAACTACAATATCAAGATATTTCAATCATCCTGATTCCCTTACACTTGAAAATCAGGAAAAAATTTCTCAGGCCCTTGATACCCTTGGCTATAAAAAAAATAAACTTGCAAAAGTTCTGGCGAACGGAAAAAGTGAATTTATCGGGATCATTGTTCCGAATCTTTATCTGCATTATTATTCTGAAATGCTGACACAGCTGCTGTCCAGCTACAGTGATTATCACTACAAATTTCTCGTCTTTAGCAGTGAACATGGGGCTGAAGAAGAACGGCAATATATTGAAGAGCTCCTATCCTATCAGATTGAAGGTCTCATTGTTTTAAGTCATACGCTGTCATCAAAACAATTATCCTCCTATCAGATTCCCATCGTTGCCATTGAACGTGAAGCAGAATATATCAGCAGTGTTACCACTGACAACTATATGGGTGCGCTTCAGGCTACCACTCTGCTGATCCGTGATAAATGTGATATACTGATCCACATCAATGTCAATGTTGAGAAAGCAATTCCTGCTTACGACCGTATTCGCGCATTTAAGGAAACCTGTGAAGAATATCAGGTTCCTTATGATATTGATCTAAGTGTAAGCGGTAATTCTTATCAGGAAATTTTAAATGAAATAAGACGTATTTTTACAAGAATAGAAGAGAAATATCCCAATCAAAAAAAAGGCATTTTCCTTGCCAACGATACTTATGCAAACATGTTTCTTAACCTGATTTTCCAGAAATACCGAGAATTACCCTCTTTCTATGAAATCATAGGATTTGATAATTCTCCCATTGCCAGTGAGGCAATTCTCCCAATCACAACCGTTGGTCAGCAGATTGATATTATTGCACAGACTGCCATGGAGCTTCTGGTTCAACAGATGGAAGAACAAAAAAAACGTTCCCCTAAACCACTGGAAAAGCCTGTCCATAAACAGATTGCTCCGATATTGATTCGCCGTAATACAACCAGTTAAAACTAACTTATTTTGGCAAAAAGGCTATTGCACTAATTACTCAGTGCAATAGCCTTATATTAAATCTTATCATTCAAGCGGATATTCGCAATCCGCTTCGCTACTTGCTCATAACCGATTCCCTCACCTTTTCCACTGATAACGGTTGTTGTCATAATACACTAAATATTGATTGTAATTATCTTATTCCATATGATCTTTTTCAGTTATTTTGCGAATAACCCGGCATGGATTTCCAGCAGCCAGACTATATGGAGGAATATCCCTTGTCACAACACTTCTGCTCCTATTACACATCCCTCTCCTATGGTAACACCACCACAAACAACCACATTGGATGCCAGCCAGCAATTATCTTTTATAGTAATTGGTTTCGCATAGTGAATTAAAAACTTTATCCTCACACGACTGAAGTCGCGTGCTTCCAGACGCTTTAGGCGTCAGACTAAATATCGGCGGATACGCCTGTAACTTAGGCCAGCGCAGTTATGCGCATTTTTCCATGCCAGATATGGCAGGTTCCCACATTGCAGGTAGTCCGCTGTATATCTGCCTGCATTTATGCTGCCTTTAAGATTTCCATTTGTAAATGAAGTTCTTTCAGATCTGCATAAACACATGAGGTTCTACGCTTTACCGAAGGGACTTTTGCCTCCAGCAAAGACCTTTCCGTTACCGGAAGGGGTTTTAAAAGTTCTCTGATAAAATATCTTGCTCCGATATTATACGATGCCGACAGGTCACAGTTATATCTTTTTCCTGTCTGGAATACACAAAGACTGTGATTTTTCGGGTCACGGGACACACTTCCGGAGCCATCGTATGCAAGCCTGCTCGTATTCCATGCGCAGACTCTGGATACCCGCATTCCTTTTCTGTGTGCCTGATGCTCACAGTGTTTCTGGATATCCCGTTTTCTCCACAGATGCAGTTTCTGTTTTTTCTTTCCGGATATCTTTCCCTGCATTTCCAGATACTCGAATACGATTACATCTGCATGGTTCTCTTCTGCATTTTTTACAATCGCACCTGCAATTTTTCTTCCCAGCTCTATGTTCAGGCGTTTCGTATATGCCCATCTTCCCCGTGACTGCGCAGAGCTGTGTTCCCTCTGGAATCTTCGGATTCGGCCCAGTGTGCGGTACATCCGGTCTTTTTCACTGGGATGATTGATAAATTTTCTCCCCAGGACAGTTCCGTCTGCCCGCATAATGGTACAGACCGCATCGGTATTGATTCCCAGGTCCACACTACAGATGATCTGTTCTTTTACCGGTGTCTTCGTAAGTGTCACTTCTTCCGTATAAGAAAAACGCAGGAAATATTTATGGTGCCTTTTCTCCAGTGTCGGGGCTGATGCCTTTTTCCCCGACCAGTTCCTGCGCAGATATTCCATATCTGTGTGATTTAAACGCACACAAAACCATTTCCAGTCATGACCATCATACAGTTTCAGGTATGCTTCGTCTTTTCCTTCTTTTCCTTCTTTTTCCTCTCGGTACATGACATCACGATAAAAAACAGGCATGGCATGATTCTCATACGCCAGTCTGGGTTTCCCTGCTTTTTCTCCTGACTTTTCCCACAGATCCATCCGTGTTTCGTAAGAAGATACACTTCCCAATGCATGCTGGATTGCGGCTCGCCTCAGGTAGGACGGCATCTTCGGAAAGCGAAGATCAAAATCAAAGCGTGCAGGATTCTTTTTTGTAGTATGCACCAGATGCTCTGCAGCATTAAACCGCCTTTTGGCATCCGGTATCTCTGCCAATTCTTCCCACACCTGCTCATATATTTCTGTCAGGTAACAGACCGCAGACCGGTAGATTTCCAGTGTCTGGCGGACTGGGATATTCTGTTTTCGTAATTCTACGCCATAGCTGGATACGGTCTGCATCTCTTTTCCTCCAACAAATCATTTCTTCTGTCAGGCTTTTTTCTTTTCTTTTTCCTTTTCTTTTCTTTTTTCTTTTCTTTTTTCTTTTTTCTTTTCTTTTTCCTTTTGTCCTTCGATGTAGGCAAGCACCTGGTCTCTGCTCCTGTCACTGACCATTATGGCACAGTAAGACGGATTCCACAGATGCCCACCCCACAGTTCCTTTTTTAACTCCGGATACGCAAGAAACATCTGGCGTGCAAGATTTCCTTTCATGATCTTGATCATATCTGAAATATAAAACTGAGGTTTACAGTCCACAAGCAGATGGATATGATCCGGCATCACCTCCATTGCCAGGATCTGAAATTTATATTCTTCTGCAAGATTCTGTAACATTTCTTTGCATTCTGTATCGATTCCGTTTTTTAAAACCTTTTTTCTGTATTTTGTACACCAGACAAGATGATACTGCAAGGAATAGACATATCCCCTACCATATGAAAGTTTGTTTTTATCTATATTAAATATATCTTTTTCCATATAAATATTATACCATATGTATTGGTTTATGTAAACATTTGTTCTGTTGTTTAGTAAAAAAATTTGCGCGTCTAACTCATCACTGAAAGTAACGAGAATGCGACGCGCAGTTATTCAAGATTATAAAAATTTGGATAAATCCTTATTTTTACTGCCCGGTTTATCTTTCTCACCCTGACTCTCTATATACAGATGGATTGTTTCAACAGGTGCTATATTCAAAGATTTCTTTTGTTCTCTCTGACATCTTATCGTCCAGCATCTTTCTGCTATATTTCATAACCAGAATCAAACAAAAACACTGAATGAGAATTATTATCTAAACTCATTATGTACACTTATTGCTTATTTCGACCGTCCAATTTTTAAGAGCATATTGTTCTTTTTCTATTATAATATATTTATTGTATTAGAACAAGTATTTTCGTGATTTTTTATGAATTTGAGCAGATATACTGTTACTGTTCACACATCATCCAATGCTATCTCATATCCCTGATCCGCATAATGTTTCATGATCTGCTGCAATATCTGGTAGTTTTCTATGTCTGACCTCTCTGTTATTTCGAAGCTTTTCCTGAAATAAAGAAAGCTCCTGCCAGTGAGGTAAAGGGAACCGTCAGGATTACTCCCATACTTGCGGAAATCCCCTGCATCAGTTCAATCCCTATAGAATACATATTGATGATCTGATGATAGGAATAGTTATATGCAAAAATAAATACCAGTGTGTTGAGAGAGCCACCTGCAAAAGCAAGAATCAGCGTGTTTGACATAGTTCCCATCATATCTTTTCCAACATTCATGCCGCTTTTAAACAAGTCCCACATTCCAAGATCCGGACGTCTGCTGTATATTTCCTGTAAAGTAGAGGCAATAGACATTCCTACATCCATTACTGCTCCCAGTGATGCGATCAGGATCCCTGCAAACAGAAGTTCATTTATTTTTATAGCGTTTTTTTCTTCCAGGTAAATCAGCTCTTCAATATCACTTACATTATATCCTGTGATCTGAGTTACTTTTCCAAATATCCCCGCAAATATAACAGCCATTACAACACCGGTTACAGTTCCTGAAATTGCAGTTAATGATTTAACAGAAATTCCGGAAATCAGATAAATTGTTACTACAGTGGTTATAACGGCAACAACTACCGCTGAAAAGATTGGCGAAACACCTCTGTATATCATCGGAAGAAACAGAAACAGCACACATACAATGGTAAAGCCCAGCCCCATTACAGATGCCGCACCTTTTTTTCCACCGATCAGGATAATTGCCAGAAGAAACACTGCAATCATAAAATATAAGGAAAATTCACGGTCAGCACTATATACAGATGCAATGACTTCACCCTGTGATTCACTGACCAGTGCAATGACTTTCATACCCTTTTTACAGGTTGCACCAAACAGATAGCTGGAAGAACTGATTGCTTCCACTTTTTCGTTCTTAAATTTGCCGGAACAGAGTCGCAGCCTGACTGTCTGATTACCTACTCTGTTTCCGTTTTCTGTAAGGTTATCTGAAATAACCTCTGTTACTACTGCTTTCTCAAAGGTTCTGCCCTCTGTAGAAAGAAGTTCTGTTTTTTCGATCTTATTATATTGCATCAGAAAAATGAGGAAAAGGATGCCTGTGATCACCAGGCACCCTCTCCGAAGGAAATTTTTGTTTAACATTATTTTGCTTTCACCTTAATTGTTTTGCTTGCTGCACCATACACGTTCTTGTCTGAAACTTTGGTAAATGCTTTTACTCTTACATAGTAAGTTTTTCCTTTGGACAGATTTTTAAGAGCATATGTAGTTTTTGCTGTACGGTAAGTAGTTACCTTTTTGAATGAAGAATCTGTGGAAACCTGAATTGCATAGCCGGAAACTTTTCCACCTGCTTTTCCGATCGTAACAGTGGCTGTTCCGGATTTTCCGGCTTTCACAGTTTTTAACACTGCTTTCTTTGGCACAATCTTAAATGTTACTGTCTGTGTTCCTGTATACTTTCCGATTCCATTGATGGTTGCTTTTGCCAGACCTGTATTTTTGTTATCTGTATAGGTAACTGTGTAGTCTTTTCCTGCCTTTAAGGTCTTTCCATTCAGAGTTACTTTAAGAGCCGGCTGGATCTGTTTTCCTGTATAAATCTGATTCTTCACTTTCCCTACAGATGCAGATTTAATATCTTCTGTCACACCTTTTTTAATCGTAAAGGTTTCATCAATTTTCTGGTCATTATCTGTACGATAAGTATTGATCGTAAATGTATTATCTGTTACATCAATAACAGAATAAGTCGGAACATCTTCCTGCCATCTGTTTGCAATATAGCTCTGCATTCTTGGTACAAGATCATAATACTTGCTTCCTGATGAAGAGTTTGCTGTCATATAGAGAATACCATCCGGATTTACAACTGTCTCACCCTTTTCTGTATCCTCTATCGCATCCTTATCCATGACTGCATTCAGATAATTCAGATAAGCCACATCAGCCGGTTCCTTGGAATCTGTGGAAATATTTGCCGGTGCTTCATATCTTGTAGCCGGATTTTCTCCTGCATCCATATCCTTGTCCAGCTCTGCATCAAACTCATCATCCGTATATTCTACAGTTTTATGTCCACCCTCAAGAACATGAGTACGGGAATATGCATGATCGTGTCCTGTAAGAACAACATCTACATCATTTGCTTCAAAATAGGGTACCAGTGTATATCTGAGGTTTGTAATCTCCGGTTCATTGGAATGCTCTGCAGAACCATAAATATCCTGATGTAAAGTTACGACTCTCCAGGTACAGTTTGGATTTGCAGCAATCGCCTGTTCCATAAACTGTTTATGTTCAGCAGCATTGGTATCCTGTGTATTGAGCATCATAAACAGAGTGTTTCCATATGTGAAATAATAATCTCCACCAACAACTCCGTTAGAACCCAGGTCGCTGCTGTTTGGTGTATTAAAATGATATGTGTAGTTTGCATTATCTGCGTCATGGTTTCCAACAGTTGTTGCAACAGGAAGGGATTTCAGCACATCTGGGCTTAAATATCCGGTATACTCAATCTCGCTGGTCATTTCACTTTTTCCCGGAGATTTCTTCTTTGTTGTCTGGATCTGGTCACCTGCTGATACCACGAAGCTTGCATTTCCGCCTGTTTTATCCATAGCTTCATTTAATGTGGTGTTCCAGTTAAAGGAATCATTTCTGACCGCATCGGACTGTGCCTGATAAAATTCTGCTGTATCAGAGCCTTTCAGTTCATTGGAAGATCCGATCTGCGGATCACCTACGAAAATAAAGCTGTAATTATTTGTTGATTTTGTAGCATATTCTGCAGGTTCTGTGTAGGTTCCATCCTCTTTTTCATAGCTGTAATAGTACACAGTATTTGCACTCAGACCTGTGGCAGTTACTTTATTGGAAACATATGCCTCATTTGTCTTTGTATTTGTAGTTGCATCTGTCTGCTCTGCAACATACACTTTTGCATTTTTCATATTTCTGCCTTCACCGATGATCAGTTTCGGCGCAGCTGTATCAGCCTGTGCTCCAAGGATATCCGCTACCATTGCAGCAATTGCACGACTTTCATCACTTTCTGTATCAAAATCAGGAAGGTTCTCATCTGAGTTTGCTTCTGCTGCGAATTCCTCTGAGTCATTCTCAGAAGTACTAAATGCTGCTACGTTTTCTCCTTCTTCCGCATTAAATGCTGCTATGCTTTCTTCTGATGCTATATCCTCTTCAGCTATTGCAGTTTCCTCTGCTATATTTACTTCTGTTGCTGCATTTGATTCTGTCTCTTCAGCCTGTGCTGCTTCCACTGTTTCACCTGCTGCTGAAGTATCGGCTTCTGTTCCTGCAAAGACAGATTCACTGCTGTCACTGAAAGCATCACCTGACTGAGCGGAGAACTCCTGTGCAGCCTGTTCTTCTTTCTCTTCTGCTGTGTCAGAATTGTCTTTTTTAGAATACCATGCGAAGTTTAACTGGCTAAAGTCAGAGCCCGGAGTAAGTGAAACCTGAGTCCAGTCATTCTTAACAGCTTCCCACTCTGCTTTCCAGGATTCCCAGTTCCGGGAAATTCCCATTCCGCCTGCAAGAGAAGCAGCATCTGTTTTTCCGTCCGGTGCTGCACTTGCAAATGCCGGAGTAACCGCTCCTGCTGTCAGTGAAACTGATAAAATACCTGCCATAAAACTTTTTCGCCATAAGTTGTTCATTTTTTCATAATCCTCCTGAGAAATGAATGTTTCATCACACGATCACAGATCGGGTGTTCATTACATTGGAGAGTATAGAAACATTGAGAAAAAAGTTCAATAGACTTTACTGAGGTTTAACTATATTTAACATAGGTCTTACACTACTGTTCGCTCCGTTCTCAGTAACAGCTGACACCAAAGTACATCCTGCAGGAAATTCGACTCAAAGTGCTTTCCTCGGACAGGTTCTGACACATTCCATACACAAAATACATTCTGTTCCGTTTTTCCGTTTTCTGGAGTTATCGGTTATATCAACATTCATCGGACAAACTTTTTTACATTTTCCACATGAAATACACTTCTCTTTGTCACACTTAACCCTGACTACAGAGAAATAGCTCATAGGTTTCAGAAAGATCGTGACAGGACAAATATACTTACAGAACGCTCTGTTATCTTTGAATAGGAATGCCAGAATAATCCCCACAATATAATACAGAATATTCCCCACGATAAAAGCTATAAACATGATTTTCTCCATATTCTCTACGTGATTCAGAAAAAGTAGCACCACGAAAGAGAACGAAAATGCAAATGTAATATACCGGATGAAACCTATCTTTTTTCTTGCAGCCTGAGGCTTTTTATATGGTAAAAAGTCCAACACCATAGCTGTCCAACAGGCATATCCGCACCATCCTCTTCCAAACAAAAGTGGTCCGAATATTTTTGTAACAACATAATGGATCGTAGCTGCTTCAAATACTCCGGTAAACAGATAATACCAAAAACCTTCAATCTGCATGTTTTCCCGGCATATAAGCCCCAGATAAATCAGCATATACAAACCAACCAGAAGTTGAACGATCCTACGTGCATGCTTATAGTTAAACTGAAAAAGCAAAAGCCCAACAGTAATCGATGTTCCAATATAACTGAAATTTAAAAGATAAAACAGATTATCTTTGGTAAGCCATAGTGTAACAGCCACTATTTCAAATACTATCCACATTCCAAAGGGTGCCAGCCATTTCCGTCTCATATTCATACTCATTTTCTCCAACATTGTGCCCCTAACCTAATATCTACGAATTGCTCCGCTGCAAAGCAGCTCCCACAATTCCCATCATATCTCAATATAAAGTATTTGTCTAATGTTTCTATTAAGCAAATATTTGTCATACCAATTTGCCATAAGTACCAGAATATCAGGATTTGCGAAGGCAATTTATAGTAGATTTTGGCATATACATTTCGATTTTTTTTGAGTATAATAATTCCGAAAAAGTACTTTGACAGTAAATAAATGCAACATCATTGCACAGGAGGCATGGGATATGATTATTACAATAGCAAGACAGTGCGGAAGCGGCGGACATGAAATAGGAAAAGAACTGGCTTCCAGACTTGGACTGGAACTCTATGACAGAAAGAAGCTGGAAGAAGAGCCAAAAAACTTGGAAAACTTGATATTTCCGATGCAGCAGACATGATCATAAATTATATCAACGCAAAAAAATATCCGAACAAAAGCACCTGTAGACCAAATCATACTGTAAAAATCAGGCACAAGTTTCCGAAATATAACTTGTGCCTGATCTGCATTGTTTTCTTTTAATATTTACTGCTTGATTGATGGGATTCATCTATCGGATATCTCTATAAATTCGCAGATAAATTTCTCAAATATACTATACAACGTATCAATATTCCAGGATATATTCCATCTGTCTTTCTTTGGTTTTCATGCCCATTTTTTCATAGAACTTTTCAGCTGAAGTATTTCCTGCCCATACGTTCAGTGTTACTTCATAACAGCCCATTCGCTTTGCTTCATTTTTTACATATTCAAACAAACTCTCGCCGATATGCTGTCCTCGTGCCTGCTGATCAACACATAGATCATCTATAAAAAGAGACATAAACTGTACCATATTAGTTGAAAAAGGCTGTTCCTGTAATTGGCAAAATGCATATCCCACACAAACATCTTCCTCGTTCACTGCTACATATATGGGTTTTTCTTCTTTTTCTAATAGCTCTGTCAATTGGCTTACAGTATATTTTGTGGTGTCAGGAATAAATATATCAGGCCTTATATCTGCATGGATTTGTAATACCTGTCCCAACAGTTCAATTATTCTTGGAATGTCTTTTTCTTCTGCTTTTCTAATAGTCATTTTTATCCTCCAGCTAACAGATTATTCTCAATTTACACTACTGGCTTTGCCGGTAATGGTCTGTACTTTGCAGTATAACAATCACACTCAATCCGAATGACACTGACAATTGAAACCAGCCGCTCATTAAACTCAAAATCCTTACCCGTTTGTATTTTCATTAAGGCACTCATGGCCTTAATTTTTTCTTGTGGTGCTTCCACAATCTCCGCAGTTCCAAATCCATCAAAAGAATAATAACTACACCCATATTGGCAGGCTACTTTACCTGAAAATGGTTGAACATCACACTCAATCTGAACACAGCAGTCTGAATTGTTTCTGATAATGTCAAGCTTACGGCCTTCCAAAGCACCGTGCACATAAAATACAAGTTTATCATTTTCCATAACATAACCGTAGTTCATAGGAACTATGTATGGCTTTCCCTGATCTACCAGCCCAAGGTGCAAGACCTTACCAGAATCAAGTATATGTATGATCTCATTAAGATCTGTTACTTCTCTGTCTCTTCTACGCATAAAAAATCCTCCCATCGTACCTCTGATATTTTCATTTTTTTCTTCTCCGGATAACGGATTATTCCATAGTCAATTTAATCATAGCACATACCTTCCTGCTTGACAAATACATTGCCATGCAATAATTGTGGATATGGGATTATGCAGAAAGTAAAAGAATTGACAGAGAATGAACATATTCTGGGACTAGAGCGTGTTTGAAAAAGGCTCTGGAAAGTCCTGGAAAAAATAATTTTTTTATGGTCAGATTTGTGATATACTTTATGTATTACTTACAGACTCCCGGGAGGAGACGGCTATGCAAAATATAATTCCCGATGAAAGATATTCCGTGGCTGACGAGGCCATTTTAGGTGCTTTTTTCAAATTGGTAAAAGAAAAGAAGCCTGACAGGATTACTGTATCCGACATCACTAAAACAGCAGGTATTGCCAGAAGTACTTTTTATAATCACTATCAGGACATCCCTTCACTGATCACTGCAGTTGAGGATAAAACAATTCATGACGTTTTTTCCATGATGGAAAACTTCCAGCCCAAAAATGACCGGGATATCTGCAGTTCCTATTTTCTGACTCTGTGCCGGTACACTATGGAAAATCCTTTTCTGTCCGGTCTTTTGAGTACGCCTCATGGAAATGATCTGTTTGAAAAAATGCTGACTATGCTCCATCATTATGTTACAGAAACTACATCTAATTCCAGACCTGCCAGGCATACAAAGGAAGAAGTTTCCTATGTGATCACCTGCGCCATCGGCAGTACTATCGGCGTTCTCCACAAATGGAGCCGGGATAATTTTAATCTGGCACCGGAAGTAATCGCTGATATTCTGTCTGAGATTTTTCTATCCGGTATGCTTCCACTTTTATCCTAGTGTGTTTTCCGCAAAATATAAGCCTCTGTTTTATTCCAGAGGCTCATCAATCAGGACATCCTGTCTCCTGATTTTCTTTGTTGTGTTGCGGATAAACGGATTTTTGCGGACAACCAGTCCTGTAATACGGCGATAAGTGGGCTGATTTTTGTTATATTCATCCAGAAATGCCTGAAGCTGTGTTTGAATTGCCTCTGCATCCAATGCTTTCGCTTCTACAACTGCCTGCTCCGGATAAATACGGGCAGTCAGGCCATTATCCTCACCTGTCACAATAACTTCGCCTACCAACGGATTCAGCGCCAGCTTATTCTCAATCTCCTCCGGAGATACATTTTCACCGTTGGACAGGATGATCAGGTTCTTCACACGTCCATTGATAAACAGATAACCGTCTTCATCCATATATCCCTTGTCACCTGTATGCAGCCATCCATCCTTTAAAGTCTCTGCTGTCTCATCAGGCATCTGATAATATCCTTTCATAACGCTGCTTCCCTTTACCAGGATTTCACCGTTTTCAAATCTGATTTCTGCATTTTCAAGGGGTTTTCCGATAGAACCCTTTTTATGATTTTCCGGTGTATTATTGCTGATAACAGGGGAACACTCTGACATTCCATAGCCTTCCAGTACTTCAACGCCATATTCTGCAAAACGGTCAATATAATACGGATCCAGATGTGCACCGCCTGTAAAGATAATGCGCAGTTTTCCGCCGAATACCTTTTCTGCCAGAACTGCCTTCGGGATTGACGGATCAGCGGCAGCCAGTCTCTTATAAATAGTTTCGATCATCATTGGAACCATAAGCATAATATCCGGTTTGAAAATACTCATATTCCTTACCATATGGAGCAGGGAATCATTGATGCAAAGAGTTGCACCCAGAGAGAATCCCTTCAGCCAGTCCATAACCAGGCAAAATGCGTGATGGATCGGAAGCACACTGAGCACGGCAGTTCCCGGTTCTGCTGTGATATTTACTGCCTCAACATTGGAAGCCAGATTGTTCTGTGTCAACATAACACCCTTGCTCTTTCCTGTTGTTCCGGAAGTGAAAATGATGGTCGCAATATCCTCTGCATCCGGGCAGACAAAATCTGCTGATGCGCTCTTTCCTGCATTTCGAAGTTCACCAATACCATATGCCTTTGCCGGTGCATCTTCTACCTCTTCCTGAAGCATCCACACTTTCTGAAGTTTCGGGCAGTTTCCAAGAAATGCATCCAGATATGGCCTAAGCTTCGGACTTAAGAAAAGAGCTACGGAATCAGAACGGTTAAGCAAATCGATCAGATCCTCACAGGGAAGTGCGGCATCCAGCGGTACTGCTGTGGTACATCCTGTAATGATTCCCAGATAGCTTTCCATCCACTCTACTGAACTGGTTCCGATCAGTGCAATGTGCTTTCCCTCAAAGCCTTCTGCAAGAAGACCTTTTCTGGTGAAACCTACATTTTCCATCAGTTCGCCATAGCTTCTTTCCATGATTTCCTTTTTATTGAGCCATTTTACTGCTTTTACTTCGTCAAATTTACGTGCACTTTCTTCTAATATATTTCTGATCAGCATATCTGTCCCCCATTATTTTCTGAACTGTTCAATTGTTCCAAAAAAGATTACTGAAGTTCTTCCAGCAGATTTAAGGCTTCACCGAGAGTTGTGATATTCAGCACTTCGCTCTCATCAAGTTCAAGATCAAAGGTATCCTCAAGCTCACCTAAAAAGGACATAAAATCCAGAGAACTGAACCCCAGATCCTCGCGAAATCTCATCTCATTGTTCATTTCTTCCGGTGCTACCTTGCTGTACTGTGCTACGATATTTTTAAATTCCATTTCCTGATTCATTGCATTTCCTCCTGATATTAATTTAACGGATAAAATCATTCGCTTCGCTACTTGCCTGATTCGGTTAAACCAGTTCCATAATTTCGCCGATGCTCATATCCGGCTCTGCGATTCCCTTAAAAAGAATACGCATCATATAATAATAAAGCAGCTCCATATCATGTTCCTCCAGATGAGCAGTCTGGTAATGATAGGAGAAGTTCATACCTCCATCTTCTGTATGGGATACGGTCAGATACATCTTCTTGGTGGCTGCACCGTTTGCAAACCATTTTGCATGCTGACGGATGGTTCCAAGCATTTCATTCTCCACCTTCACAGTCATTGGCTGATAAGTCAGATAACAGCTCTCATATCCTGTATGCTCCGGTGTATTGTATCTCTTTCTCATCTCATCCATAATAAGTGCCGGATCATAGTTGCTGTGCATGTATATACGATTCTGCATATTCTGGATCTCATAAGCAGCAGAAAGGAAATCTGTCTCCGGTGCGATCACTGTTCTGCATGGGAACATGATGGTTCTGCTTCCTCCTGAAGTCCACTCATCATGAGTAGAACGTCTGGATATAAAGTTCTGGATAGTGATATCTTCCTGTCCGTTATTCACTTTTGACAGATAAGTACGGATACCAAGCAGAAGAAGATTTGTCATGGACAGCTGATGGTTCATACAAAAATCAATCAGATTTTTAGTTGGTTCCGGCTCCAGATAATAATCCTTAACTGCTACAAACAGATCCTTCATCTCAATGTCAGAAGAACGAAGTCCGGGATTTCCATGACGTTTTCTCGCTTCCTCCAGTACGGACGGTCCCTGAATATCAGAATACAGAGGTTCGCCCAGTGCATCCAGCTGGTCATCCCAGAACTTCTTATCTTTTGCAAAACGTTTCTCGTTGCCTGCTTTTGCCAGGTCTTTTTTCAGTACTGTCTCAAAATCTGCCAGTTCCTGCGGATAGGCTGTTCCATATTTATAATAGGTATATAACTGAAACAGATCACCGATCATTACTACCAGACCACAGGAATCGATCAGTCTGTGATCCATATGTACAAAGAAACCATTATATCCTTCCGGCAGCTTCAGCATAGTAAACTCGCACATGGGAATGTCATCACCGTCAAAGGTTTCGTATGCCCACTGTTGCATCAGCTCGTCTGCTTTTGCAAGGCTTCCCATTCCTGACAGATCCTTGAATCCGATATCCCTTGGATCCTGTTTTACAAGGTACTGCTGTACATTTCCGTCTTTATCAGGCTTTGTAAAACGGATTCTGGTGCATCCGGAACGTTCTGTTTCCATCTGAATGCATTTTTTTAATAATCCAAAATCCAGTTCAGCCTGTACAGATGCCACAACACTGACACCGGATACCTGCTGTGTACCGTAATCCATGATCCAGTTGTGGTGCATTTTCTGTGCTGCTGTTAAAGGATAGTAGTTTGTCATACTTTATTTAACCTCCATCACCCGTTTTTTCTCTTTTCCCGGGTACAAAAACATTACATACTTGTTCAGTAGCCCACAGTTATTTTAAAAATAATGTACTGGCAGCTACAACATTACTTTTTTATTACGTGACAAAAATAGCACAGATTTTTTCCAAATACCAGTACCCTCAGCACTTAATAAACACTTTACGTAAAATTGACCGAGACTTATCATGCATTTAACAAAACGCATCTGATAAGTCCCGGTCAGGGATTGTTGTCATTCGTAATCGCCTTTGGCGGTTGAAAACAGTCACATTATTTTTCAGAATTACTGCCATCATATTTCTCAAAAAACTCCATCACTGTACGCTGATACAGTTCCGGATCTGCATAGGCACTGCACAGATGCCTTGCTCCCTGTACAATGACCAGTTCCTTTGGTGCTTTGCACAGCATATAGTTCTGGAATGAATTGTTCGGGTACACATAAGTATCCTTCTCTCCATGAAAGAAAAGGACAGGTCTTGTATTCCTTTTCATAGCTTCTGTGGTATCTGCATCTTTCATACAAAATCCTGCCACAAAATGGCACAGACAGTTCATTTCCTTCAAAAGCAAAGGAATATAATGCAAATGAAACCAGTTGTCAGCCATATCCCGCATCTGTCTTTCCATAGACTGAAAACCACAGTCTGCGATCAGCCCTTTCACCTCTGACGGAAGCCTGTATCCGGATGCCATCAGTACAGCGGCTGCTCCCATAGACTGTCCATACAGATAGATTGGAAGCTTCTCCTTATTTCTCTCGGACACATAAATTGCCCAACGCTGCACATCCCATTTTTCCTTTGCTCCAAAGGTAATATATTTTCCTTCACTTTCTCCACAGCATCGCTGTTCCATAAACAGAAGATTACATTGATGCTCATGGAGATATTTTGCCATGAATGACAGGGAACCAAATCTGCTGCCCCGATAGCCATGGCTTAATATGACAAACCGCTTTGCATTCTCTGCAGGCAGATAGAATCCATGGAGTTTTAATCCATCCACACTCCGGATATAGCAGTCCTGCATCTTCTGAGCTTCGCACCATGCCCTGCTCTCCTCATATTCCTTTGCGTATCCGTTTCTGGGATGATTATCTCGTATATGGGATAATTCAAACCATTTTTTTCTTTCCTTTTTCCTTCCCCCTCTTTTGCAGCGGACCACCATGTTAAAAAAACGCCAGCCAATTTCCATAATCCCTGAGAAAAAAAGCAATACTACTGCTGACAACTTACAAATTTTTTTCTTCATCTCATTTTCTTTCTATAAATTTTCTCATAAATTCTTCATACCCACAAGGTTTTCCCCAGAAATATCCCTGGGTAAATTCCGGGCGCAGCTTTCGGATTTTGAGCCATTCCTGAGCATTTTCCACGCCTTCAATACAAATCTTCATATCCAGATTATGAATCATGGTGCAAAACTGATTCAGCAGATAATATTCCTGTTCATCTGCAACTGCTTTCACAGTGAAGGAGCGGTCAATCTTAATGATCTCCGGTTTCAGCTCGCTGAGATAATGGAAGTTCGAGTATCCGGTTCCAAAGTCATCCAGTGCAAGACTGATTCCCATCCGCCTCAGTTCTGTGAGAAAATGCTTCTCATTAATATTTTGTTCCAGAAGATCACTTTCTGTCAATTCCACGATCAAGGCTCCCAGTGGCAGCCCTGTTCTTTTCATCTCCGCACTGATATCCTGGATCACATCAGACTTGGATGCCTGCACCTGGGAAATATTAATACTCACCCGGAACTTAGGAAGTACTTTTCGGATTTCATTGCATTTCCCCATAACCTCTCTCATCATCCAGCGGCCAGCAGGAATAATAAGTCCTGTTTCTTCCAAAATCGGAATAAACTCTGCCGGTGAAACCATTCCGAATTTTTCAGAAGCAAAACGCATTAAAGCTTCTGCTCCATAAGGCACCTTTTTATCTTCCGCAAATACAGGCTGATAAAAAGCCGTAAACCCCTGGAGTCCATTGTTCACAGCCTCCCGCAGTTCCTGGGTAATCTCCCTCTTCCGAAGAAATTTTCTGTAGGTTTCCCTGTCAAATATATAACAGCGGTTTCTTCCCAGCTTCTTGGCCTCATTCAAAGCAAAATCCGTCAGCTTCAGAGCTTCTGAATACTGGTCTCCCCCTAATGTCCCAAATGGCACAATGCCTCCAGAAACCGTATACATAACCTTAAACTTGTTAGCTTCAATGAATCTGTCTATTGCCTCTCTCACTTTATCATAAAGCTTCTCTGCATCCCTCACCTTGTCAGAAGAAACATCCAGGATCAGAAATTCATCTGCCACAAGCTTGTACACTTTCTGTCCTTCTGACAGGCAGCCGGAAATACAATCAGCCGTTTTCCTAAGTACAAAGTCACCGTACTCCTGTCCGAAGTTATCATTTATTTCCTTAAAATGATCGATTCCTATACGAAGCAGATATCCTGTTTCCAAAGGTGTATCCTGTTGATTCATATACTGCCGGAATCCTGTTTCTCCCAATAATCCGCTTATATTATCGGCCTTCTGTCTCTCTCCGATCTCGTTGATACAGCCGATCATATAAAGAGGTTTCATGTTATCATCCCGAACCAAATAACCTTTGCAATGAATCCAGACCGGCATTTTTTTCAGATCCAGCCATCGATACTCCATGCTATGGGTACAGCGGTCTGTTTTAAGAAGATCATCAAATTCCTCTTTCAGTTTTTCATAATCAGATTCATATACAAATTCTTTATGATTTGAAATTACATTATGAAAACCATTTTTCGGAATGCAGAAACGGTCAAGGGCCTGGTTTGCTATGTAATAAAAATCTGTCCGAAAATCAACCACATACGGGTAATTATCTGTAGTCGGACTCAGAAGATCGATCATGCTGCAAAGCTCATCCAATGGCATTCCCTGATATTTTTTCTCCTGCAGGATTACCTCATCTGTAATCTCCTCTGTGGAATGCTTTTCCATACGGGAAAGCAGATGTTCCAGATCAGTTGACCGCGCAATCTTCTTCCTGCGCTTCTGACGATACAGCATGGTATCACTTCGTCTTACAATATCTTTAAAGTCAAAATCTATATCTGGCTGATAATAGGCATATCCTGCTGATATGCTAAGCGGATAATCCAGCTTATGTATTTCCGCTGTTTTCTTCAAAATCAGCTCCAGTGTCTTCAGTCGTTCCGGAATCCTGTCCTTCTCATCACTGTGAAATACATACGCAAACTCATCGCCACCGATTCGAAAACAGTTCTTGACATTTTGAAATGCCTGACTGATACACTGATAACACAGTTTCAGTGCCTCGTCTCCTTTTTCATGTCCAAAATTATCGTTGATCACTTTCAGGTTATCCAGATCAAAAAGTACTACACCTGTAGTGCGCAGTTTTATTTCACCTTCATCCAGATACTTCACCATATTCTCGTAAGCATTTCGGTTCATGGCTTCTGTGAGCATATCCATATTGGCTATTTTCTGCAGATAGATCACCTTTTGTTTCTGGATATATTGATCGTAATATTGAGAAACCTGAATCCAGATCAGCATAATAATAAACAGCATGATTCCTGTGGAAAGCAGAATGGATGTCTGTTCAAATCTTCTTAAATAATAAAGAAACATTTCTGCCATTCCAAATCCCATGGCCACGTACATAGGATACTGGAATTTTTTGGCTACATCATTTTCTTTTTTTCTGGCTTCGTAAAGAATGATCGCAACTGTGTAAACCGCATTGGCAACCATAATAACATGAGTTACAGAAAGTAACCGGGACATATCAATAATTCCTGTACACTGAAGTAAAACATCGACTGCCATATTTGCAAGATAAAGGCTGGAAAAAACTAATGCAACTTTGTGGTACCTGCTTTTGCAGATATCATATAACAGGAAATTAAATGGTACCGGGAAAAGAAAGAGTGAAAAATAATCCACAAAATATAAGGTTCTTCCATCCGGAATCAAAAACTGCACAAAACCACATTGTACCAGTGTCCATACTGCGACCAGCAATGAGAAAAATCCAAGGTTTAAAAAAATCTCAATTTTTGCTTCTGTCTTGTCTCTTCTTTTTCTTGGCGCTGCGCCACAATAGAGAATCAGGCAGATAACAGCGGCAAACAGGATTCCACAGCTGATTACCAGAGTTCCAAGACTGTCCGTCAGGATTTTCAGAATACAATCGCCTCGTGTTCCATATACAAGGCTGACTTCATTTCCATAATAGCCCTCATATACCGGAATAATTCTGACCTCCAGACTTTTGCCTGCGCTGTCTCCCGGAATATCCACAATGTGCCAGCAGCATCCAGGTGTTTCCATAAATCCCGGAGCATCCGGTTCATTTCCGTATTCATATATTTTTTCTCCATCCAGCCAAACTTCTGCAATGGTGTGGGTGGTTTTAAATAAGATGGATCTGGGAATATCGAAGTCTTCAGGCAAAGCAATATTCTCTGATTTGATTTCTCCTTCTTTCAGTTCTTTTGTTTCGCACCGGATCGTATTATCCCAGAACAATTTTTCCCTGGTCGTACTCTGGCTGAAGATCCAACCTGAAAAACAAATGGCAAACAGTCCAAATGCGAACAGGGTGATCCATAATTTCTTTTCTATTTTCATAGCCTCTTCCTTTTCCAATATGCCTGCATTCTGAGACATATCCAATATAATTTCATTTGTATTTCTGCATTTCGCTTATTTCATTGTATCATAGATTTCTGAATAATTGTTAGTAATTTTTGACACTTTCTTTTTGGATAAATCCATTTTTTCTCCCAGGATATAAAAAAGACCATCTACATTTTTGCAGTAAATGATCTTTTCATCACTAATGTTCAAAAATCTCCAGGATAATATTGTTATCTTCCAAGTCTTCCCTTAAAATCTGCGTAACCAAACTCTGTAAGCCGTAACATAGTGTTGTCAGCACGTCTGAGCCAGATATCCGGCAGTGGCATTCCATTAAATGTATTATTCTTACAGGTAGTATAAATGGCCATATCTCCAAACATAAGAAGATCTCCATACTGGGGAATCTGCCTGAATTTGTAATCTCCGATCACATCTCCTGATAAACAGGTAGGGCCTCCAAGCCGAACCGTAATCCCCTCTTCTTTCAGTTTATCTGTACCAAGTAATGGCGGACAATAAGGCATTTCCAGTACATCCGGCATATGACAGGCAGCACTGGCATCTACAATTGCAATCTGTGTCTCTCCATTTTTCAGAACATCCAGTACACTGGTCAGGAAAAATCCAGCATTTAATGCCCACGCCTCTCCTGGTTCCAGATAAACTTCCACATCCCAATCATTCTTTGCCATCTGAATACATCGTTCCAGTCGTTCAATGTCATACCCTGGTCTTGTAATATGATGACCACCGCCAAAATTGATCCACTTTACCTTAGAAGCCAGATCACCGAAATGCTTCTTTACAGAGACAAGTGTTATCTCCAGATCATCAGAATCCTGTTCACAGAGAGTATGAAAATGAATACCATCCAGCAGATCCAGAAGCTCCGGATTTTTCCCAATTGCTTCATCCCACTGAATTCTTGTTGTACCCATACGGCTTCCCGGTGCACAGGGATCATAAATCTCGTGCCCTTCCTGGGTAGAACATTCCGGATTGATCCGAAGTCCCACACTCTTTCCTGCTTCCTTTGCCATCAGTCCAAACCGAAGAAGCTGAGACGGAGAATTAAACACAATGTGATCTGCATAACGCAGCAGTTCTTCAAATTCATCTGCCCGATAACCGGCGCAGAATACATGGACTTCCTTTCCAGGCATTTCTTCTGCACCCAGCCTTGCCTCAAACAGTCCGCTGGCCTCTGTACCTGCAAGGTATGGTTCAAAAAATCCATAACAGTCATAGTTACTGAATGCCTTCTGCGCCAGAAGCATCTTACATCCTGTTCGTTCAGCCACTTCACCGAGAAGCTTTGCGTTTTTTATAAGTGCTTTTTCATCCAGGATATAGCAGGGAGTTTTTATATTTCTAAATTCCGGCGGAATGACTCCGCCGGTGGCTGTAAATGGTGCTCTTTTATCCAGTTCTTCCATTAATCTACCAGCTCCGGATCATGGCTTTCGCTGCGTGGCAGACCGTAACGGTCAAGTGCTTCCAGGAACGGATCCGGATCAAATTCTTCTACTGTATACACACCTGGTCTGATCCATTTTCCGGTCAGCATCATAAGTGCACCGCACATTGCCGGAACACCTGTTGTATAACTGATTGCCTGACTTCCAACCTCATGATAGCATTCCTGATGATCGCATACATTATAAATATAATATGTTTTTTCTTTTCCGTCCTTTGCACCTGTAAAAATACAGCCAATGTTTGTTTTACCTTTTGTACGTGGTCCAAGACTTGCAGGATCCGGAAGCAGTGCTTTCAGGAACTGAATCGGAACAATTTCCTGTCCATTATACTGGATCGGTGTTGTAGAAAGCATTCCCACATCCTCAAGACAACGCATGTGATCCAGATAACTCTGCCCAAAAGTCATAAAGAAACGAATCCTTTTTACGCCCGGGATTGTTTTTGCCAGAGACTCGATTTCCTCATGGTGAAGCAGGTACATATCCTTATCTCCCACCTGGTCAAACTTATATTCTCTCTTAATAGTCATAGGCGGGATTTCCACCCAGTGTCCGTTTTCCCAGTAGCTTCCCGGTGCACTTACTTCACGGAGATTGATTTCCGGATTAAAGTTTGTGGCAAATGCATATCCATGATCTCCGCCATTGCAGTCCAGAATATCAATCGTATCAATCTGGTCAAATTCATGCTTTAATGCATGGGCACAGTATGCCTGTGTAACACCCGGATCAAACCCACAGCCAAGTAAAGCTGTAAGACCTGCATCCTCAAATTTTTTGCGATATGCCCACTGCCAGGAGTAATCAAAGTAAGCGGAAAAGCCCTCTTCTTTACAACGTTTCTCGTAAATAGCACGCCACTGTGGATCATCCGTATCTTCCGGCTCATAGTTTGCGGTATCCATATAGTTTACACCACAGGCCAGACATGCATCCATGATCGTCAGATCCTGATATGGAAGTGCAATGTTCATTACCAGATCCGGCTTATAATCATTGATCAGTTGGATCAGCTGATCCACATCGTCCGCATCAACCTTGGCTGTGGTAAGAATTGTCTTTGTCTTTCCCCTTAATTTTTCTGCAAGGGCATCACATTTTTCCTTTGTACGGCTTGCAATACATAATTCTGTAAATACCTCATCTGCCTGACAACATTTCTGGATTGCTACACTGGCTACTCCTCCGCAGCCGATCACAAGTACTCTGCTCATAACTTCTTCTCCTTTTTCCTTATATATAACCGTTTCTTCAACAGTTTTTTATAGTGTTTATATTATCTGTATCCTTCAGATTTATTTTGTAATTGCCAGAAGCAGTTCCCGAAGTACCTTACATGCTGTTGCAGTGGAAACACCACTTACATCCAGCATAGGTGCCAGTTCATTCACATCTGCACCTACCACATTAGTCTGAGAAACTGTCTGTATTGCTTCCAGAAGTTCCAGGAAGGTCACACCTCCTGCCTCCGGAGTTCCTGTTCCCGGAAAAGCTGACGGATCCAGACAGTCCAGATCAATTGTAAAATATACCGGAACCTTTTTTTCTTTCAGTTCTCTGACTGTCTCTTTCAGTCCATCAAAAGTAAAGGGATGAAAATCCGTATGCTTCGAAGCAAACTGAAATTCTTCTCTCTCCCCGCTTCTGATGCAGAACTGGTGGATACGGTTATCTCCCAGAAGCTCATAGCATCTTCGCAGCACACAGGCATGACTTAATCTGGCTCCCAGATAATCCTCTCTCAAATCTGCATGTGCATCAAAATGTATGATATGAAGATCCGGATATTTATTGAATACAGCACGTACAGCTGCTAATGTTACCAGATGTTCCCCTCCCAGAAGCACCGGGATTTTTTCTGCTTTCAATATTTCCTCTGCCCGCTTTTCAATGTCTGAAAGAGCCATTTCACTGCTTCCGAAACAAAGCTCCAGATCACCACTGTCAAATACTCTGATATCCATAAGATCTTTGTCCTGATACGGACTGTAGGTCTCCAGTCCAAAGCTCTCATGACGCATGGCAGACGGGCCAAACCTGGCACCTGGACGAAAGCTTGTTGTGGAATCAAAGGGAGCACCATAAAGAACAACAGATGCCTCCTCAAAACTGCTTTCACAGCCGATAAAGGTTTCTACATTAGACTGAATCATAAGTTATCCCTCCACTTCCTTCAGCATATCTTCCAGAAATGCAGGAAGATAGAATGCTCCTTTATGGAGTCTTGTTGTATAGTAACGTGTACGAAAATTTAATGCATTCCATGCTTCCGGATCCAGATCATCAACAGGATGATATTTTTTACTTGCGAATCCAAATAACCAGTAACCTGCGGCAAATGTAGGGATATGTGCCTGATAAACACGGCTGATCTGGAATGTACTGGCAATTTTCTTATGACTGCGCTGCATTGCATGTGCGTCTTCTGTATAGAAGGGGCTTCCCTGCTGATTAACCATAATTCCATCATCTTTTAATGCATTATAACAGTTTCCGTAAAATTCACGGGTAAACAGTCCCTCAGAAGGGCCAAAGGGATCCGAAGAATCCACAATAATAAGATCATATTTTCCCTCACATCGCCGAATAAATTTCAGCGCATTTTCGTAATGTAGATGTACTCTTCTGTCATCCAGTCTGCATGCATTTTCCGGAAGATATGCGCGACAGGCTTCCACAACCAGAGGGTCCATTTCTACCAGATCGATATGTCTGACTCTGTCATATCTGGTCAGTTCACGGACAACTCCGCCATCTCCTGCACCGATCACAAGAATATCCCTTGCTTCTTTGTGGACTGCCATGGGCACATGGGTGATCATCTCATCATAAATAAATTCATCTCTCTCTGTGAGCATTACATTTCCATCCAGAGTCAGCACACGTCCAAATTCAGGTGTTTCAAAAATATCAATTCTCTGATAATCACTCTGCTTAGAATAAAGCTGACGGTTTACCCGGATACTGTGCTTTACATCCGGTGTGTGAAATTCTGAAAACCACATTTCCATTGTCTTTACCTCCCTGCCAGAACATTCAGTCTCAAAATATCCGGATCCTCAGGTCCTGTCATATTGCAGCCCTTTGCTTTGGCATATTCAATATAATCCAGGATTTCTGCTGTAATCCTCTCTCCAGGTGCAAGGATGGGAATCCCAGGCGGATAACACATTACAAATTCACTACAGACCTTCCCTTCAGTCTCCCGGAGAGGCAGGCTGCATTTATCTGCATAAAAAGCTTCCTGTGGACTGGTCACCACCTGAGGATCAATATATTCCTGGCTCAAAAGCCCGGAGCCATCTGTCTGAAAACGTCTGCGGATTTCAGCAAGTGCACTTACAAGCCGCTCCACCTCCTGGGCACGGTCACCAATGGAAAGATAGGCCAGAATATTTCCAATATCACCGAATTCTATCTGGATATCATATTCATCCCGCAAAATATCATAAACCTCGATCCCTGCAAGTCCGATGTCCAGCGTATGTACACTTAATTTCGTAATGTCAAAATCAAAGACTGAATTTCCATTGACCAGTTCTTTTCCAAATGCATAATAACCGCCAATGGCATTAATTTCCTCTCTGGCATATTCTGCCATATCTGCTACCTGATGAAAAATCTGGCGGCCTCTCTGTGCAAGATTTCTTCTTGAAATATCAAGGCTGGACATCAGAAGATAGCTTCCTGATGTTGTCTGCGTCAGATTAATAATCTGGCGAACATATCCTGCGTGTACAGCCGGTCCTGTAAGGAGAAGGCTTGACTGTGTAAGGCTTCCACCGCTCTTGTGCATGGATACAGCTGCCATGTCTGCACCTGCTGCCATAGCAGAAACCGGAAGACCACCGCCAAAATAAAAATGAGTTCCATGGGCTTCATCTGCCAGACACAGCATTCCTGCATCATGTGCCATCTTAACGATCGCACGTAAATCACTGCATATTCCATAATAGGTTGGGTTATTTACCAGTACTGCAACTGCTTTGGGATGCTCTTTTATGGCCTTCTCAACCTGTTCCCTGCGCATTCCAAGAGAGATTCCAAGTCTCTGATCCACCTCCGGATTTACATAAACAGGGATCGCACCGCACAAAACAAGGGCATTTAAAACGCTCCTGTGAACATTACGGGGAAGTATGATCTCATCTCCCCGTTTACAGGCAGTCAATACCATTGTCTGAACAGAACTTGTTGTGCCTCCTACCATCAAAAATGCATGTGCTGCCCCAAAAGCATCTGCTGCCAGCTCTTCCGCTTCCCGTATTACAGATACAGGATGACAGAGATTGTCCAGTGGTTTCATGCTGTTAACATCCACACCTACACATTTTTGTCCCAGGAATTCTGTCAATTCCGGATTACCTCTTCCGCGTTTATGACCCGGCACATCAAATGGCACCACTCTCATTCGTCGGAAAGTCTCCAGAGCTTCATGTATGGGTGCATGGTTCTGGTTTAATTTAAAACGACTTCCTTTCATCATTCCTCCATTTCCAGTTTCCTTTGCTTCACCCCCCAATCAGCAATTTCACAGACTGAACAAAACAAAAAAACGCAGGTAGGGCACTCAGCCACAAACCTGCGTTTTGATCTGTATCTATATGTTTTATCAACAAGCATAAAAAAGCAGATAATACCTTCTTTCAGCATCATAAATAAAACTTCTGGATCATGCGTGTCAGAGTCTATATAGCAATTATACTTTTACTACTCTTATTGACCGTTTCACAAGTCTGCGCGTCCGGCGCATCACGGTTATCAAAGGAACCTACTTATAAAATTTGAGTTTCTAACTCAATCAATAAGGTAACCAAAGTTACCATAATCGGCAGTGGACCCGGCTGTCCGTATGGCCTTAACCCTCCCGGGTGGTCCAAAACAATTGCTTTGAAAAGACTCTGTCTATTACTCTGCATCTTCGTCTTTCAAAATCGCGTTTATCATAACATGTAAAAAACATACTGTCAATAATATACAGTTAAAATAATTGATAAGATTATGTAAAATGTTACTGTTCACTCCGTTCTCAGCAACACGCTTCGCGATGCACAGAATTTATGCTAGTCGCATAAATTCGCGCGGTATGTCTCGGGTTTTCTGTGACCTTCGCTCACCAAAAACACCTCGCGGGATATTACCAGTAAACAGTAACGTAAAATTTATCTGCTATTCTTCCGTTTTCTTCTCATTTAAGCACATCTGTTTTTATCACAACGCTATCTCAAAAAAATCTCTTATATCAACAAAGCTAACGTTCCAACAACAATCAGCAACAGTCCTGCTCCTGATTTTAATGACAGCTTTTCATGGAACACCACATATGAGAATGCAATGGTCACAAGGATACTCAGTTTATCAATCGGAACTACCACACTGGCCGGACCTGTCTGAAGTGCTCTGTAATAACATAACCAGGAACCGCCTGTTGCAAACCCGGAAAGAATAAGGAACAACCAGCTTTTTCTGTCAATATTCTTAACCGTATCCTGCTTTCCGGTCACAAATACAACAATCCATGCCATCACTAATACAACAGCTGTCCGGATCGCAGTTCCGAGATTTGAATTGACATCCTGAATTCCAATCTTTCCCAAAATAGAGGTAAGACTGGCAAAAACAGCAGAGCCGACTGCATAAAGCAGCCACTTCTTATCTTCTTTTTTCTCCTGTGTTTCCTTTTTCTGTATCATCAGATAAGTGCCAATCCCGATAAGTATCATTGAAACAAATTTCAGCCACGTTATTTCTTCCCCGAGAAAAATAAACGCCAGGAGCATCGTTATCACTGTACTTGATTTATCAATTGGTGTTACTTTATTGATATCTCCGATCTGCAGTGCTTTGAAATAGCACAGCCAGGATATCCCCGTTGACAGTCCTGACAAAATCAGAAAGATCAGGACTTTTTCTGAAATATCTCTGATTCCGCTTTGTGCCCCGACCACGAATACCATAATCCATGAAAAGATTAGTACTACGCCGGTTCTTAATGCTGTCGCAACATTAGAATCTGTGTTTCTGATTCCGCATTTTGCCAGTATGGCAGTCAAGCCTGCAAATAGCGCAGAACCAAACGCAAATAACAGCCACATATTATCTTTTCTCCACAACAATCATCGTTTTAAACGCTTTCCGGCATAATCCGCAAAATTTCTTTATCTGTTTCTTTCATTCCTTCTTTGCCGATCTGTCCTACACAGTTGATGGTTTCGCCAGAATCATTTACCTTCGAAAGAACTTCCATATTCAGAGATGGGGCTCCGGCTACTGCACCAAGGACTACACCTGCTTCAATTCCAGTCAATCGGATAAAATCATCCGCTTTCGCTACTTGCTCATAACCGAATAACTGCTTCACAGTTTATTCGGTTAAAATCTATTTTTCAGTTCCTGAATCAATTCATAATAATCTCTATGTTTCATTTTCGGAAACGCCTTAATAATTCTTCCCTGTCCAACAATTGTATGATTAGTAATTGTTTTTGAAAGCTCATCAAATTCTTTTTGAAGTTCAGCTTTTTTCTTGCGGAGCATTTCCAAAGATTTATCTTTCTTAAGTTCTGCCGAATCACGTAATTCAGCCCTTGCCAAAGCTACCTGAACTTTCTTTTCTCCTACAGCCTGTGCTGTTTCTATTGTTGTAGTTGCCAATGTATCACTGATTTTGTCGCTTATGATTCTCATATCTGAGCGGATTTTATCCAATTTAGTAAGCTTTTTATTTAATCCCCAGATAACTGCTACTGTTACAATAAAATCAGCCAGATAAACGCAATATAAAATTGCCAGTACAACCCAGCCTAACATGGAATCCGCATACGGTGACGTATGATTTTCTACATATTTCTGGAAAACCTTCACAACAAGAACAATTGCCAGTCCCCATATCAACGAGAATTCCAGGCAGATATATCCATGGAAATTTAAAGGTTTGTCCGAATAATCCCACCATCTTGCATGGAAACATACATCTAACAGCCATCCCGCTATCAGCTCTACTACTGTAGCTAAAATAACCCCAAATATAAATATCATACCATCACGCATCTGATAACCACTGCTTTGAAGCGTATTTATCATCGCAAAAACAGAGATTACTCCAAACCCGTACACCGGGCAAACCGGGCCATTTAAAAATCCTCTGTTAATAACTTTTCCCAAAGTTACTGCATGGAAAATCACTTCAACAACCCAGCCTCCAAAGGAATACACCAAAAAATACCAGCATATTTGATAATAAGTCATTCCACAAATCAATTTTTGTTCCTCCTTCTTCTGTCTTTATTTCTCTGCCATCACTACCTTGCACTCCTTTTTGTAGCACGCAATACCATATTTCAGGATATTTCGCATGCCATCATCCCACAACTTTGCCTCATACTTCTTTTCTTCAATTTGCTTAAGTGCTTCTTTACAACTGGTTTCCAGATCTCCATCTTCGGCATATTTCACTTCAATCACGATGCCAACTCTGTTTTCAAAAATTTCCGCCAGAATATCGCTATAACCAATTCCTGATTCTGCATTAGAGATAATTCTCCATTCCTCCCGATGCGACAACAATCCCAATAGAATTCCATGATAGAAATTCTCTTTTTTTCCACAAGAAACTGCTGTGTCACAGATACTGATGGTCGTCCAGAGATATTCATTCAAAAGTTCCTCAATCACGGACACATTTCCAATAGGAAAAGCATTACAGAAACAATCCAGCTTCGAGGTATCCTTTCTTACAGTATCTTTAAACCATTCCCGAATCTGCCGGATAAATAGATTACGGATTTCTTTATTGGGGATGGCAAGATGAAGTCGACCATCTTCTGCCCTTCCCCGAGATGTCAGATAACCGGTAGTAAAAAGAACGCTCCACAGATTCTCAATTGTACTATCTCATATTCAGGCTTTTTCCAAAACGTCTCGGGCGGGTAAAAAGATTCACTTTTCCCCAGTTATGCAAAAGATCTGCAATCATCCGTGTTTTATCTACATAATAAAAATCCTCTTGAATAATTTCATAAAAGGACTCTATTCCAACCGGCAATTTTTTCTTATTTTTCATTTCACACACCCTCTCGCCCGGAAGATACATTTACATTTTCGTATGTCAATTTCTCATCACCTAAAGGTAGTAAATTCCCGCACACGGCAACCTAAAAGACTTGTTTATGGAACGATTCTAACATTATTATCTGAAAATGACAAGTTCATTCATCAGACCTTTTTCGGCAACAAACCAGATACCACCTCTGCATTTCCTGACAGAAGTGGTTTGTAAACCTTGCAATCGTCTTATAGAAGTTCTATAATATCCTCGACTGTTGGCAGATTTTCAAACACGCTCTAGTATGACTCACGCTAATTAGCAATCTGATTCATGCTGGATAAATTTTCATCTACAAGGCGAAGGAATGAGGCGTAGCGGTGGCTACGCCGATTGACGACAACGCAGTAGATGGGAATTTATACAAATGAAGCAAGTTGCTAATTAGCGTGAGCCATACTAGGAAACAGACACCTGCCAGCCAGGTTAATTTCACAGAAATGCAGGGGATAATTTTATGAACATCAGTATACTTCTCATGCAGCAGATCGTGCAGCTTTTTCTTATGATCTTCATGGGATATTTAATTGTAAAGACGGGACTTGTAAGGGACGACGACAGCAAAGTTTTATCAAAGATTATTCTTTATCTGATCGTTCCCTGCGTAATAATCAACGCTTTTCAGGTTGATTATACTACAGATACCGTAAAGGGACTTCTGATTGCTTTTGCCGCATCTGTTCTGACTCAGGTGGTTCTTCTTATCGTTATTTCCGCAGCCGGAAAACTTTTACATCTGAACGAAGTGGAAGTCGCTTCCGTTTACTACTCCAATTCCGGAAACCTGATTGTACCGATTGTCACCTTTATTCTCGGACAGGAATGGGTACTGTACGGATGTGTTTTTATGAGTGTACAGCTTGTTTTTCTGTGGACTCACTGTAAGAAGATCATCAGTCGTGAAGCTTCTTATGACTGGAAAAAAATTCTGTTAAACATCAATATGATTTCCATATTTATCGGTGTTATACTTTTCTTCACAAAAATCCGCCTGCCGGAGATCATTGGAAATACACTTGCTTCCGTTGGAACTATGATTGGTCCTGCCAGCATGATCGTAACAGGTATGCTCTTTGCAGGAATGAACCTGAAACAGATATTTGCAAATAAAAGAGTTTATTTTATCACTTTTTTGCGCTTGATAGCTGTTCCTTTGATTGCTCTTGTGCTGATAAAGCTCAGCAATCTAGCTTCCTTTTCCGCTGACGGCAATAAGATCATGCTTATCGTCTTTCTGGCGATCATCACTCCATCTGCCTCTACAGTAACGCAGATGTGTCAGGTTTATGGAAATGATTCCAAGTACGCCAGTGCAATCAATGTTATGACCACTTTGTTGTCAATCATTACAATGCCGGTTATGGTTATGTTATTCCAGATGATCATGTAAACTCAAAAAATCATCTTTCTCTATTCCAGTATGCTTGATAAATTTACAGAGTCTGGAATCACAGGAATTCCTCTTAATCCGCCAATCCACATTAAGATTGGTATGATCTGGAAAAAAGGGAAATATATCAGCGGAGATATGCAGACGTTTTTGAACTTTACAAGAATGTATTACAGAGAACATCCATTGACTTAATCTCACCAACTACAATGAACGAGAATATACCTCAAAGTTGTCATACTGCTAAGGATAGATGCATGTGACAGTTCTTGTAGATAAGTGTGAGCACTACTGAAATAATTTTATATGAAATTACTATATGCCTATATCTAAAATACTCCCTTTCAGGAAACACCAACTATTACCTGAAAGGGAGTATCTGTTGATTCTATATAAACACAAGCAAAAGTGTACCTGCCACAATACAGAGCAGTCCACATGCGGATTACTTTGACAGTTTTTCATGAAATACTATCCATGAAAATAAAATTGTAACCAGAATACTAAGTTTGTCCACCGGTACTACCACGCTGGCAGGTCCGTCCTGCTAGCAGTTGCCACATCTGAATCTGTTTTCTTAATTCCACATTTTGCAAGAATCGAAGTAATTCATGCAAAAAATAAAGAACCTACTGCATATAATAGCCGCATTCTTACAGTCTTCTTTACAATTCCTCCACTTTACAGGAATGTTCTTTTGTTTCTTTATTATAACTGATTCCTACCGCCAGAATTCGACCTGTATATTTTGATTTTTCTGATATTTTACCTCTGAAACGTAACGCATATTCTTTTTCTTTAATCTGCGCAATTGCTTCTTCCGGTGTATGATTTACTTTCAGTTCCAGTATAATACCATCCTGATCATATCTCACAGGATAAAAAATAAAATCTACATATTCTTTTCCTGCCTTATCTTCCCGTTCGACTTTATACTGATCCCGTGCAGCCAGATACACAAGATTAATGATTGCGGACAACTCCGTTTCATTATTGTAAGATAAAATAGGTGTTTCTGTATTATGTGCATACTGAATGATTTCTGACATCGTTTTTGTATCTCCTGCAAGTGTAGCCTGTAACATCTGTGATGATATATTTGCAAGACGATACACATATCCTAATGACTTCTCTTTCTTCATCATTGCCGCATAACTGCCCATAAGTTCTTTGTTTGGAATAAACACCATTCCACAGTCATAGGTCAGAAGTCCATATACAACCATTGCTGAATATATCTCTTCCTTTGTGTTTAATTCCTGCGCTGTAGCTGCGTATTCCTGTATACCTGATGGTATTTTTTCTCCTGCAAACATCAATGCCAGATCATTCTGAATTTCGTCTACATTATATCTGATATATGTGAAAACTGAATCATATTTTCCTGAACTTACCCAGTAATTAGATATCTGATTGTCCGTTAAAGCGCACACCACCGAACGCGGATTGTATAGCCTGTCCCCTGCAGCAGTATGATATCCATCATACCATTCTCTCAGATCATCCCGGGTAATCTTCGGCTTTTTTGTTCTTTTCAGATAGCGCCGATAAAGCATATCTACTTCTTCATCTGAAAAACCAAAATATTCACTGAACCGAACCCTGGTTGCCATATTATATTCCAGAAACATATTCAATTCAGAACCGTCTGAATATTTTGCAACCGGAAGAACTCCTGTCATATACGCAAGCTCCACATAGCTTTGCCCCTTTAATAATAGTTTTAAAAAAAGAAGGTAATTTTCCCTGTCTTTTTCTGTAACAAAAGACATATGAAAAACTGCATCCCATTCATCCATTACAAATATAAACTTATGTCCTGTCCTGTTAAATACCTGAGACAGGATATCCCATACTGCGGTATTTGTTTCCACATTTATTTCAGGATATGCTTCTTCTATATCTCTGATCAGTCCCTCCTGAATTCTGTCTATATAAGCCCGGTAACTGTTACACTCTCTCGGCATTTCGCTAAAATCAATATATATAACGTCATGCTTTCCTGCCTCTTTTTTATACTGATCATATTCTGAAATGTGAAGATTATCAAATAATGAATTCTCACCTGTATTTTCAAAAAAAGCAGCTATCATATTCGCCATAATTGTTTTTCCAAAACGTCTCGGACGGGTAATACAAAAAAAACGCTGTTCCTGCTGCAATGCAGGAATCAATTCTTCAAGTATTTCAGACTTATCAACAAAATACGTTCCATTCATAACCATTCTATATTTGTCATATGGCTCTTTATTGTTTAAAAACTGTCCCATCAATGCAACCTCCCGTCTGTTAATAATATGAGTATATTCTTTTTTTATTTCCGTGCAATATTATCATTAACGGTAGTCATAATTTCTTACTTGTTGACAAAGAAACACGTCTGTGGCATCTTATTTTCATTTTGCTTTTATTCATCCTATTTATCATCAGCAAGATAATGTTCCAGGTCTTTTTTCACATCTTCCAGTGTGATTGACCGCAATTCTCTCTCCATTGCTGCCTGAACTCTCTGTAATTTGTCATCCAGTACATTATGGATATTTCTTCCTACCGGACATTTTTCATTTGGATTTTCGTGAAAATGGAATAGTGTGTTATCCTCCACACATTCCACTGCCCTGTAGATATCCAGAAATGTAATCTCTGAAAGCGGCCTGGTAATCGTCGTTCCACCGGTTCCTCTTGCAACCTCGATCAATCCTGCATTTCGAAGCTGTAACAGGATTTTTCTGATGATAACCGGATTTACATTTGTACTCTTGGAAATAAAATCACTCGTCACCTTATAGTCATTTTTAAATATATCCACACATGCAAAAATATGAATTGCCAGTGTAAATCTGCTTGATATCTGCATAAATTAAACCTCCATTTGCTGTTATGATAGGTCATTTGTGTTGTAATGTCAACATTTACATCTGGTTTTATTCATAATTTACTTAAGTTCCACCACTCTGGTGCACACTTTCTCCACCAGTTCCGGACTGTGGCTGACTACGATCATACCAATTCCTCTTCTCTGGGTTTCTTCCATAAGGAAATGCCAGATCTGGCTTTGAGTAATGAGATCGAGCATTGTACTGATTTCATCTGCCAAAAGAAATCTTGTTCTTTTTCCAAGCGCTCTTGCAATACAGAATCTCTGCAATTCTCCCCCGGAAAGTTCCGTTGGAAAGCGATTCATCCAGTCATGCTCTATTCCCAATTTCTTTATCAATTCCGTCTCTACCTGATCTCCTTCTTCAAAAACATTTCTCATCCGAAGTCTCGGATTCACCGCCTGCTCCGGATGCTGCCAGATCATCTGTACCGGGCAGTAGCCTTTACACGAATATAATGATTTTCCATCCATCAGCACTGTACCTGTCTCTGGTTCTTCGTATCCCGCAAGGATCTTACAGAGAGTTGTCTTTCCAAATCCACTCGGTGCCAGAATTCCCACACGTTCGCTGCTATCTACCTGCAGACTGAACTGATCAAGTATTTTTCTTCCGGATTCTTCATAACGAAACGAAAGATTTTTTGCTTCAAGTATCATAAATGCACCTCACATAACCATTCCCTGACTGGTGCCACGGAACTTCTTCCTTACATTTATCTGTACATTTACCGCAACGTGGTGCAAACGGACAGCCCTGCTGCATATCCCTTGCATATGGCTGAACTCCGTCTATATAGTGAAATCCATGTTCTGGCATGGCACGCCATAATGCCTTCGTATACGGATGGCGCAGAGTTTCTTCCTTCGCAAAATCCTCTGCCGGTGAATCCTCAATCGTATATCCTGCATAGAATACCTGAATCCGGTCCACAGTCTGCAATGCCAGCTCCAGATCATGCGTAATCACCAGTACCGCAGCTCCCATATCCGCAAGTTCCCTGAAATGTTCCATCGCCCGTCTGGCAAGTTTTGGATCCAATCCGGGCGTCGGTTCATCCGCGATCACCAGCTTCGGAGTTTCGATCAGAGCTGTTGAGATCATGACTCTTCTTGTCATTCCCCCCGACATTTCAAACGGATACTGTTCCTGAACATTCTTACCCAGTCCATACTTTTCAAAAATAGAATCCAGTTTTCGCTTTTTTTCCGGAGTTTTCTTTCCCTTACAGATCTGCTGCCCCACTTTCATAAGTGGATCCAGATAAGAAGTACTCTGCGGCACCAGAACAATCTCTTTCCCACGAAGCTGCTTTATCTTCTTTTCGGTAAGATTTTCTCCGCAATAATAAACCTCTCCCTCCATCGTAGCATTGTATGGCAAAATTCCCATGATTCCATGTGCCAGAAGGCTCTTTCCGGAACCCGATGATCCAACAACAGCTACCATCTCTCCTGCATGAACTGTGACGTTCAGATCTCGGATTACCGGAAGCTGTATCTGCTGTATTCCCCTCTGATACTGACAGAAAGATATCTGCATATGATTGATTTCCAGAATTTTTTCTCTCTCCAATTCACTGCCTCCTCTATTCATGCGCACTGGCCGGATCAAGCAGCCTGCGGAGATTTTCACCTGTAGTGTAAAAGCACACAACTGTAAGAATTAACATGATTCCCGGAAAGAGTGCAAGCCACCATTTACCGGTTGCCAGATATTTCATAGCTTCTGAAAGTATAATTCCTATGGCAGGCTGCTCATTTGACAGACCAAAACCAAGAAATGTAATGCTGGATTCATGAAGGATCGCATGCGGGAAAAGCAGCACCAATCCTACGATAAACTGTGGAAGCAGATGTGGAACCATATGCTTCATGGCAATATATAAATTACTTTTTCCAAGCTTTCTGGCTGTTTTGATATAAATCTGTTCTTTTAACTGAAGCACTTCTCCCCTGATCAGTCTTGCCAGAGAAGTCCAGTGCGTCAACGCGACACCCAAGATCACGCCTTTGAGTCCTCTTCCACATGCCACACAGATAAGAATCAGTAAAAGCATATGAGGAATTCCCATGATCAGGTCAATAAACCATGTCACGATCGTATCTGCTGTTTTTCCCATTGTTGCTGACACAATCCCAAGGATAAATGCCATTACAGCACTAAATGTTGCTGCACTGACTCCTATAATAATACTGATAGATAACCCTCTTACTGTCCTTGCAAACATATCTCTTCCAAGCCAGTCTGTTCCAAATGGATATTTCAGACAAGGCGGAATATTCTTTCTGGAGAAGTCTGTTACCTTCGCAGCTTCGCTGCAAAAACTTCCACCGATACAGACCGTTGCAAGAAATACGACCGCTATTACCAGCCAGATCACCAGTGTCTTTCTGCGATTCCACCTGCTCCTGATATCTTTTCCTGCCAGACTTTTAGCTTCGTGCTGTCTGTCTTTTAAGGATGCAGTTATATTTTTCATCTTCCCACACCCCCTTTGCGAACTCTCGGATCAATGACTCCATAAAGAATATTGGCGATCAGATTTCCGCCAAATACAAACAACGCACTGATCATGGTGATTGCCATCAGGAGTGGCATATCACTTCCAAGTCCCGCACTGACTGCTGCCTGCCCAAGTCCCGGATAGGAAAATACCTGCTCTACCAGAACCGAGCCACCAAAGATTTCACTGATAGAAGCAAACTGCAGTGTCATCGCCGGTCCCAGTACATTTCGAAATCCATGATTTCTGAAAATTTCCCAGTTACTTTCCCCTCTTGCCCTGGCAAAAAGTACATAGTCACTGTCACAGATGTCTATCATTTTTTCTCTTGTATGCATGGCAATATTAGAAATTCCCGTGATTGATAACGTCAGTGCCGGAAGAATGGCATGGCGCACACGATCCAAAAATGTCACCCCACTGGCTTCGACCCCAATCGGAACGCTCAGTCCAATAGGAAGAATTTTCAGCCATACACCAAAAATCATCAGAAGCAGCATGGCGATCCAGAAAGCAGGTGTACTGGATATCACCAGACAATAACCTTTTATTATTTTATCAATTGGTTTTCCACGTTTCATTCCTGCCAGTGCTCCAAGCAGAAATCCTATCACTCCGGAAAGGATCCAGGCAATAATCATCAGAAACAACGAGTTTGCAAGTTTGACTGCAATCACCGTTGTTACTTTCTGACGATAAAGGAGAGATATTCCCATATCTCCCCTTACAAAATCTTTAAACCATGCAAGATAACGCTGCACTGGCGGCTGACCTACGCCCCAATACTCTTCAAGCTTCGCAATCTGCTCCTGACTCATACTTCCGAGGGCAGCCTGTCCCACATTGGCCTTTAACGGATCAATGGGGGAAGCTGTCATAAGTGCAAATGCAGCAATACTCACAACAAACAGCAAAAATACCATCTTGATAAAATTCTTTAATATAAATTTTCCTGTTATTCTGTTCAAGATATTCTTACTCCCATAATTACTGTGCCAGCAAATTGATTTTTCAAGTAATCTTATCGGCACACTACACTTATTCCCACATCCACTGATCTACATTATTTACGATTGACCAGCCATGTCCATGTGGATGAATCTTCTGATCTGCAACCTTAAGGCCATTCTTTACAAAGTACAGATGATCGATGTTGCAAAGCCAGATCCACGGGATATCTCCTTCCTGAGTAATTCCTGTTTCTCCATCCCACTGTGCCTTTTTCCAAAGATCATAGGAACTTTCCAGATCACTGGATTCGAGAGCTTCATCCATGTATTTGTCAACAGTCTCGTTGGCATATGGTGAATATTCTGCCAGTCCTGTTTTTTCCATAGTATGATAAATATTATAAAGTTCCATCGGTGTATGTGCTCCCCATCCCCATACAAGAGGTTCCGATTCTGCTCTGGTATAAGCTGTATCCCAGTCAACACCCTCTGTGGTCACTTCGATTCCAAGTTCAGAAAGCTGGTTCTTGGTGTCTTCTGCCAGTGCCTGGCGAACGGAATCAGATGCCGGGTAAAGCATAGTAAATTCTGCACGGGCACCATCTTTTTCACGGATTCCATCATCGCCAGCCTCCCATCCTGCTGCTTCGAGAAGCTCTTTTGCCTTATCCTGGTCATATTCTACTTCTGCTTCTTCATTGTACCATGGCATTTTGTCACATACACTGTACGCTGGTGTTCCATATCCATTCAGTACATTCTGGATCATTTCATCACGGTCGATACCAATGTTGATCGCACGTCTGACTTCTACATCACTGGTAAAATCATTTCCATAAGTTACTCCGTCAATTTCCTCTGCTGCCGTTGCAGGAAGATTAAATCCTCGGTTATCAACTGTCTGAACGCTGAACAGATCATAACCATCTACAGACATATCGGAATAGGAAGCAGCTGTATGTGCCACATCCACTGTACCGGACTGAGCAGCTGCCAGTGCCGCATCCTCTTCCATGAAAAGTACGGTTACTTTTTTCATCGTTGGTGCTTCTCCATAATAATCTGGATTCGCCTCGAAAATTACCTGCTGTCCTTTATCCCACTGTTTCATAATATAGCGTCCGGAACCGATTGGATTCTGTCCGTAATTTTCATCATACGCATGTTCCGGAACAATTCCAACGATTGCCATGGTGTAAGGCCATACCGCAAACGGTGTATTCATATGGAATTCCACCGTTGTATCATCTACTGCCACTGCTTCTTTCAGCATGGAAAAGTCATTGACAGAGCTGTTATCACGACAGTTATTGTAGGTAAATGCCACATCTTCTGCGGTCAGTGGTTCCCCATCTGTAAACTTTACGTCATCACGGATCTTTACCGTCCAGGTAAGACCGTCCTCACTCACTGAATAATCAGTTGCCAGATCCATTCCGATGGACAGATCCGTATTCGTAACGGTCAGGGTACTCTGGATCAGAGGCTCATGTACATGTTCTCCTGCTCCCCATCCGTATGCCGGGTCAAAACCTGCTTCCGGTTCTGATGTCGTCGGCATAGTCACGATCACTTCATCTTTTGCTGCACTTTCTTCCTGAGCAGCCCATGCAGTTGCAGATCCTCCCACAAATGTTGCTGTCATACATACCGCTGTCAAAATTGCCAGTAACTTTCTCTTCACTATCTTCGTTCCTCCTTTTATTCTTCATTTGCGCACAAATGAGTAGCAGAGTCAGTGTAACATTTTTTACCATACTGCATAAGCACCCCAGGGGGATATTTACCCATTCATATATTGCATGGTTTCTCGCATTTTTTTCATGTCTGAAAATCCCCCCGGCAGGCTTGTTCTTTCGTATCATTTTGTTAAAATATAGTCAGCACAGCGAGATAAAAGCTTCCACAAATCAGTTTTATATTCGTTGCAGCCGGCGCAAAGATTTGTGCCGGTTACCAAGTAAAGTGCACAGACCTCCACACAATGTGCATCATCGAAAAAGTCATAAAACCATAAAAAAGTACTTCTATCCGCAAGAAGTACTTTTTTGTGTAAATATATACTTGTCAAACAGTCTATAGAAAATCAATAAAATGTATTGAAAAATTATTCTCGTTGTCTATCAGCTCCAAAATAACAAACTGCTACATTTTTACAATACCGAGTCAATTAATTTTTTCGTATAGTCCATCTTCGGATGATTAATGATCTCATCCGGTGTTCCACTTTCTACGGTTTCTCCATGATAAAGTACAAGGACACGGTCACAGAATGCCTGAACAAGTGCCAGATCATGACAGATTAAAAGAAAAGAAAAATTTTCTTTCTGCTTCAGTTCCATCAACAATTTCAGGATCTGTTTCTGCACCGTTACATCAAGAGCACTGGTGGCCTCATCACAGATAAGCACAGACGGCTCGACTGCCAGTGCTCTGGCAATGGCAGCTCTCTGACACTGACCTACGCTTACCTGATGTGGATAGCGGTCTGCATATTCTTTATCCAGTCCGCATCTCTCCAGAAGTTTTTCAACTCTCTCACGGGTTTCTTTACGGCTCAGTCCCATATTCCGAAGGCTCTCGCCGATTCCATCTCCTAATGTACATCTTGGATCAAAGGACTCCATCGGCATCTGAAATACCATCTGGATATCTTTGTAGACTTCGCGGAGTTCTTTTCCTTTTACATTCGTGATATCTTTACCTTTCAGAATCACATTTCCTTCCGTAATGCTCTGCAGATGTGTGATCATCTTTACGATCGTACTTTTACCAGAGCCAGACTCTCCCACAATTCCAAGACATTCTCCCTGTCTAAGTTCAAAGCTGACATCATCCACCGCAGTCATTGATTTTTTTCCAGATATAAACACTTTTTTGAGATGCTGTGCTTCTAAAATTACATCACCCACCTTTTAAATCCTCCCTGGCTCTATTTTTATTCTGCACCGCGCTTCAAATGAAGCACAGAATTCATCAGCTCCTGAGTATAATCATCCTGCGAATAATCCAGAACCTTTTCGGTCTCCCCATAGTCCCTGACCAGACCATTTTTAAGCACCAGAATCCTGTCGGCCATCTTTCTTACCACTCCGATATTATGGGTTACCAGAATCATTGCCGTATGATATTCTTTTCTCATCAGGAGAAGTTCTTCCACTACCTGCTTCTGCACTGTCACATCAAGGGCACTGGTCGGTTCATCTGCAAGAAGTAGATTCGGATGCATGATCATGGCTGTACAGATACCCACACGCTGATTCATTCCACCCGAAAGTTCAAAAGGGTAACTGTCCAGTATACGGTTTCCGTCCTCCAGACCGATTTTTTTCATAAGGGAGGCGGCACGCTGACGTATTTCTTTTATTGTTGTTTTCTCATGTTCGGATACTGCTTCATGGATCTGCACGCCAATTGTCCGTACCGGACACAGGGCCGCCTTACAGTCCTGAAATACCATACCGATCTCTGTTCCCAGATATTTGCGGAGATTTTTCTCACTCATCTCTGTAAGATTTTCTCCTTTATACCAGATATCGCCTCTGGTAACCATACCTTCTTCTCCCAGAAGGCCCATGATTGCCTTGATGATCGTACTTTTTCCACTGCCGGACTCTCCCACGATTCCAAGGATTTCCCCCTGTTTCAGTTCAAAACTGACATCACTGACTACCGGTTTTCCATTATAACTGATAGTCACATGCTCTACACGAAGTAAAGAATTGTTCATATACACTTTATCTCCTTAGCATTTCTACCGTCATCCTGTTACAAACTATTTCATTCCCGGAAAGATTACTTTTACAAGAACATCCCCAGATTCATACAGTCAGCATAAACCTGAGGATGCAATGATTTACGAGTATATCATCGGGCACACAATAAATTTTAATCTTTTTATTTCACATCCAGATCTGCCGTAATTTCATAATAATCACACGGATGAGCTGCCATACCCGTAACATTTGATTTTGTCACAATTCCCATGTTCAGATGAGATACAAAGAAATATGCATCATCATCCAGAATTTTCTGCTGAAGTTCTATTGCCAGTTTTCCTCTCTCATCTGTATCAAAAGTCTGATGAAGCTGCTCGGTCAGTTTTGTAACTTCATCATTCTGATAATTTCCGTAGTTTTTTGCACCGGTTACTGTACTTGTAAAGAAATACTCCGGATCTCCGGTAGGTGCTGTAGTAAGCGAACTTACATAAACATCAAAATCTCCGCTTTCCGCAAAAGTTTTATGATCAGCTGTATTATTTACAACCAAATCAATTCCGATATCTTTCAGAGTTGCCTGTGCATACTCTGCAAGTTTCGGCTGCTCCAGGCGAGTCGGATAAGTCAGCCAGTTGATCGTCAGTTTCTGTCCGTCTTTATCTACATATCCATCACCATCGGTATCTGTCCAACCTGATTCCTCCAGCAGTTCTTTCGCTCCATCCGGATCATAAGATACAGTCTCTACTGCATCATTTCCGTAAGAGAAACTGCTCGGAAATGCTCCTTTTGCCGGCAGTCCACGTCCTTCCATGATTACAGAGCAGAATCCTTCCTTATCAATTCCCATTTCAATAGCCTTACGTACATTCTGATCCTGTACGATTTCAGAATCCATGTTAAACTGACCAAAGAAACATCTGCTGGTAGCACAGGAATTGATCGTATAATCGGAATTTCCGTCAAACAGTGAATAATTGTCATACTGAAGTCCATAAGTTCCCTGAATATCGCCTGTCTGCAAAGCTGCTGTCAGTGCACTTCCATCTGCAAAAGATTTTACAGTAATTTTATCTACCTTTACTTCTCCGCCCCAGTAATCTTCATTCTTTACCAGATCAATCTGTGTAGGCGTAACGTTTGTAGCGATATAAGGACCAGTTCCTGCTACATTTGCAGAACCGCCTTCTCCCTGAACACCATATTCCATATCAATGATTGCACCATATGGATCACCCAGATAATTGATGATTGCCGGACATGGCTCAGTTGTATAAATAGTCAGGGTCAGACCATCAGCATCTATATGATCGACCTTCAGATCATACGGCGCGCGGTCATGAACTGCAAGCAGATCATCCAGACACTCTTTCACTGCCTCTGCATCCATCGTACGTCCACTTGAGAATTTTACGCCATCACGAAGTGTAATCTTTACCGTTGTATCATCTACAAATTCATAATCTGTTGCCAGCCATGGCTCTACTTCCATGTTATCATTGTATTTGAAAAGTGTCTCGCCAACACCATAACGAAGGGCACTCCATCCAGAATAATTGTCATGTGGATTGAGACCTGCATCTCCCATCTCCTCACTGTATCCGGTTGTTCCGTATACAAAAGTTTTCTCATCAGCTGCAAATGCAGTTGCAGACAAACCAGATGCCAGCATGGCTCCTGTAAGTAACATAGCAATCACTTTTTTCTTCATAGTTCTTTCCCTCCATTGTTTAGTTCTCTGTTTTAGTTCTTTGTTTTAGCTCTTTGCTTTGGATCCATATAATCTCTCAGTGTATCTCCAAGAAGATTAAATATCATAACAGTAATAAAAATTGCAGCACCGGGAGCCAGTACCATCCATGGTGAGATCTGAAGCATACTTCTTCCATCATTAATCATGCTTCCCCACTCCGCTGCCGGAGGCTGAACGCCAAGTCCCAGAAAAGAAAGTCCTGCAAGCTCCATCATCATGGTTCCGATATCAAGAACTGCCGTGACAAGAATCTGCCCTGCAATATTGGGTAAAATATGCTTAAATAATATTTTCAGTGTACTGCTGCCAGACATCCTTACCGCCATCAGATAAGCGGAATCTTTTTGTGCCAATGTCAGTCCTCTCGCAAGTCTTGCAAACTTTGGCCATCCGATTACTGCCAACGCAATCACCGCATTATGAATGCCACCTCCAAGAACTCCGGCAACAGCCAGTGCAAATACAAGGCTTGGAAATGCCAGAAACAAATCTGAAATGCGCATCAGAAGCGTATCTGCGATTCCACCACACCAGCCACAGACAATACCAATCACAGTTCCCACAACAGTAACGATTGCAACCAGTAAAAGTGTCGCATAAATGCTTGTCGTACTTCCTGCCAATACACGAGAGAACATATCTCTTCCGTATCTGTCCGTTCCCAGAATATGTTCCGCTGAGGGAGCTTTCTGTGCCTGCAGAAGATCCTGTGCATACGGATCATACGGACAGAGTTTTCTCGCAAAAACAGCAATGATAAGTAAAATAACCGTAAGCGCTGTAAAAAATATCAGTTTCTCCCTGATATGATTCTTCTTTATTTTCTGTTTACGGACACTGATCTTTTTCTCATTGATCTGATTTTCACTCATGCCTGATCACCCCCCTAATCTCACGCGGGGATCCATGTAGTGATACAGAATATCTGTAATAAGATTGACCACAACATAAATAATCGCCATCCAGGCGACATAAGCCTGAACAATCGGATAATCTCTCATGGTAATGGCATCTACTGCCATCTTTCCAACGCCATCCCACATAAAAATTGTTTCTACTATCGTAGTTCCACCCAGAAGGCTTCCTATGGAAAGTGCCAGGAGTGTAATGATCGTAAGCATGGAAGATTTCATTACGTTTCTCCACACGATTACACTTCCACGCACGCCTCTTGCCCTGGCTCCTGCCACATAATCCTTATTCAGTTCTTCAAGAACTGCCGCTCTCACCTGCCTGGTATACTTAGAAGCCATAGCAATTGCCAGAGTCAGAGTCGGAAGTACCAGACTCAGCGCAATGTTATCTGTAGTAATTACCGGAAGCCATCCTAACTTAATAGAAAAGAAATACATCAATACCAGTGCCGCAAAGAAATTCGGCATGGAATTACCGATGAAACTGACGAAACGTATTACATAATCGCTCCAACGGTTATGCTTTACTGCTGACAAAATTCCCAAAGGAATCGAAATAATCATGGTAAGCAATACCGATGATACCGTCAGAAGAAGGGTTGCCGGAAGTTTCTCTACAAAAGTATCATAAACATCCTTTTTTGATACATAGCTCACGCCCATATCCCCGGTTACCATTCCTGCAAACCATTTCCCATACTGGACGAGGAATGGCTGATCCAGTCCATATTCCGCTCTGGTCTTATCGATTACTTCCTGGGAAACCGCTGTTCCGGCATTTTCATACATATAAGTGACAGCATCTCCCCCTGCCAAACGCATCATGGCGAATGACAAAAAAGTAATTCCGATCAGAACCGGAATCAACTGAAGAAGTCTTTTGAAAACATATTTTATCATAGTTTCTCCTTTTGTATGTTCTAGTTTCTGACATTACGTCTACCCGAACATTCTGCGGAATATTACCGATAAGCATCTTACTGAATAAATTTTTTTATTTTTTCTACCTGCATAACCGTATTGAATCCGCACACTCAAATTTACAGATAAAGTCTAGCAAAAGCAAAAAAGGCACACAACCCCAGGGGAGGGTTGTGTGCCATTCTTAGTTTGAATACTTTTACGGCATTCTGGAATATGTCAGTTTACAGGCTGACATTCGTAAAATACTTCATTGTATACTTTTATACCAGATCTTTTTCTGTAACTTAGTCTACTCTGATCAGCTTTTGGGAAGTCTTTCTTTTAAAAATTCCAGAAACTCTTCTATGCTCTCATCTATTTTCTCACCCTTATGGAGAATATATCCGAAAATAACCTTATTATCGCCAAGTTCCAGCGGGATTCCCGGTGTAGTTCCTGTCTTGTTTTCTGAGAGATAACTTCCACTCATATTTGAAACCTTACTGTTCTTAAGCATTTTTTCCATAATATAATCGCTGTTCGTCAGCACAGAAATATCAATATCTTTCCATTGAAATGCTTCTTCCTTCACTGCGCCAATATCAAAAAACTCGTCCTGATAATTCTGTATGAAACGGATTCCTTCCAGATCCTCCAGATTCGCACTTGCCTTACCGGAACCGTAAAGTTGTGTCAAACGTCCTGGGTACAGAATCAGATTTGTTTCATACATAGGTATAAACTGCATTTTATTCTTTGCAAGTTCATGCAGGAAATTCTCCTTCTGGTGACTCAAGATATATACAAATCCAATATCATCCATATAATCCCTGACTCGTTCCATCACACTGCGCACACCTGCTGTTGTCAGTTGAAAATGGTATCTTTTTTCAAATGTTTCATTATAAAACTCTACAAATTGATTGGCAAACCAGGAACTTGGATTCATGGAAATCCGAATCCATTTCGTCATTCCACGCGATGCCATATTCTCAAGAACATCTATCTCATTTATAATTTTCGACGCGTACTGATAAACTTTCTTTCCCTGTACCGTCAGGCGGATTCCTCTTGGAAGCCGTTCGAAAAGCTGCATTCCAAGTGTATCTTCCAGACCTTTGATTACCTTGCTGACACTCGGCTGTGTTGAATATAGATTTTTTGCCGCCTCACTGAACGACCCGGTCTGCGCACATACCACGAAATACTGTAACTGTTTTAAATCCATTAATGTAGGCTCTCTTTCTGGTTTATTTTAAATTCTCCCAGTCTTTCCATATAAACAGCCTGCTCATCTGCAATTTTTGATGCACCTGGATCATAAATGATTCCCTGTTCCATACGTTCTTTTTGAGTCATAATATTTCTCCCCTTATAATAATTTTGTGCAAATAAGATCATAAACTGCGCGCATAAGTTCTTTTCCTCTGCGGCATTCCGATACAAATGTGACAACTGCATTTTTATCCGGAAGAACCATGGAAATCTGGCAATATTTTCCATCTGCTCTGTATGAATTGTATTCTCCGCGCCAGAACAGATATCCATAATGATCCACATCAGCAGCTTTTGTGCTTTCTTTTATCCACTGTTCAGACAGTATCTGTCTGCCATTCCATCTGCCTTCATTAAGATAGAAAAGACCAAATTTGTGAAGTTCAGAAAGGGTAAGGAATAATCCACCTGCTCCAAAGCTATTACCAAGAGGATCTGTTTCCCATGTCGGGCGTTTTATCCCAAGATGTGAAAACAATCTGGGTGTGAGATAGGAAACAAGATCACATCCGGACCGTCTCTGTACAAGAATTCCAGCCAGATACGGACCAACATTATTATATACAAAATGTGTTCCTGGCCTATATTTAAAAGGAACAGCCATAGACATCTTTACCCAGTCATCTTCCTTATATAACGGGCGCTGTTCTCCCATAAGATTTCCCTTTTCCTGTCCCAGGCACATGGTCAGTAAATCCCGGACTGTTGCAGATTTCAGGTTATCATCAATATTCTCCGGCATATCTCCTGAAAATGCTTCTGTAAGCTTTTCATTCAGATCAATCAAACCTTCCTGAACAGCAAAACCAACTGCACAGGATGTAAAGCTTTTCGTTGCAGAATAGATATTTCTCCTGCATTCAGGCTCACTGTGCCACTCTGCTGCCAGTTCTCCGTCTTTTGTAATTTTAATTCCAAGAACGTTAAGATTCTTTGCTACTTCTATAAATTCAGAAATATCCATATCAAAGGCCCTCCTGTTAATTTTCTTATGATATATTCGTATTATTATGATTAGAGCGACAAAAGGGTAGTTTTAAATCCCCTCTCAGTTGTTTGTACCTTGCTACGAAAATAAAACTCGTAGCTCTTTCATCCTCATCCAGCCTCTCACTATTCTTTAAAAATGAAAAACGTTTTGCTTCTGTTCCAATAACATTTCCCAGTGCTTTCTTTGCCGCTTCAAAATTTATTCCCTCTACACCTTTAAGCGTAATAGAAATCACTGGAAACTGTCCCATATATTTCTCACATAGTTCTGTTTCTTTCGATATCTTCAGTCCGTCAAAAATCGTCTGTTCAAATCCCACTTCAAAAAAATATTTCAGCATATTCATATTCAGGCTCTTGCCAAAGCGTCTTGGCCTGGTAAAAAGATTTACCGCCCCCCAATTATGAAGGAGTTCTGCAATAAGTTCTGTCTTGTCTACATAATAAAAGTCCTGTCTGATCAGCTCATCAAAAAATTCTATTCCCACCGGCAGCTTTTTTTCTTTCCATTCTATCACACTCCCTTCAACTGAAAAATCAAACTTTTTTATATATCCAGCCTGAATGGTTTTAATCCTGACATTTTTATAAGTCATTATTGTTGTATTTTTTATATTGTATCCATTTTTTCCAGCAATGTAAAGCAGGTCTTGAAATGCTAACAACCAAAAATAATGTTACTGGAAGCGGAGTGAACAGTAATAACAGCAGCCAATCACTTTGATAACTTTTTCTCATTTGTTATATTTTTTGCTTCTGTCGAGAATCTGGACCGTCTCTTTCTGGAAAAGTTGGATGCCACAGCCTGGGAAAAGGGAATCTCACGTGTTCAGCCGCATTCTAATCACAGAAATACAGATATTTCTCTGATCATCATCGCTTCCTCTGTAACTGAAGACATTTCCAAAATTGTGCCGAGGCTAAAACATTATAAAAGCTATCGCATGAGTTTACATGGATTTAGTCATTATCGACTGTATGTTGTTGATCTCTCCACCGGAAATCAGTTCTGCAATTCTCAGGGGCGTTCCATGAAGAAACTTTTCAGCAAAATAATGGCATGAGCGTGAGTCTTATTTTACACAGGGAAAAGGAGAAAACAAATGACAGCTATATTGATTATCGTAGCAGCGATCATTCTGCTCCTGATCGGTTATGTGGGCTATGGCTCCTGGCTCGCAAAACAGTGGGGCATTGACCCGAAGAAATCAACACCTGCAGTCGAAATGGAAGACGGTGTTGATTATGTCGCAGCAAAACCAGCAGTCCTTATGGGACATCATTTTTCATCTATCGCAGGTGCCGGTCCTATTAACGGACCAATTCAGGCAGCTGTATTTGTTCTGTTTATAACACGATTTACGCTCTTTTAACTCTGGCCGTATCTGTATTTGCACTGACTTCTCTGGATACAGGAACTCGTCTGGGACGTTTTCTGTTCTCAGAACTTTTCCTGAAAGAGGATGAAAAGACATGGAAAGATGCTACCGGCGCACGTAAGTTCCTTGCTCACCCGATGGTAGGTACTACTTTCCTTGTTGTTGTTGGCTGTATCCTTGGTGGTCTGTCATTAAGCCAGATCTGGGGACTGTTCGGAGCAGCCAACCAGCTTCTTGCAGGTATCGCTCTCATGGCAGTCTGCACATGGCTTGGCCAGGCAGGAAAGAACAATAAAATGTTCTATGTCCCAATGGTATTTATGCTTGCAGCAACACTCTGCAGCCTGCTTATCACTGTAAAAAATAAGATCGTTATGATCGGTGCAGGACAGGCTCTCTGGGGTGACTGGTTCCAGCTTATCTTTGCGGCAGCGATGGCTATTCTGGCTCTCTTCCTTGTAGCTGAAGGAATCCAGACATTTAAGAAGCAGAAACTTTCCAAAGCCTCTGCATAAAACTAACCTGAGACTTCACTTCAGATTATTTCTGAAGCAACTCTTTTAAAGCCAAAATTTATTTAAGAGATTACAATTGTACGTTTCCAGACGTACATAAAAATGGGCTGTCGGGAAATAGACAGCCCATTTTTTACAGTTTTATTATCCCGCCAGATGCAACATTTCCAGTAAAAAAATCCAGCTGAGACCATAGTATGTGATTACCGCAACCAGGTCGTTCACCGTTGTAATCAGCGGACCGGAAGCTACTGCCGGGTCAATATTAATTTTCTTAAAAAACAGCGGAATGCAGGTTCCCACTGCACTGGAAATCAGCATTGCCAGTAAAAGTGCCACACCGATACAGCCTGACACTGCGTAAGAAAACAACAATGTTTTTCCCTTAAACAGATAAATATACAACCCAATCAATACGAAAGAGAAAAATCCCAGAAGGCTGCCGTTGCACAATCCGATTCGCATTTCTTTCCATACAAGTTCCAGTTTCTGTTTTCCTGTAAGTGATTCATCCATCAGCACACGGATCGTTACAGCCAGAGACTGTGTACCTACATTTCCCGCCATGTCCAGGATGAGGGACTGGAAACACATCACAATCGGAAGTGCCGTTACTACCTGCTCAAAGAGACCTACAACAGAAGATACGACCATTCCAAGACCTAACAGAATGATCAGCCATGGCATACGTTTCTTCATACTCTCTTTCAGAGGTTCTTTTAAATCTTCTTCAGCAGTCAGACCAGCCAGCTTCGCATAGTCATCTCCCATCTCGTCATCAACCAGATCAATGATGCTCGCAGATGTGATAACACCCAGAAGCTGGTTATCATTATCCAGTACCGGAACAGAATCTTCTGAATAATCCTTCAGTTCTTCAATACAGTCATCAATATTCTCCTCCGCATACACATACGGATATGATGTCACGACCAGGTTCTCGAGCAGATCATCCTGTCTGGCAATAATCAATTCTTTCAAATCGATCGCACCGTAGAATTTCTGCTGCTCTGTTACTACGAAAATCGTAGAAATATTATCGTTCTTCGCTGCCTGTGAAATCAGGCTGCTCATAGCCTGCTTTACGGTGAGCTTATCTGTGATCACAATAAAGTTTGTAGTCATGCGGCTTCCAATCTCATCCTCATCAAAAGATGCGATCATTTCCACATCACGCCGAACCTCAGGTTCTAACAGATCGATCAGTATTTTCTTTTTTGCTTTTTCAAGTTTATTTAATACATCTGCCAGGGCATCTGTCTCCATTCTGGATAAAATGGCTGCCGCCTTTTTTACATCCATTTCGTTCAGATACTCTGCTGCGTTCTCTTCTTCTGTGTACTCAAAAATATCAGAGAGCACATCTGTGTCCAGAATGCGGTACAATTTGCACCGTTCCTGTACAGTCAGCACTGGCAGTACATCTGCCAGGTCATTCTCATGATAATCCTGCAGTCTTCCTGCCATAACAGCCGGAGAGGTATTGCTGCGGATGATTTTGAGAATTTCTTTGGAATAATCCTGTACTCTTTTCTCCATCATTTTTTCCTCCGTTAAAATGCGCACCAAAAGAAAGCAGTCTGTCGTTACTGCCACTTTCTCTATGCACTTTACAGCACAATAAAACAGTAAACACTTCCAATGTATTGCTTACTGATTATTCACTGTTCAAATATGTAATTGCATGATTCGGGGAATTTCATAAATACAGGATAAGAAATCGAAAAAGATGTGTAATATATGACTACAGCAGAACAGAATGTCTGCAATACTCATATGCTCTTTTTATTTCAGATCCTGTGCTACTACTTCGCCCATGAGAATCGCAATTATCCATTCTGTTCCACCTGCCTTTTCTCTATATTTTTCGTTCAGAAAAATTTCATTCTTTCTGTGAACTGATTTCCTGAACGCTCAAAACTTACACTGTTCTTTTATGATAAAAACAGTCTTGTTTCATTTGCATTGTTATTGTAACCGCCCTATTGTGAAAAAGCAACCCTGTATTTCTATTTTTTACATTAATTTTTGTTAATACGTTACTGTTCACACATCACTATCCCGCGAGGTGTTTTGGCATGAATATGCCAAAATCCCGAGACATACAAGCCAAAATTCCATTGCCGCAGGCAATCTGGAATGAATTTTGGCTACGTTACTGTGAACGGAGTGAACAGTAACGTTAATACTAACGCTACTGGCACAGAGTAAACAGCAACAATACTAACGTAAGGCTTTCCTTTAACAGTTTATATTAGAATTTGCTTATTTCATGAGTCAATGTTAGAATATAGCTAACGCCGGAGGGCTTATTATTTCATAATTACAGGAGAATAATTCTTATGTCATTTATCAGTGCATTTGATGTAATGGGACCGAACATGATCGGTCCTTCAAGTTCACATACCGCAGGTGCGGCACGTATTTCTTATCTTGCCCAGAAAATGATCGAAGGTCCGTTAAAAAGGGCTGATTTTATTTTGTATGGTTCTTTTGCCAAAACCTATCGCGGACATGGTACAGACCGCGCTTTACTTGGAGGAATCATGGGATTTTCTACGGATGATATGCGTATCCGAAACTCATTCGATATTGCCCACGAAAAAGATCTGGAGTTTTCATTCACTCCTAATGACCAGGAAACAGACATTCATCCAAATACTGTAGATATCTGTATGGAAAATGAAAAAGGCCAGAAAATGACTGTGCGCGGAGAATCCCTGGGTGGTGGAAAAGTCCGTATTGTTAAGATCAATCACGTTCAGGTAGATTTTACTGGCGAGTACAGCGCAGTCATCGTTATTCACCAGGATACTCCGGGTGTTGTGGCCTATATTACCAAATGCCTGAGTGACCGAAATATCAATATTGCATTTATGCGTCTCTTCCGCGAAGGAAAAGGCGATATTGCTTACACAATTGTAGAATCTGATGGTAAGCTTCCGGAGAATATCGTTCCTGCTATCCGCGAAAACCCAAATATTCATGAAGTCATGATCGTACAGATGTAAAGAAAGGAGGATTTTTATCATGGACTTTAAAAATGCAAACGAACTCTTAACACTCTGTGAAGAAAAAAATCTTCCTATTTCAGAGATCATGCGTCTTCGCGAGATTGAACTTGGCGAAACAACCGCTGAAACTGTAAAGGAACGAATGAGCCGGGTTCTGGAGATTATGAAAGATGCCGCACGTTCTCCTATTGAAAGACCTGTAAAATCCATGGGCGGTCTAATCGGAGGCGAGGCAAGAAAGCTGAGTCTTCACGCTCAGAATAGTCAGGGACTTTGTGGTGATCTGCTTCAGAGAGCAATAACTTACGCCATGGCAACACTTGAGACTAACGCTTCTATGGGATTGATCGTGGCTTCTCCTACTGCCGGTTCTGCCGGAATTGTCCCTGGACTGATGCTGGCAATGCAGGAGCATTACCACTTCTCTGACGATCAAATCATTCAGGCGCTTTTCAATGCAAGTGCGATCGGATATCTGGCAATGCGAAATGCCACCGTCGCCGGTGCTGTCGGCGGATGTCAGGCAGAGGTCGGCGTTGCTTCTGCCATGGCTGCTTCTGCCACTGTGGAACTGATGGGCGGCACCCCAAAAGAATGTACGTATGCTGCATCTACTGTCCTTATGAATATGCTTGGTCTGGTATGTGATCCGGTAGGAGGTCTGGTAGAATATCCTTGCCAGAACAGAAATGCTGCCGGTGTTGCAAATGCGATCATTGCCGCAGAAATGGCTCTCGCAGGAATCCCGCAGTTGATTCCTCTGGACGAAATGATCCAGACGATGTTTACCGTGGGTAAAAAGCTTCCTGCAGAACTGCGTGAAACTGCTATGGGAGGATGCGCTACTACGCCATCTGCATGTAAAGCATGCCATATATGCAGTTAACAGGCTGACAAATAAAAAAACTGTCTCTGTAATGCACCTATTTTCTACGTATAATGTGCATATACAGGACAGTTTTTTTATTTTTCCAGCTTTGCCAGCACTTTTGATGTAAAATGTGTGTCAAAAAACTGTACAAATGGTCCGAATCCAAATGCGCTGACTAAAGTTCCAAGCCCCACGATTCCGCCTGCAAGATAGCACACCAGTGCACTTATTGCATCATTTGATACCCTGCACCAGAAGTACGGAATCTTCGGCCATCTCTCTGTCATAATCAGTGAAATACTGTCATATGGTGCAACGCCCTGCTTCGGAAGCTGATACATGGAAATTCCAAGGCTTGTGATGATAACACCAATACACACTGTCAGCACCCTCATTGCCATCTGCTGTGGTGCATCGATCACTGATATGATCAGATTGTAAAAAAAGGTCACTATGTATCCAAGAAGCAAAGCATTTACGATTGTTCCCAATCCGATCAGCTTTCTTCCCCAGATGATTTCTATTATGAAAAACCCTATATTCATCAAAATTACAAATCTTGCATATTCAATCCCCACACATTCAGCCAATGCCATTGCCATTCCGCTGAAAGGGTCATTTCCAAGTCCGGAAAGTTTAAAAATCGCAATTCCAAGTCCCAGAATGATATTTCCTATGATCATTACAAGGACAAATTTCCAGTTTATTTTTTTTATCCATTCTCCCATTGTTTTTCCTCCGTAAAGCTAATTTAGTATACCAAAACCTTCTATATTTTACAATGTTCTTTTGAAATATTTTGTAACCATTCAGCAGTCTGCTATATTTCCTATATATTCTTCTTTCTCAGTCCGGAAATCAGCTTAATTCCTACTATCATTAATATCGGAAAAACAAGTGCCGCGAAAATTCCCATTTTCAGATTATCATTCAGTGTACCGGAAATCATTCCCACATAAGTAGGCCCTGAAGAACATCCCACATCACCGGCAAGTGCAAGAAGCGCAAATAATGCGGTTCCACCTCTTTTTACAGATGCCGCAGCCATACTGAACGTTCCCGGCCACATAATACCGACGGATAAACCGCAGACTGCACATCCAAGGATTCCAAGTGCCGGTACGGGAATGAATGCGATCATCAGGTAGGAAATCATGCACAAAATCGCACTATACTGCATAAAATGTTCAAGATTGATCTTATCGCCGAACTTTCCATAGAAGGCTCTGGAACTTCCCATAAGAATGGCAAATGCCATAGGACCTGCCAGATCTCCGATAGTCTTATTGATTCCGAAACTTTTCTCAGCAAGGGTGGAAGCCCACTGGCTGACTGCCTGCTCACTGGCTCCTGCACAGAGCATCATCAGCATCAGAACCCAGAAGATTTTTTTCTTAAAAAGTTCTGCCATGGACAGTCCTTCTTCCCCTTCATCCAGCAACGGAGCAATCGGAACTCTGGTGAAAAGTACGCCGTTTACGATTGGAATCAGCGCCCATACAAGCGCCATATATTTCCAGTTTTCTATGCCAAAAATCCTGAAAAATAACGTGGAGAGAATCACTACTCCCACATGTCCCCAACAATAAAAAGAATGCAGAAGACTCATCGCTTTCTCTTTATTATCTGTCGGGCAGGCCTCTACAACAGGGCTTACCAATACTTCAAGTAAACCTCCGCCAATTGCATAAATCATAACTGCGACAAGTAATCCCCAGAATGGATCTGCAAAAACTTCCGGCAAAACCGTCAGTAAAATCAGACCTGCTGCTGCCATCCCATGTGCAATAATCATAGATACACGATAACCGATTCTGTCTACAAATCCGATAGATGCCAGATCAACAAGCAGCTGAATACCAAAATTGAAAGTAACCAGAAGCGTGATCTTCTGTAATGATATTCCATAGCTGCTCTGAAATGTCAGAAACAACAACGGAACAAAGTTGTTGACGATTGCCTGCACAACATATCCCACAAAACATGCCTGCAATGTCTTATTGTAGTTTGTTTTCATCTGATGTAATTCTCCTCCTCTGTTATATATTTGTTGTCTCATCAGATAAATATTTATTTTCTGCTTTCACCACCAACCTGATTCAGCTAGTGTAATATTTCAGAAATTTTTTCATGAGCAATCAACAATGTGCCGATAAATTGACTTGTTCATCAACCTATCGGCACATACCAGTGTATCACATATTTTTGCTCTTTTCTTCTATTATCTTTTGTTTTTTCAGGAAATTTCTATACTATTTTTACTTTTTCATCTGTGCGAAGCAGTGCACTCTTTGCAAGCTGATCGGCTTCCTCGTTATAATGATTTCCCGTATGAGCGGCTACTTTGCAGAAAGAAATCTGAATCTTCTTTCCAGCTTCCTGCATGTGAACTGCATACTTACTGGTGAGTGGTGTCTTCGCTCTCCATACACCTGTCACCCATTTTTCCACACCTTCATAGTCATAACGGATTTCTACTGCAGGATAACCATTCTCCTGTGCCCATTTCACTGCATTCATAGCGCCTAGCATCTCTCCTGCCACATTTCGGATCGCAACTCCAGCCGGATCACTTCCACTCCCGGACTCCCGGATTTCCTGGCCGTCAGGCGTAAGGAGTACGCAGCCAAACGCATATCTGCCGATACTCTTTTCAAAGCTTCCATCCACATAGGCAATCACCATATTTTCAGGTACTTCGACAACTCCTGCTGCCTCTTTTGCTTTATCTCCTGACACCGTTTTCGTCGTTTCCATGTTCAGAAAAGCCAGTGCCTCTTCTTTCCCAGTAAAACCTCTGAACTCCGCACCTGAATACCCCGCAGTTGCCTTCTGACATTCTGCCCAGGTATTAAATAAACCGGTTTTATGACCTTTTCTTACCGCATAGATTTTCTTTTTTGCCATATAGTGACCCTATCTTTCCATCATACTGATAGATTCGATTCCAACACTTCCTCCACGGACAACTTCAATCCTGTGGAATTCTTCTTTAATCAGTTTTACAACTGCATCGTTCTTGGTTGCTGTCTGGACAAATTCAAGCAACAGGCTGTCTTTGCCATAGTCGATAACTTTCGCCTTGAAAGTTTCTGCAATCTGGAAGAGTTCTACTTTGTCTTCTTTGGAGCAGTTAAATACTTTGATGTACAGAATCTCTTTCATACGAACAAATACATCAGTAAAATCGATAACTTTGATCACTTCAATCATACGGTTTAACTGTTTTTTGATCTGCTCAAAAGTTTCGTCATCGCTGACTGTTGCGATAGTCATTCGAGATACTGTAGGATCTTCAGTGGTACCTACGGTAAGGCTGTCCAGATTATAACTTTTTCCGGAAAACAGTCCGGAAATTTTTGACAGAACACCTACCTGGTTCTCAACATAGAGAGAAATCCATCTTTTTTTCATTCCTTTATCCATAATATCGAATCCTCCTGATTAACAATCCATAATCATATCTTCCAGAGTTCCGCCTGGTTTGATCATCGGGTAAACCATCTCTTCCGGATCAATGATAAATTCAATTACTGTAGGTGCTTTCGTATTTTTCTTCGCTTCTTCAAAAGCGGCTGCAATTTCTTCTTTCTTAGTAACACGGATTCCCTTCGCTCTGTAACTTTCTGCAAGCTTGATGAAATCTGGTGTGTACTGTGGATATTCCATACCTTCTGTACGGCGGGAAAGAGCTCCTGCACGCAGGTTGGTCATTGCATAACGTTTGCCATAGAAAAGCTTCTGCCACTGACGTACCATACCAAGGTACTCATTATTAAAAATACAAAGAATAACCGGAAGTTCTTCAAGAACTGCTGTTGCCAGTTCCTGAATGTTCATCTGTACACCGCCGTCACCGGAGATTACGATAACCGGTCTGTCAGGATTTCCAATCTTGGCACCGATACCGCCCGGAAGTCCATATCCCATGGTTCCAAGTCCACCAGACATGATCATCTGCTTTCCTTCTGTAACTTCTGCATACTGGGAAACAAGCATCTGGTGCTGTCCTACGTCTGTGACAATAATGCTGTTCTCAAACTGGTTGTTGATTTCTTTCAGAATATCCATCGGACTTAATATGTCATTCGGGCGCATAACAAGTGGATGTTCCTGTTTCCATTTCTTAATCTGATCCAGCCATTTTCCTGTGGAACATTCCTGTACATATTCGTTCATTTTTGTGATGGCTTCTTTTGCATCAGCAACAATCGGAATGTCTACCTGAATGTTTCGGGAAATGGATGCTGTATCGATATCGATATGTACAATCTGTGCATGTGGTGCAAATTCATGGAGTTTTCCTGTGATTCGGTCATTGAATCGTGTTCCGATGGAAAAGAGTACATCACAGTTGCTTACTGCCATATTTGCAGCATAAGCGCCATGCATACCAAGGTTTCCGATATAAAGCGGATGGTCTGTCGGGATTGCGCCTTTTCCCATGACTGTTGTGACAACCGGTACGTTTGTTTTCTCTACTGCTTCGCGGAAGATTTCGTGAGCACGGGAAATTACTACTCCACCGCCTGCAAGGAATAATGGTCGTTTCGCTTTGTGCAAAAGTTTCAGGGCTCGTTTGAGCTGACCAATATGAACATCTGTGTTTGGTTTATACCCACGGATGTTGACATTTTGGGGATATTCTGCACTGCCAAGTTCGGCCATGACATCTTTTGGAAGGTCAATAAGGACCGGTCCCGGACGACCTGTGCGGGCGATGTAGAATGCTTCTTTGATAATGCGTCCAAGGTCTTCTCTTCTGCGGACTGTGACACCGTATTTGGTGATGCTGCGTGTGATGCCTACGATATCTACTTCCTGGAAGGCATCGTTTCCGATAAGGTGACGGGCTACCTGACCGGTGAAGCATACGAGTGGAACGCTGTCATAGTTGGCGGTTGCAAGACCTGTTACAAGGTTGGTTGCTCCCGGGCCGCTGGTTACAAGGCATACGCCGACTTTGCCTGTTGTTCTTGCGTATGCATCGGCTTCGTGAACGAGGGCCTGTTCGTGACGTGGGAGGATGACTTTTACGTCGTCTTGTTTGTAGAGTTCATCGCTGATGTCGATGGTGCAGGCTCCCGGGTAGCCGAAGAGGTATTCTACGCCTTCTTCTTTTAAGGCTTTGACTAAGAGTTTGTTGCCGGATATTTGTTTCATATGTTTTGGGACCTCCTTTTGTTTGAATGGGGACGCTCAGGAATTTATTTGTTATAAAAAACGCCCCGGGCTTATTGCCCAGGGCGAAAATATCTTTCCGCGGTACCACCTGTATTCAGAGTTTTGCTCTGCACTTTGTCAGTACGGATATACTGTGTTCCTGTAACGTGGAACTGACGTTGACGCCTACTGGGCATAGCTGCAAAAGCTGTGTTATGGGGTGCAGTATGCTGTTGGGGTCACTGCTCAAGGGCTACTTCTACAACTCGTTCACGAAAGCTTTCACCGACCGCTTTCTCTCTGGGCATCACGGGGTTGTGTACTCCTCCCTGTCATTGCATTTGATATTTGATATTTAGCTGTTGCTTATTGGTAAATATTATACATTTTGATATATGGGGTTGTCAAGGTTGTATTTTCGCCCAGTGTTAGAACGTATCGGCGTGGTTACTGTTCACACGCCACTATCCCGCGAGGTGTTTTGGCATGAGAATGCCAAAATCCCGAGACATACCGCGCGAATTTATGCGATTAGCATAAATTCTGTGCATCGCGAAGCGTGTTACTGGGCACGGAGTGAACAGTAACTCGGCGTGTGAACAGTAACTATTTTTTATATAAATAGAATATCAAAACCATTTTATGTTTTCAAGTTTTTAAAATATGTTTTAAAAACTTTTTTATATTTTAAGTTTTAGCATTATATTTTATTATATCTGAAATCTTAGAATTTTATACATACTATAAGTTAGTTACATTTCCAACTCTTATTTCTCCTGAAAAATCTTTGCTAACTGAAAAGCTGCCCTTCTAAAAGAAAGACAGCTCACATTTTTTATCCAAGAATTGTTTTCAAATCTTCTTCCGGGGTTGTTACCGGGGCGATGTTGTAGTTTTCTGCCAGGTAGTTTAAAACGTTTGATGAAATGAATGCCGGCAGGGTCGGGCCTAAGCGGATGTCTTTGATTCCTAAGTGTAACAGTGTGAGAAGGATGCATACTGCTTTCTGCTCATACCATGAGAGAATCATGCTCAGTGGCAGTTCGTTTACGCTGCAGTTGAATGCTTCCGCAAGTGCCACTGCTACTTTGATTGCGCTGTAGGCGTCGTTGCACTGTCCCATGTCCATGATTCTCGGGAGTCCGCCGATAGTTCCAAGGTCAAGGTCGTTGAAACGGTATTTTCCACAGGCAAGGGTGAGGATGATGGTGTCGTCTGGGGTCTGTTTTACAAAGTCTGTATAGTAGTTTCTGCCTTTACGTACGCCATCACAGCCGCCTACCAGGAAAAAGTGTCTGATGGCTCCTGATTTGACTGCTTCAATTACTTTATCAGCTACTCCCAGTACTGTTCCATGAGCAAAGCCGGTTGTAACTTCTGTTCCTCCATTGATTCCCGTAAACTGGGTATCTTCTGCGTAGCCGCCCAGTTCCAGGGCTTTCTCGATTACCGGTGTGAAGTCTTTTTCGTCGTCAATGTGGGTTACATCTGGGAAGGATACCATTTCTGTGGTAAATACTCTGTCTTTGTAGCTGGCTTTTGGCGGCATGAGGCAGTTGGTTGTGTAAAGAATCGGTGCAGGAATATGGTCAAATTCTTTCTGCTGGTTCTGCCATGCGGTTCCAAAGTTTCCTTTCAGATGTGGGAATTTTTTCAGTTCCGGATAAGCGTGTGCCGGAAGCATTTCTCCATGTGTGTAAATGTTGATTCCTTTTCCCTCTGTCTGCTGAAGGAGGAGTTTGAGGTCGTAAAGATCGTGTCCTGTCACTACGATGAACGGGCCTTTTTCCACTTTCAAAGGTACGGTTACCGGTGTCGGTGTGCCGAAGGTTTCGGTATTTGCTTTATCAAGGAGTGCCATACAGCTTAAATTTACTTTTCCTACTTCCATCACTATCGGGAGAAGTTCTTCCATTCCCCAGTCTTCCGCCAGTGTGAATAATGCTTTATAGAAGAAGTTATTAACTTCCTGATCTTTATAGCCAAGAACCATTGCATGGTATGCGTAGGCAGCCATTCCTCTGATACCGAAAAGGATCAGGGATTTCAATGAGCGGATGTCCTCGTCAGCTTCCCACATACGTTTCATATCATAGTTATCTGTATTTCCGCATCTGGATGCACATGCTGCGCAACCTGGCACGATTTTGCTCTTTTCTGCATTTACTTTGTCTATCATTTCCTTGATGGAATCATCATCAAATGCTACGTTAGTCACTGTAGTGAAGAGTCCTTCTATTATGATTCTGTCTGTTGTTTCTTTTCTTTCATTATTTGTGCAGGCGCGGGCAAGTCCGATTAATGCCCCTGTCAGTTCATCCTGAAGTCCTGCTGTATCTGCGGTTTTTCCGCATACTCCTGCTTTTCCTGTACATCCGCTGCATCCCGCAGTCTGTTCACACTGAAAACAAAACATCTGTCTGTCCATTTTTTATCTCCTCTATGATTATACAATTTTTATAATTATTGATAATGGTTAGTCTATCGAATATTACGTTACTATTCTCTGCGGTTTCTTACATATTATCCACAATCCGGCCATCTGTGGAAATGATTTTTACCTGCCATGGAATGAACTTTCCACTGTTTCTTAATGCCGTCTCCGCTGCTCTGGCGAGTCCGCCGCAGCATGGGACTTCCATTCTGACAATAGTTACGCTTTTAATGTTATTCTGACGGATAATCTCTGTCAGTTTCTCGCTGTAATCGCCTTCATCAAGTTTCGGACATCCAATCAAAGTGATTTTGCCCCTGATAAATTCCTGATGAAAATTTGCATAAGCATACGCGGTACAGTCTGCTGCGATCAGAAGATGAGCTCCATCAAAATATGGAGCATTTACAGGCACCAGTTTGATCTGTACCGGCCACTGTCTTAATTCTGAATTCGCTTTCATATTAGCTTTCACCGCCGCTTCATCAAATGCGGCTGCTTCTCTTTCAATAAAAGAGATTGCATTTGTCGGACATACCGGCAGGCAGTTTCCCAGTCCGTCGCAGTAGTCATCTCTTAACAGTTTTGCCTTGCCGTCTACAATACCGATTGCCCCTTCCTGACAGGCGCTGGCGCATAATCCGCATCCGTTGCAGAGTTCTTCATCAATGTGTATGATTTTTCGAATCATATTTCCCTCCTGAAAATTCTTTAAAAGTTATATGTGAATGTTTGTTTTTTCTTGATTACAGGTCAGAGTATATCTGATATCGCCAGTTAAGTATGTTGTAAAAACAACAAATTTATATTTTCTATAAAAAAATCTCAGGACTTTTATTTTTCGTCAGGGATGGCCCCTGAATTTAATAAATATCCTGAGATTTTTATATGTCTTCATTTGCTCATAAACATATGATACATTTTTATCTGTATACAGATTTATTTAACAAACAGGTATTCTATTATATTATCAATCGGATATTCGCAATCCGCTTTCGCTACGTGGCTCTACACCAAATAACTGCTTCGCAGTTTATCAGAAGGGGCTTGTACCCCTTCTGATACAAGCAAGTCCCCACCCACTGCTTATTGCTCTTCGCAATTGAAGCAGGGGACTTACTTGATTTGGTTAAAATCACTGCAACTACAGACGTACCAGCTCCTGCTGCCTGTTTTTCTCTCTGAACACACGCGGCGTCATATGATATCGTTCTTTGAATACCCTGTGAAAATAGCTGTTATTTTCATATCCCACAGCTGCGATGATATCACTGATTGGAAGATCTGTATCGCACATCAATTCCACTGACTTATTCAGACGTTTTCTCTGAAGCAGTTCTTTGAAATTAAATCCTGTACTTTTCTTGATCATCTTGCTTAACACATGCATAGGTAGATGGAGGATTTCACACAGTTCCGTAAGGGTTGTCGTTCTATATTTCTGCTCGATATAATCCAGTGTAGTCATGGAAATCATATTTTCATACTGATTCGGAACGCGCATCTGTACGTACTGTACAGAATCAATCAGGTATAAAAAGATCAGGCATTGCGGAAGCATATACAGATACCTGAAGTGCCCCGCCAAGACCTGCAAGAATACCCATGATCACATATACCAGTAATTTGATATTTTTTACATTGATACCGGAAACTTCTGCTGCACTTGCATTACTTCCTACTGCGTAAATCTTACGTCCTGTTCTGGTCCATTTCATAAACCAGAAGAAGAATACATAGCACACAATGATAATCCAGAGAACTTTGTTCAGTCCCAGAAACTTTGTTGTTGCAAAATTCTTAAAGTTTCCAAGTGCTGCTGCACTTGCCCATTCACCACCGTTGGAAATCAGATATCCTATTGCACGGAATACATACATGAAGCCCATGGTTGCAATAATCGGAGGCACATCTGCTCTGGAGATTACCAAACCTACGACTGCCCCGCAGGCTGCACCGATTGCAATCGCGATGACAAATGCTACAAATGTATTTGAGATATGCTCATATTTCAGAAGCATACCGATTGCCATACCGGACAATGCAAGTGTTGACATGATAGAAATATCAATACCACCAACCAACATAACACATAACATACCAAGTGACATAACCAGTGTTACTGCATTATTTTTCAAAAGCTCTGTCAGAGATTTCCATGTCAGGAATGATGGGCTGATTACTGTTACCACTGCACACAGCAGAATCAGAATGACTGCCAGCAACACCTCACGAGAGCCTGTGATTTTCTTTAAAACGGATTTCTTTTCCATTATTTCGCTGCCCCCTCTCCTGAATTATGGCTTTTCTCCATTGCCAGTTCAAGGATTCTCTCCTGTGTTGCCTCTTCTTTTGTAAGCTCACCGATCTTGCGTCCGTTGCACATTACAATAATTCTGTCAGACATACCCAGGATTTCAGGCATTTCAGAGGAAATAAGAATGATTGCATAACCCTTCTGGGCAAGTTCACCCATGATTGCATAGATTTCAGCTTTTGCACCAACGTCTACACCTTTGGTCGGCTCATCCATGATAACAACTTTCATTTCCTGGCTTAATGCCTTGGCAACTACAACTTTCTGCTGATTACCACCGGAAAGAGAACTTGCAGGTTGGAAAATATCTACCGCCTTTGTATCTACTTCTTCGAGAAGTCTCTTTGCCAGATCTCTCTCTTCTTTTTCATTTGCCAGACCACTCTTTGCATATTTACTGATGGTTGGAAGTGTAACATTTTATCTAATATGTCGTAGTTTTTTCTTACTATGTATCTACAAATTAATTCCTGAAATGAGAAATTCAGACGTACGATTATTCGGAAATTCAACTTATTGGTACATTAGCTATGGGAACACAAACAATTACAATGGAGAATGAAAATGAAATTACTTATCGTAGATGACGAGGAGCTTACACGTACCGGTGTGATCTCCTCTATTGACTGGAAAGCATTGGGAATCGAAGAGGTTCTTCAGGCAGATGATGGAATGAACGGACTGGAAATGGCTAAGAAGTACCATCCGGAAATTATCCTCTGCGACGTAAGAATGCCCCGGATGACCGGTATCGCAATGCTTGAGAAACTTGAGAATATCCTTCCTGATTCCATTCCTATTTTTATGAGCGGATACTCAGATAAGGAATATTTAAAAGCAGCAATTAAACTAAAGGCTGTCAGCTATATAGAGAAACCATTAAATCCATCCGAGATCCGCGATGCCGTTCTGGAAGCCAGGGAACTTTATCTGAAGAAAGTCCGTTCTCACAGAGGCGAGGCTTTGCAGTCTATGGAGACGGCTTCTCATCTGGCTCATCTTCTGACTATGCCGCACAAAGATGCGTCCACCGAAATTACAAAGCTAGCTGCTGAACTTTCTCTTCCCTGAGGTCCCGGAACCCACGTCACCTGTGCAGTGATCCATCTTCGCGCAGTTCCCGAATTTATCGAACCATCACCTGAGAATATTTATCAGCAATTCCACAAGCTCCTGGCTCATTATCACGCAGACTGTGTCTTTGTTGCCAAGAAACTACAGTATCTGGTTTATTTTATATTTACTGATGGCTAGGTTTCTTCAAATCTTTCTCATACAATAGAAGATTTCCTGGTCAGAGAATTTCAGGGATATGGGGAACATTTTATTGCGATCGGCGAAAGTTTCAATGGTTTCTCACGCGCTTATCAGGCGTATACTTCCGCAGTAATTCTATTGGAAAGCAGCTTTTTCTTTCCGGTAAATTCCTGTCTGACTCCGGAGTCAATGGACAGTCTGGCAGCCACATCTTACGAAACCGCCCCAACTTCGGCAGATGTTCTGTTTTCAGAAGCGCTCTCTTCGCAGAACCGGACAAAATGCCAGGAACTTCTCGAAAAGTTCCAGAAACAATATGAGCAAAATACTCATGTGCTTCCCGATCAGACAAAGGATCTCTATTATAAACTTTTTTATTGCACTGGAAAATGCCAGAAAGCAACAGCAGCTTTCCGCACTCTCCTATACTTCAAACAGCATTGTTGCTTTTCTTGAAAAATGCTTTACCTTTCAGGAATTTCATCATACCCTTGTCAGACAGACAGATACTTATTTCGAAGATCTGAAAGCTTCTGTTCCTGAAAATTCTACGATTTTTATGATCAAGGATTATATCAGTAAAAATTACAGCAAAGAAACACTTTCTGTAAAGGATATCAGTTCCCACGTTTTCCTTTCTGCCTCTTATGTGTGCACGTTCTTTAAAAACGAAACAGGGCAGACTCTGAACCAGTATCTGACCGAATACAGAATGGAAAAAGCAAAAAATCTTCTGGCGGATCCAAGGTATAAGATTGCTGATATTTCTTCCAGGGTTGGCTACAGTGACGGCAATTATTTTGGCAAAAGCTTCAAAAAATATACCGGTCTTTCTCCTTCTGAGTACAGAGAAAAACTGAACTGATAAAGGAGAGCCTATCTATGACATACAAAAAAAAGCACCGGTTTCAGGAATGGTATGGCAACCTGAAGCTTCAGTCAAAATTCACCCTTGCCCTGACTCTGATTGTTGTAATTCCTGCCATACTGGTAGCTGTTTTCTTTTACAGTCAGCTTTACGATATGGTAGTTTCCAACACGATACGAAAGGAACAGGAGATTTCTTCTAAAACGGCACCTCTCATTGAAGAGACCGTCATTCGGGTAACGGATGCCTATGAGGAACTGGCATCTCTTGCTTTTTTTAAGACCATTTTTCATAATCCGGTCAGCACTCCCCTCGGGGAGCTGACGCACACACAGGATGCCGAAGATTTCCGAAAAAAGGTAAATGAGATTGCTGATAAAAATCCAGTCAACGCCATACGGATCTATCTTCAGACTCCGGCTTCCCAGAACAGTCTGTTTGTCAGCGAAAATACCCGGAATACCTTTCTTCCCATGTCTTCGGCAAGAGGAACTTACTGGTATGAAATTTTTCAAGGGAGTCATGTGACAGAACTGTTCTGTCCACCTTTTTATCTTGGCACAAAGGAGCGGGACAGAGCAGTTCTGGCGGTACGAATATTGCTATCTATAATACTCATCGCAGGCTGCAGATTCTGTATGGACAGAAGTATGGGCTGACCTATACCAGCACTCCCGGTCAGGGAACTGAAGTACAGATTAGAATCCCCGCAAAAAAGGAATCCTGAAATTTCTCTCAGGATTCCTTTTTATTTTGAATATGTGATTTGGATTTTTATCTTGTAACAATTTCTACCGGCACGTTGAAGATTTTGGCAACTTTAAGGATTGTATCAATATGTCTTCCTGTAGCAGCTGCCATATGGTGTGTCGGGCCTGCTTCGCTCCAGCGGTTTACAAACTCTCTTGCGCCGCAGCTGAAACGTGTTCTCATGTTTGTATCACCAAAGGAAAGAATCTTACCTTCTTCATTTACACCTTCTGCTGCTACAAACTTAAAGTGTCCGTCTGCATCCTGTGTGATAGCCAGATAAGTAACCGGTCCTGTGTATGGATAGAACTGTGTCAGATACCCGCCGCCTGTCTTGCCATGGAATACTTTCACGATCTTCATAGTTGGTTTCTTATCGGAAATATCAGCATCACCACTTCCGGAATGACCGATAATGCAGATGTCATCATTGAAGTCAATAGAGTACATCTCTGAAAGCTGTCCTGTTCCGGAGATTGTCTTTAAGATACTCATTGCCATGGCAACTTTCATATCGCCTTCTACCGCGCAGGCTGTACCCTGTTTGATCAGCATGGAAAATGCCGGGATCAGCATACTGTCAAGGACGCCAGCTTTGCCCTGCGCAAAACCATCGTAATGAGAAGCAATAAGTCCGAGATGCTCTTCTTTTACCCATTTTTCAAATGCAACTACATATTTTGCCATATCCCATACTTTCTCGATTGTTCCGCCACCTTCAATATCAAAGGTATCCAGAATTTACTGAGCTTTTGCACGGATCGCATCTTCGTCTGTAACATCATCAGCAATTGCCCACATTTTCTCCCAGTCGAACTGTTTTGTGTAAAGGAACAATCTGTTGTACAGGTTTGTCTCATCAATATAGAGATCCATCATACCCGGATATGGTCTTCCGATCTGTGCGATATTTGTATCACGGAATCTTCTTCTGACCTGAGCAGCTTTACACCAGTCTTCAATCTCAGCCTGGACTCCAGGATCTCCACCTTCAGCAACACCAGTGATCACTGCGTGTCTCTTTCCGGCTCTCTCCAGATCGGCAACAGCTTCGCCTACTGCACCGCAGGCATAACCTTCACCCAGCCAGGAAGCAATATCTGTATGGTCATAATCCAGTGCTTTGAGCTTCTGTACATTTACCAGTACTACCGGAACATCCAGGTCACGTACTGCCGGAAGCATATTGTAGGATGTTGCATAAGTCAGCATCTGAAGAAATACGAGGTCAACATCTGCTGCACGGAACTTGTCTCCTGCTTCCATTGCCTGCTCTTTGGTTGTTACCATACCACCATCAATGATCTCGACAGTGTCCGGAATTGTTTTCTTAAATGCTGCATACTGTGATTCAAATTCCGGTACTAATGACGGGAACTGTGGAAGATATGCACCTAATGCGATGGAAAATACACCAACTCTTGCTTTTGTGTTAACTAACATAGTATAAAACCTCCCAGTTATTTTTGTTGCTGATTTCTCAATAGTTATTACCCTTTACATTCTTTTTTACAGCATGTTTTCTGCGATAACAATGTATGAAATAACCTGACGGAGAATCAGCAATTATCTTATTCTTTATAAATTTTTATTCCAAAGGACTCATGAATGGTTGTACGAGCCTCTTCGATTGTCTCAAATTCTTCTGCCTTGAGCATCTGCGCGGTGATATTTCCAATCGCAGTTGCCTCACCAGGACCTGCATGGATTTCTTTCTTTGTTGCCTTTGCGGTCAGCTCATTGAGATATCCTGCATTGGAACCACCGCCTACGATATGGATACGGCTGTATGTTCTGCCGGTCATTTCTTCCAGCTCTTTGGCTGTCTTTGCATAGCATTCTGCAAGACTGGTATAGATAACAGTTGCGATTTCTCCCAGTGTCTCCGGAACCTTCTGTCCGGTTCTGCGGCAGTAATCCTTTACTTCTTCTGTCATATTGTCAGGAGAAAGGAAGCACTCATCGTTTGCGTCTACTCTTGACGGGAAGTCCTTCGCTTCTTCTGCCATCTCACAGATTTGCGCGAAGTTGTATGCATCATTAAATTCATGACGTACAGACTGGATCATCCAGAGTCCCATGATATTCTTCAGATAGCGGAAACGTCCTGCATATCCGCCCTCATTTGTGAAGTTCATCTCGCAGCTCTTCTCAGAGCAATCTGCTTCTTTTCTCTCAATTCCCATCAGTGACCATGTTCCGGAACTGATGTAAATGAAATCGTCGTCATTTGCAGGAACTGCCAGTACTGCGGATCCTGTATCATGTGTTGCAGGTGCGACCACTTCAAGGTCAAATCCTACTTCTTCTTTAATCTGTTCTGTCAGATGTCCGATACTTGTACCAGGCATGATCAGTTTCTGGAATATTTTCTTAGGATAACCGAGCATATCGATCAGCTCATAATCCCATTCTTTTGTAGTCGGAGATACAAGCTGTCCGGTTGTTGCTTCTGTGTATTCGCAAGTCTTCTCTCCCGTGAGAAGAAAGTGGAAATAATCCGGTACGTGAAGCAGTGTCTCTGCCTGTTCCAGATACTCCGGATATTTCTTCTTCACTGCCATCAGCTGATAAACTGTATTAAAGATTGCTTTCTGGATACCGGTTCTTGCATAAAGATCTTTCAGGGAAATTGTCTTATAAACTTCTTCGTCCATTCCCTCTGTACGGTGATCACGATAACCTACTGTATTTCCAAGAACTTTGTCATCCTTGTCCAGAAGTACGAAATCTACGCCCCAGGTATCTACGCCCATGCTTACCGGGATCTTTCCGATTTCTTTACATTTCTTCAGACCGTTTACAACCTCTTTAAAAAGACGGTCAAATTCCCAGCAAAGCTCTCCGTCTTTTTTTACCATTCCGTTTTCAAAACGGTAAATCTCCTCGAGGATCATCTTTCCGTTTTCCATATGTCCAAGAATGTGACGTCCGCTGGACGCTCCGATATCTACTGCTAAATAATATGTTGCCATTTGTAAAACCTCCTCAATATATGAATTCATACGATCTTCATATCTGATGACTTTATTCTATCCCATCTCGACTCTGGGGGTAAGAACCTTGTTTGTCTAAAAAAGTGTCCTTATTTGCAAAAAAGCGGCATCAGATATGCTTCATTGAACAACAATGCCGCACTTGCCATACGGCAGTGCGGCGTCTGTATTTTACTTAATTCTAAGGATTCATTTCCTCTCGATATTTATTTACTTATCGATTAGTCATAAAGGTTAGGAGCGATCTCTTCGTCTTCCATGTTTGTGGAATCATACCAGTAACCTTCTGTAGGAACATCTTCAAGTTCCTGTCCGTTAGCTGCTGCTGTCAGAGCGTAGATTGCATAGTAGCCCATCATCAGAGGAGACTGTGTAACAGCACCTACGAATGTTCCATCCTGAACTGCTGCTTTGATGATAGAACCAGCGTCGAAACCAACACCGATAACATCGCCGTTTGCTGCATCAGATCCAAGAACGTTCAGGTTTGCGTTAGCTGCAAGAACACCTTCTGCGGATACCTGGTTGGAACCGAAGATAGCGATGCAGTTTTCCTGAGAAAGGATTGCCTGTGCTTCTGTTGAGCAGAGCTCTACAGTTGTCTGTGCAGGAACTGCGATCTGGATAACAACGTCTGCGTCAGCTTCTTCTGCATCAGCGCCTTCTGCTGCGTTTACATAGAATTCGTTACCTTTTACAGCTACAGTCTTACCATCAGCCTGTACAAGTTCGATCATCTTGTTGATAAATCCTAAACCACGCTGCTGAATGTTCTGAGCAGTTGCATCCTGGTTAACTTCACCGATGATAACCTGTCCGTCAGCGTTAGCTACAACATCTTTGATGGATTCATACATATGCTCAGCAGCTACAGAACCAGCCTGTGTATTATCTGTACAAACTTCGCAAACTACAGATCCTTCCGGAGCGTCAGCAACACCTGTATCAAATGTTACTACCGGGATTCCTTTGTCAGCGCACTCCTGAAGTGCATCGAGAACAGAAGATGTATCGCATGCTGCAAGTCCTAAACCAGCCGGATTAGAAGCGATTGCTGTGTTGATCATGTTAACCTGGTCAGCGATATCAGATTCACTGTTTGGTCCCTGTGCTTTATAAGTAACACCAAGTTCTTCAGAAGCTTTCTTCATACCTTCCTGAGCTGCATCCCAGTATGTAGACTGGAAAGATTTAACCATCATCGGGAAATCATAAGCTTCGTTAGCTTTCAGATTTTTGAACTGTTCTGGCATATCAGCTGCCATAACGCTTGATGCGGACATTCCTGCTACCATTGCTGCACACATAACTAATGCGATCACTTTTTTTGCTTTCATTTAAAACTTCCTCCTTTTAATATACATTAATATAGTTTTTTTATGATGATACTCCGGAAGCTTCCGTCTTTCGTTCCCGGCCTTCCCCCAAAATACACCTTATGACAATACTGTCGCCGAACATCCCCTGGAAGCCTTCCGTAAGTTTCATATCTTATTTAGTTACTGTTTTTTTTCTGTTTTCCTATTATTTTGTTGCTGCTTTCTTTTCTTTCATGATATCGATCAGAACTGCGATGATCAGAACCGCACCGGTAATGATCTGCTGCCAGTTTGCCTGAAGTCCGATATATGGAAGACCGGTCTTCAGAAGCATGATAACGAAGATACCTGCTAATGTACCGATTACTGATCCATAACCGCCTGTTGCCGCAACACCACCTACGAATACACCACCGATGGCATCCATTTCAAGTCCGGCACCGGTACCAGGCTGTACAGTTGGTGTAACTGCTGCGTATGCGATAGCTGCAAGACCTGTGAAAAGTCCGCATACTACATATACCATAACATGGTAGAATTTAACGTTGATTCCTGAAAGAGCTGCTGCTTCTTTGTTAGAACCGATTGCAATTGTGTAACGTCCGAATTTTGTATGATTCAGAACATATTCCATTACCAGAACCAGGATAATCATCCATAAGAAACCGATCGGGTAACGGGAAGCGCTTCTTCCGGTTCCAATTGTAAGTTTAAAAATTGAGTGGAACCATCCACCGTCCTGTGTAAGTCCCGGCCACGGAGTCGCACTGCATAAGGATCCGGCGCCTCGGGTTATCATACAGGTACAAAGGGTTGCAAGGAATGGAGGCAAATTCATAATACCGATCAGTACACCATTTGCTGCTCCTACAATAATTCCAAGTACAATGCAAACTAACATTGCAAGTGCAACCGGGAGATTATTATTTCTTACCAAAGATCCTGCGATCAGTGCATAACATACCATACCAGTTCCGATTGAAAGGTCTACACCACCGGTGATAATCGGGAATGTAACACCAATTGCCATCAGAAGATCATAATATGAGAAATCCAGCATACTCAGAATCGTGGTATACTGTCTGAACTCTTTACTCTTAAAGGAGAAGATTGCAAACAGTACAATAATAACCAGTAATACAATAAATCTCTGATCACTTAAAATACTTTTTTTCTTCTTAGTCATGACTTTCCTCCTTAATCGATATTCCGTGTTGCCTGATTCATGATGTGTTCCTGAGTAGCTTCGGAAATATCAATGTTTCCTGTTATCTTACCTTCACACATAACGATAATACGGTCACTCATTCGGAGAACTTCTGTCATTTCAGAAGAAATCATGATAATTGATTTACCTTCTGCTGCCAGCCTGTTCATTAACTTGTAGATTTCGTTCTTGGCACCAACATCGATACCCCTTGTCGGCTCATCGAAGATCAGGATGTCGCTGTCTCTTGTCAGCCATTTTGCGATTACGACTTTCTGCTGGTTACCACCGGAAAGGTTTACAACTAACTGATCCGGGCTTGGAGTCTTGGTTGCAAGTTCATTGATATACTTCTCTGTAACCTTTTTCTCTTTGCCTTTGTTGATCATAAGTCCGCTTGTATACTCTTCCATTGTTGCGAGTGTAGTATTCTCTGTTACAGATTTCTGTACTACAACTCCATATCTTCTTCTGTCCTCTGACAGATAACCGATACCATATTTAACTGCATCCTGTGGACTGTTGATTGTCACTTCCTGAAGCTTTCCGTCTTTTCCCATAACAGAGATCTTTCCACTCTGTTTCGGATCTGCTCCAAACAGTGCTCTGGCTGTCTCAGTACGTCCGGCGCCCATCAGTCCGGAGAATCCAAGGATCTCACCTTTACGAAGTTCAAAGCTTACATCCTGTACCATTTTACCTGCATTCAGATGTTCTACTTTAAGAACGACTGGTGCATCCGGTGCAACCATACTGTGCTGCTTAGGATCTTCATAAATAACACGTCCAACCATCATGTTGATGATGTCTTCTTTTGTACTCTCTGCTGTGATCAGTGTTCCTACATAACCACCATCTCGCATGACAGTTACTCTGTCTGTGATAACTTTGATCTCATCCATACGGTGAGAGATATAAACGATTCCAAGACCTTTTTTACGAAGATCACGGATGATCTCAAATAAGTCTGCGATTTCTTTCTCTGTCAGCGCTGCTGACGGCTCATCGAAGATGATAACTTCAGCTTTATGAGAAATCGCTTTTGCGATCTCACACATCTGCTGTTTACCAACAGTAAGATTGTTCATCTTTTCTCTTGGATCGATTTCAATGTTCAGATCCTGGAAAAGCTTCTTGGAATCTTCGATCATTTTTTTGTCATCGATACGGAAGCCTTTCTTTGGCTCACGTCCGATAAAGATATTCTGAGCAACGGTAAGGTCACCTACCATGTTCAGCTCCTGGTGAACGATTACGACACCAGCTTCCTGTGCTTCTTTTGTATTATGGAATTCAGTTTCCTGTCCTTTATATGTAATAGTTCCTGAATCCTTCTGATAAATACCGGTAAGAACTTTCATCAGTGTGGACTTTCCGGCACCGTTTTCTCCCATAAGAGCATGTACTTCGCCGCGTTTCACTTCAAAATTAACGTGATCCAGAGCATGAACTCCAGGAAAGGACTTATCAATGTCCTTCATAGTTAAAATAACTTCACCCATTGTTACATCCTCCCTTCCGATCAGTTCTTTCTACGTCTTGCAGAAACATCGACATAAACTGCTACGATAACAATAAGACCTGTGATGATCATCTGCTGTCCTTTACCAAGGCCAAATGCCATGATTCCCTGCTGAAGAAGAGAAATGATAAACACACCGATTACTGTACCGCCGATGGAAGCAAGTCCACCAACCATGGATGTACCACCCATTACGCAACCTGCAATTGCTTCGTTGTTATACTGATCGCCGTATCCAGGCTGAACAGTTGTATAAGCACCAACAAAGAAAATTGCTCCGATTCCAACTAACACACCACAGATGACATATGCAAGCATCTGCCATTTTCTTGTATTAACACCGCTGAGTCTTACTGCTTCGCTGTTAGAACCAAGGCAGAGAATGTAACGTCCCGGTTTTGTGTTATACAGAATGATTCCGCAGATTACTGCTGCTATAAGGAAAATCACAAGTCCTACAGGGAAACCTTTATAGGAAATGATATTTCTGAACCATCCATTTACCGGATCACTGCTCTGTGGCCAGCTGACTGACTGAGTCTTTGTAAATACAGATGCGATACCTTTTGCAATATTCATAGATGCCATGGAAATAATAAATGGCGGAACTGACATGTAAGATACCATCCAGCCATTAAAGATACCAAATGCAAGTCCGATCAGTACACAGATCACCATTGCTGCCGCACATGGCACGCCATAGGAATTCATGCAGTAACCTGAGATCAGTGCACAACAGAACATTACCGGTCCAATGGAGAAATCGATTCCTCCAGTGGCAATTACAAATGTTACTCCAAGTGACAGAAAGCCCAGGAAGTATACATAGTTTAAAGTAGATTTTATACTGTCGCTCACTGGGAATTTACTTCCCAGAACTACTTTGAAAACTACGAACATAAGAATCAGAATACAGATCAACAGGATTCTGTTCAAGCCGAGCTTTTTCACGATTGGATTTTGTTTCAACTTTTCCAAGTTTTTCACCCTCCTTACGTTATTTCGTATCTCTCTTTGTTTTCTATATCTTACCTTACCTGTCGGATAATTGTAATGAAATATCTTCCAAAAAAAGGTTAAATATTTCCTGTCTTGCAATGGAAATATTTAACCTTTTTATCAATTAAATGGAAAGATTAGTCTTTCTATATCACTGTTATACATATTCTCAGGTGTAACCAGTTCGCATCCGGAGTCTATGTTTTTTTCTACCGCATCACCATTAAGCAGATGAATCGTTTCTTCCACGCCGATATATCCCATACGGAATGCTTTCTGCACAATAATACCTTTGTAGACGCCCATTTCCATAAGGTTGATTGCTTCCTGCGAACAGTCAACTCCCACTACAACGATCTGATCTTTCACACCTGCGTCGCTGACTGCCCTTCCGACACCGACTGCAGAATATTCATTCATTCCTGCGATCATTTTCAAATCCGGATACTTTTCCATCAGTTCCTGTGTCAGTTCATAGGATTTCTCAAAAAGAGAATTGCAATAGACTACTTCAACGATATTATTTGCATAATCTCCCAGACCTTCCCTGAATCCCTGCTCTCTTTCTACTGCTGTCGAAACACCTTTCACATGACTGACGATGGCAATCTTAGAATCCTTATTTATCAGTGTGCGGGCATATTCCCCTAACATCCTGCCGACTTCCACATTATCTGTGGCAACTGTCAGATCCTGCAGTTCTTCATCTGTATAAGAGTCTATATATATAATACGGATTCCCTGCTCCTTTGCTTTTTTCAAGAGGTCATCAGATGCATCCATACTGGACGGGGAGAATAATATCGCATCTGGCTTCTGTTCGATTGCTTTTTCCAGAAGCTGGTTTTGCTCCTCTATATTCTCCTCTTTATCCGGTGCCATGATCTCTAGTTCAGAGTTATATTCTTCTGCCGCCATCCTGCATCCCGATATTACTGAAGTCCAGAAATCGTTTGTATCGTCTCTGATTTTTGGAATATATATCATGGAACACCTTCTTGTCTGTGTAGCCTCTGGCGTCAGAAGTCCGGTAAAAATCACCAGTAATGCCGCCATAAGGATAACGGCGATCATAATCTCTTTTTTATGACTTTTCATGGGATTCCTCCTGACTTCTCGGAATTACAACAGACGCTGTGGTTCCTTTTCCTTTTTCACTGTGATAAATGATACCGTAATCCTTTCCATAATAAAGTACCAGACGCTGCTGTACATTGTACACTCCAACTCCGTTGGAACGGTAATTTACTTTATGCTTATCATAAATATGCTTCAAAGTTTCCGCATCCATTCCCACACCGTCATCTATGATATCAATTACCACATTCTCACCTTTTACGTATCCATGTACTGTCAAAAGTCCTCTGCTGTCCTTATATTTCAGTCCATGATAAATAGCATTCTCCACAATTGGCTGCAGGACAAGACGGATGATCGGTACATGAGTAATATATGGATCCACATCTATCTCAAATTCCAGCTTATCTTTATAGCGCATTTTCTGAATCGTAAGATAACTTCTGACATATTCAATTTCCTGTCCGATAGAAACAAGTTCATCCTCATTACTGATGCTCTGTCTGAGAAGCCGCGCCAGAGACGCAGTCATAACTACTACCTCTTCATTCTTCTTTCCCTCTGCCATCCATATAATAGAATCCAGGGTATTGTATAGAAAATGTGGATTGATCTGTGACTGCAGGGCCTTCAGCTCTATCTTTCTCTTCTGCTCCTGTTCCTTCACATTCTGCTCCATCAGTTCCCTGATTCTGTGCGTCATCACATTAAAGGAACGGGTAAGGCTTCCTATTTCATTATCTGAAATCACTTCAATATCTTCGATATCAAAGTTTCCTTTCTGGACACGTTTCATCGAATCACGAAGCTGTTGAATAGGATAGGTAATATTTCTGGCAATAACACTTGAGATTAGAAGCGCCACAATGATCAGTCCGATGGCCACCAACACATAAATGCTTCTTGTCTGCCGGCTGTTTCTCAGAAGCTCTGACATATTCATACATCCAACGATCGTCCAGCCCGTAATGTCCGAATGAGATAATGCATAGATTTTCTCTTCATCACCACTGCCGGCAGTGACAATATCTGACTCGGCATTCATAACAAGAGAAATATTCTCTGTCTGCAGTTCATTGTAGAGCTGCTGTTGCTGCGGATGATAAACAATATTTCCTTTCTGATCCAGAATAAAAACGTAGCCTTTATCCCCCATACTGCTCTGTGCGCAAAGTTCACTGATTGCACTGTAATTTAAGTCAATAAAGACAACTCCGTCATCACCCTCTGTTCCCGTATAATTGCGGATTCCCCTGCTCAGTGTGATCACCCATGGTCTTTCTCCTTTGATCACATTCTGCACATGAGATGAGGTCAGATTATACTGGTCATATTTTCCTACCGCATCTGCGTACCATAGCTGCGTATTCAGATTCACATATGCATTTCGCACAGATAATCCATTGTCAAACAGGGACGGACCATTCTTATCTTCTCTGACGATACCGATATTTCTAATATCTGAGCGGCCCTTCAGGATTGTTTTAAACTGTTCGATCAGACGCTGTCTGTATTCACTGTATTTTTTGTCTGCTGTCGCTCCATGCCCATTTTCGGTGTAGAGATACTTATAGGCATCTCCACTTCCTGCTATCAGTGAAGCAATATTATCCATATAACTGATATAAGAATCGATATTCTGGTTCAGCTGTTTAATGATCGTCTGTGTATACATGACAGAGTTTTCATAGATTGACGAATTGGTATATCTTAAGGACACCAGTGTTACAGCCAGTACCGCACTTAATACCAAAATCGAAACTGCGCAGAAAATGGAGCTCTGGATACTTTTAAATTTTGAAGGAATCCTTCCGGTTATTCCTTTCAGTTTCATCGGCGTTTCTCCCTTGCATATTCTGTCGGTGTTTTTCCTGTGATCTTCTTAAATGCGATTCCGAAATAATGTGGGTCTGAGAAGCCTACTTTCTCCGCAATCTCATAGTTCTTCATTGTCGTATTTTCTAGCAGTTCTTTTGCTTTCTCCATTCTGGTTCTGGTAAGCACCTCAACAAATGTCTCACCTGTCATTTCTTTGAAGATGGTACTGAAATAACTGGTGCTGATATTTAAATAAGAACAGATACTGTTCAGACTCAGATCCGGATCCATATAATTATTCTGTATATAGTCCATGGCAAGAATTCCCTGTTTCTGGCTGCTGGAGCTATTCAGATCCTTAAGAGAATCAAATACGCTTCCTGCATATTCTTTTACCAGTACTGCGGCATCATCAAAGGTTTTTGCCTGTGAGACAGATTTCAGCAGTTTTTCTCTCTCGGCTATGATTTTCTCCGGATTATCACTTAACGACTGGCAGGTATTTCCGATGGCTCGGATTACCTGCTGAAGGTAAATGCAGGCATAACTTTTCTCCACCATGGCACCCTTAATCTCTTCTTCGATTTGATTCAGGATTTCTGTTACCCGCTGACGGTTTCCTGCTTTTATCTCGTCAGTCAGTTCTTCCAGTGGCTTTATGAGATTGATACTTTTGTCAGTCTGCTTTTCTTCCATATCAAGCAGAAGATTTCCGCCCAGCAGATATCTGTATCCGATAGCCTTCTCGGCAAGTCTGTAGGAATATATTAATTCCTGCGGTGATCTCACCCAGTTTCCGATTCCAATAGAAGTTTCAATTCCAATCACTTCTTTTACCTTCTGTTGAATTTCCTGGCAGATACTATGTATTTTCTCTCCGAATTCCCTGGATCTGTTTCCGGTAAATATCACGCAGATACGGTTACTTCCCTCCTGATAGGCAACACCTGCATTCTCTCTTGTCATGATCTCATTACTTACATTAAAAAGAACAAAGGACATTAATGCGCTTTCCTGTTGTTTATGCATATCAACCTGGTAGATATCAGAATACGTATCCATGTCAAAAACAGCAATTCGAAAGCTGGGACAGTCAAAGCGGATTCCAAGTTTCTCAAGTTCAAGAAGACTCACCTGTACATCCCGGGTACAATTTACCAATGTCTCAAGTGCTTTTGAGCGAATTACATCTACATTCTTATGATAATCCTGAGAAGTCTGTGCAAGAGATTCCATTTTTTTCTGCTTTTTCTTTCTGGCATCTACCTTCTCTTTCATATTTTCAATTACTTTTGTCAGTTCCATTGCTGTAACCGGTTTGAGCATATATTCGCTGACATTATAACGGATTGCTTTCTTTGCATATTCAAATTCCCCAAAACCGCTGAATATTACAATGAGAATATCCGGATAATTGTCATGTAGAAATTCACTCAGCTCCATGCCATCCATATACGGCATACAGATATCTGTCAGTACGATATCTACTTCATGATCCTGAACAAATTCTACTGCCTGTCTGCCATTCTCACAATCCCCCACGAGTTCGCAGTCCAGACCTTTCCAGTCAATATTCTCCCGGATTGCATCCCTGACCAGAATCTCATCATCTACCAATAATATTTTGTACATATTCAATTTTCCCCCATAAGATCAGGCAGATATCCCATATCCCGCTGCCTGACATTTCATCCGATATCTTGCATCCTCTTTCTTTTTGATTCCAATTATAATACCACATATTTACTATATTTTCAATTTTTCGTTTGAATTTTTTATATATTTTACACAAGGTTCATGGTGTTTCGCTGCAATTCATTATATAGTTCTACCCCAAATAACAACTTCATAGTTTATTTGAATAGTCACCCATCAGTCTTTTCACCTAAAATAAGGGTGCGTTTACCCCGCACCCTTATACACGCAATTATGTATTTATATTTTATCTTATTTTACGATCACACCATCTTCATCCCAGAGATCATGCCAGTCATTTGCACCTTTCCAAAGGAATACGTGCCCTTTGATCAGTCGGTTATTTTTATCAACTGAACGGATAATTTCCATTTCTTCATCTGTCAGTGGATCTTCTGTTACACATTTCAGATTCATGGTATAATTTTTCTCTTTTAATGAGAATGGAATCGGCGCTGCACCTCTCTGTACTGCCCATTTGATACAGATTACTGCCGGATGTACTCCATGAGCTTCTGCGATTTTCTTTAATTCCGGAAGTTCGATATCTGCGATATCTTCTGGCATTTTATCTCTTTCCGGGCGCTGTGGTGAGCCGATTGGGCAGAAACCTACGATTTCAATGCCATGTTCTTTGCAATAATCAAACAGTTCCGGCTGCTGGAAGCATGGATGAAGTTCCATTTCGATCGCAGCTGGTTTGATTCTGCAAAGCGGTAAGACTGCTTCCAGTTTCGGGATTGTCATATTTGACATACCGATGTGTTTAGTCAGTCCCATATCTACCAGACGTTCCATCTGTCTCCATGTTGCCATAAAGCGCTCTACAGAAAATGGTTTGGAATCCGGATTACGCGAATCTACATCACAGTGCGGTGCATGATAGTTCGGGAATGGCCAGTGTACATAGTACATATCCAGATAATCAAGCCCAAGATCTCTTAATGATTTGGCACATGCAAGAAGAACATCGCCTTTTCCATGCATGTCGTTCCATACTTTTGAAGCGATAAAAAGTTCTTCTCTTTTTACTACGCCCTCTTCAAATGCCTGTGCAAAGACCTTACCAATCTGGTCTTCGTTTCCATAACATGCTGCACAGTCAAAGGAACGATAGCCTGCGCGGATCGCACCTGCAACGGATGCAGATACTTCGTCCGGATCTGCATGGTCACTTCCGAAAGTTCCCATTCCTACTGCCGGCATTTTTGCCCCTGTGTAAAGTGTTCTCTGTGGAACTGTAGCTGGATCAATAAATGTCATGTGATATACCTCCTTTAATCTTCATTCACTAAAAGAATTTTTCCTTTTACAAGTCCCGGAGTCTTGTAAAGCTGGAATGCTTCCTGTGCCTGGCTCATCGGGATTTTCTTATAAATAAATCCCGGATCAAATTTCAGCTGACCTGTTGCAAAATAGTGTGCTGTCAGATCCCATTCTTTTCCCGGGAATGGTGAACTATAGGACATCCAGGAACCTGTCAGTTTAAATTCTTTGCGGTTCATATTTTCCCACTGCTTTGGCGTAAAGCTAAGTTCCTGATGCGGCGTTCCGATAAAGCAGACATGCGCTTTATTGGCAGCCAGTTCAAATGCCATATGCATTGTCGGAACCTGTCCTGCTGTCTCATATACAAAGCCATAACCTTTTCCATCTGTAAGAGCCATAGCTTTTTCCATATATCCTTCTTCTGTTGTATTGATCACCTCATCAGCGCCAAGGCGTTTTGCCAGTTCGAGACGTTCCGGGCTGATATCAAAAACAACAACCTTCTTGGAACCGAAAATCTTTGCCCACTGCATTGTGAACATGCCAATCGTTCCTCCACCAAGGATAGCCACACACTGTCCGCCCTGATAATCATTCTGGAGCAGGCCATGAATAGCTACTGTAGATGGCTCAAACATTGCACCCTGCTCATATGAAATAGATGAATCAAAAGGTACTGCATTCTGTTCCGGAATAACTACATAATCTGCATTACTTCCATTCTCTCTGGAACCAATAAAGCTGTAATGTTTACAAAGAGAGAAGTTTCCATTCTGACAGTCATCACATTTCATACATGGAAGGAGCGGTGCACCTGACACACGGTCGCCGACTTTTACCTTTGTAACGCCTTCTCCAACTTCCACAACATCTCCTGAGAATTCATGTCCCAGTACGATCGGATAAAAATGAACTCCGTTATTTAATACACGCGGAATATCTGATCCGCAGATTCCGGAGCATTTTACCTTAACCTTTACCCATCCTGGTTTTACCTGTGGTTCTTCTACTTCCTGATAACGTACATCTTCATTTGCTACTACAACTGCTGCTTTCATTTCTTTTATGCCTCCATTTCAGGTGGATATATCCGCCCATTACTTACATCTGTCATTACCATTCACATAAAGTCAATCGGATATAGCACTTTGGTATTTTCACACCTGTCTTTATGATATAGTAATACATGAACTAATAATTATTTCTCAACGCATCATATGTTCCAGAGATCTGTAAAGTTCCAGATAATTTTCATATACTTTATCATATACAGCTTTCTTATCCGGATCCGGCATATGTTTTCTTGTCTCTTTCACTGTCAGTGATACTGCTTCTTCATAATCTTTATAAAATCCAACACCTACACCTGCCAGGATAGCTGCACCAAGTGTCGTCGCAGTATCTGAAGCAGGTACTTCAACTGGTTTTCCTGTCACATCTGATTTGATCTGTGTCCAGAGAAGAGAGTTCGCTGAACCGCCCATGGCTCTGAGCACTTCTGCATGCGCGCCTGCCTCTTCTGCGATTTCCAGATTGTGTCTTAAGGAAAAAGCCACACCTTCCATACAGGCTCTTAGCATATGACCTTTGGTCTTTGAAAAATCAAGCCCGTAGAAAACGCCTTTTGCATGTGGATTCCAGATTGGTGAGCGTTCACCTGCCATATATGGAAGGAAGACAACGCCATCACAGCCCGGAGCTACCTTTTCACCAATCTCATTTAACTGATCCAGTGAGGACTTTCCGTTTTCTTTCTGCATCACTCTCTCATAATCAGCAAATTCATGTTCAAACCAGCGCATTACACCACCGCCTCCGGTAGTTCCGCCCTGTAAAAGCCATTCTCCTGGCATAACATGGAAACCAAGAATCAGCCTCGGATCTGCCTGATAAGTATCAGTACAGATACTCATTCCACCGGCCTGACCGCCCTGTTCCTGTGTTTCTCCCGGATGAATCACACCTGCACCAAGAGTACCGCATGCCGCATCAAGGCCACCTGCTGCTACCGGAATTCCGGCTGTCAATCCACACTGTCTGGCGGCTTCCTCTGTCACTGTCCCCACGATTGTGTCACAAGAGCAGATTTCCGGTAAAAATCCCACCGGGATTCCCAGTTTCTCACACATTTGCTGATTCCACTGTCCTGTATGCATATCAAAGCAGTGAAGTCCATATCCCTGTGAAACATCCTGCGTAATTGCACCGGTCAGCTTATATGCAATGTAACTGTTAGACTGTAGGATTTTATAAATTTTTTCATAAACTTCCGGCAGATTTTCTTTATACCAGAGAATTTTTGCAGTGGTATAAGAAGGCTGTAACGAATTTCCGGCGATTTTGAAAATCTCATCTTCTCCGATTTCCCGATTTAGCCTGTCACAGATTTCCTGTGCCCTGGTGTCCATCCATATCGGTGTATTCGTTAATACATTTCCTTTTTTATCAATCGCAATCGCAGACCAGCTCTGACCATCGATTCCGATTCCGGCAATTTCTTCCGGTTGGATTTTTCCCTTTTCCAGAGTTTTTTTTATTGCCTGGCAGACTGCCTCCCACCATTCTTCCGGTTTCTGCTCAGCCCATCCCTCTTTTGGATAATAGACTGGGTAATCTCCTGTAGCTGCTGCTTTCACCTGACCGTTTCGGTCAAATATAGCAACTTTGCAGGCACTTGTTCCTATATCAATTCCAAGTAAATATACAGCTTTCATCTTTCCCCCAAAAATTATCGACTTATGTTTATATAAGCGCTATGACAGAATTTCCATTTTCAATCTCTGTCTGTAACTTTTCTGTTATATAGTTTTCCGTTTTTTCATTCTCTTCCAGACGCTGTAGCATAATTCCTGCAGCTTTCTCGGCAATCTGGTGAGTTGGCTGTGTAACGATTGTCAGTCTCGGACTACAGGCTCTGGCAAACTCTCTGTTGTCAAAGCCTACGATTGAAAGTTCCTGCGGTACTTTTATGCCAAGTTCATTCAGACCGATCACTGCACCCATTGTCATCTCATAATTTATCACCAAGACGGCAGTCATCTGCGGATTTTGCTTTACCAGTTCTTCCAATGCATGCACTCCGCCTTGCATCGTATAATCGCCATGATAGATCAGAGATTCTTTCACCGGGAGTCCTTTTTTTTCATATGCCATGCAATATCCCCGAAGTCTCTCCTGAGCGGTGTAAATTTCTCTCGGACCTCCGATCAGACCAATGTCCATATGCCCTTTTTCAAATAAAAGCTCCACGGCATCCTCAGCTGCCTTCTCGTTATCTACCAGAACACAGTCACTGGAAAGTCCTGTGATTTTTCTGTCTATTAGAACAATCGGCTTTCCTGTCTTCTGAAAAGATTTCAGATGAGCTCCTGTCTCATCTACCGGCATACTGATAATGCCATCTACTCTTTTTCTTGTCAGAAAATCTACGGCATCTTTCTCCCGCTTCTTGTCTGTACGGCAGTCACACACGATGGTTGCATAACCATGGCTTCTCAGAATATCTTCAATTCCAATAATGATCTGGGTACAGAAAATCTGGTCCAGTTCCGGTATTACCACGCCTATTGTCTTCGTCGCATTCGTCTTTAATCCTCTTGCTACTTCATTAACCTCATAGTGCAATTCTTCTATTGCTTCTTCAATCTTGATCTTGTTTTTTTCTCTTACATTTCCCCCATTGAAGTAAGAAGAAATAGTCGCCAGTCCAAGTCCGGTTCGTCTGGCGATATCTTTCATGGTCGCTGCCAATTAGGATCACTCAGCCTTTCCATCACATCCACAAACTTTCATACGGCCTTTTACCAGCTCTTTTACTGCTGCGATTCCAGCCTTTCCATATGCTTTCGGATCAAAGACATCCGGATCATTCTCGAATATTTCTTTCACAGCCTTTGAATATGCCGCACGTAATTCTGTTGCAAAATTCACTTTACAGATTCCACGTTTCACACAGTCACTTACATCTTCATCTGTAAGTCCGGATGCACCATGAAGTACCAACGGAATATCAACAACTTTACGAATCTCACTCAAACGTTCCTTATCAAGAACCGGGGTACCTACATAAAATCCATGTGCCGTACCAATTGCAATGGCGAGAGAAGTAACACCCGTACGTTCTGCAAATTCTTTTGCCTGAGCTGGGTCTGTGTTTGTGTCAGCTTCAGCAACCAGGTCATCTTCTTTTCCGCCAACTTTACCAAGTTCAGCTTCACATGGCACACCGATAGCGGCTGCAACATCTGCTACTTTCTTACTTACTGCGATGTTCTCTTCAAAGTCTAATTTAGATCCGTCGATCATTACAGAAGTATATCCTGCGTCCAGCGCCTGCATTGCAAGTTCAAAGCTGCTGCCATGATCCAGATGGAGGCATACCGGTACGGATGCTTTCGCTGCTTCTGCTGCTACGATTGCATGGTAAGTTTCCAGTGTTCCATATTTAATTGTGGATGGAGTTGTCTGGATCATAACCGGTGCTTTCAACTCTTCAGCAGCCTGAATGATTGCTTTCACCATCTCCATGTTCTCAGCATTAAATGCTCCGACTGCATAACCGCCTTTCTGTGCTTTTAATAACATTTCTTTAGATGTAACTAATGGCATTCCTTTGTCCTCCCTGATAGATTCTTTATGGTTTTTATTAATAGTTTCCGGGTATCTTTACTGATAATTACTCATTTCGGCTTTCAAAAACCGAAACGTTTCTGTTTTGTTTCATCATACCGCGCTTACAGGTAACTGTCAACTAGAAAAATTTACTCTTTTTTTGTAAGATTTTGCCTTGATTAATAACTTTTTTCTTACTAAACTTTAATTATGTTGTCAGGGATAAAATCGTTATTGTTTATTCTGTTCACAGTGACATAACTCAAATCCCGAATACAGAATATTTACGGAAATTGGAAATTCTATTTTGAAAGGAGAATATAAATTATGTTAAAAGGAATTCCTGAAATTTTATCACCGGAATTATTAAAAGTTTTATGTGAAATGGGACATAGCGACCGTCTTGTTATTGCAGACGGAAATTTCCCGGTTGAATCAATGGGTAAGAATGCTATCACGATCCGTTGTGACGGACATGGTGTACCGGAGATTCTGGATGCGATCCTTCAGCTTTTCCCGCTGGATACTTATGTAGAGCATCCTGTAAATCTGATGGAAGTTATGCCCGGTGATGATGTAGAGACACCTATCTGGGATACTTATAAAGAAATTGTATCCAAATATGATGAGCGTGGCGATAAAGCAATCGGAAATATTGAACGTTTCGCATTCTATGATGAGGCCAAAACTGCATACTGCATTATCTCTACAAGTGAGAAAGCTCTGTATGCAAACGTTATGCTCCAGAAAGGTGTTGTAATCAACAACTAATTAATGCTTCTGACATTAATCTATCTTTAATAGATACTTATACACATAACACACATATACAATGATACATATTCATAAAGACAGCATCTGTATTTTGTCAGCAGATGCTGTCTTTATGTTTATCATTTATAGTCATTTAACCGAATCAAGTAAGTCCCCTGCGGAGGTTGCGAAGAGCAATAAGCAGTGGGTGGGACTTGCTTGTATCAGGAGGGGTACAAGCCCCTCCTGATACACTGCGGAGCAGTTATTCGGTGTAGAGTCACGCAGCGAAAGCGGATGATTTTATCCGATTGACTATTCCCGTTTTCTATATCTATAGCAATTCTAGAAAATAATGCAAATAAGACTGTCCGGCAAAGTGCTCTGGTTTTATATCCTGAAATATTTCTGGCAGTTTTCTGCAATAAAAAACCCTCCCATCACCATTTTCGGCTTTGGGAGGGTTTTTCTTAAGGTAAGACCTTGATTTTATTTATTATTTGTAAAGAGGTCCATAGTTCTTGCATGCTCTGAAATCTGCGCCTTCTTTATCCATTCCGAATGCATTCCATGCTGCCGGACGGAAGATATCTTTCTCAGGTACGTTGTGCATGCAAACCGGGATTCTCATCATAGAGCACATTGTGATAAGATCTGCACCAATGTGTCCATAGGAGATTGCACCATGGTTAGCGCCCCAGTTATTCATAACATCATATGCACTCTTGAATGCACCGTCTTTGCCATCACATCTCGGGACAAACCATGTGCATGGCCATGTATAGTCTGTACGTTTCCAAAGTGTATCAGATACATCTTCCGGAAGTTCTACTGTCCATCCTTCTGCAATCTGAAGAACCGGTCCAAGTCCTTTTACAAGGTTCAGACGGATCATTGTAGCAGGCATAGTAGCTCTTGTCTCGAATCTGGATGAGAATCCGCCTCCACGGAAATATCCGTTGTCGGCTGCGTTCCATGTAGTTGCATTCATAATCGCTTTCTGATCTTCTTCAGTTACATTCCACCATTCTTTCATAACGCCTTCGCCGTTTTCGTCTTTCACAACACCGGAAGCGTCCAGACAGCATGCACCAGAGTTGATCAGATGAATGATACCATCGTTCTCTTTTGCAACGCCTTCAAGATCATATCCTGTAACACGCTTAACAGCATTTGCACTCCAATATGTACGAACATCTGCGAACATCTGAGCACGTCCTGTCAGAAGTTTCATAAACAGCATTCCAAGACCGTTGAGTACGTCGTTCTCTGTAGCCAGAATGTATGGCTCTCTTGCTCCATTCCAGTCAAAGGAAGTATTCAGCATAGCTTCTGCAAAGTCGCCGTTTGGATAGAAGTCTGTCCACTGTCTCTGTCCCTGGAAACCAGCAGCAATCGCATTGTGTCCGATTGCTTCTTCAGAGAATTTCGGATCAAGATTGTCACATCCATTCATAAGTTCCTGGATGATAACTGCCATCTTAACTACGAATTCGAACTGCTCTTCTTTCTGCTCTTCAGACATCTGAAGTTCAGGCGGGTTCTTATCAAATCCGATTGTGCAGTTTTCTTTTGCCCATTTCATTGCTTTGTCAAATTCATCATGATCATAGATGCCTTCTGTCATACGACGGATGATTTCTACCTCGTCAACAGACTCTACACGCATTCCAAGATAGGATTCGATAAAATCAGGATCAATGATAGATCCGCCGATACCCATAGTAACGGAACCGATCTGCAGCCAGGATTTGTTTCTCATTGTAGCTACTGCTACTGCTGCACGTCCGAATCTTAACATTTTCTCTTTTACATCTTCTGGCATTTCTGTGTCATCAGCATCCAGAACTTCATGTCCGTAGATACCAAATGCAGGAAGACCTTTCTGTGCATGAGTTGCAAGAACAGATGCAAGGTAAACAGCACCAGGTCTCTCTGTTGCATTGAAGCCCCATACAGCTTTAATTGTCTGAGGATCCATATCCATTGTCTCAGCACCGTAGCACCAGCAAGGTGTAACTGTTACAGTAATGTCAACACCTTCATGTCTGAATTTATCAGCACATGCAGCTGCTTCACCAACACGTCCGATTGTTGTATCAGCGATTACAACTTTAACTGGTTCACCGTTTGAATATTTCAGGTTTTCTTCGAATAATTTGGCAGCTGATTTCGCCATGTTCATTGTCTGCTCTTCCAGAGATCCACGAACATCTAATGCTCCTCTACGACCATCAATAGTAGGTCTGATTCCAATTACCGGATAGCTGCCGATTAATCTGCTCTTTGCCATAATAAAATACCTCCTGATAAGTTGTTATAATATCCTTGCAGAAATATCATTTCTGCTTTACCCCCAAGATTATGATTCCGTCATTTACAAACATTCATCTGCAAATATACGAAATGATAATCCTTTAAGTTACTGTTCACTCCCTTCCCGGTAACGTTGCCAAAATTCCTTTCAACTTGCCTATGGCAATGGAATTTTTGCTCGTATGTCTCGGGATTTGGGCATATTTATGCCAAAACACCTCGCAGGATAGTGGTGTGTGAACAGTAACGTTGATTCTTTAAACCTGTTACTGATATCTATTATATAATTGCATTCATAAAATTACTTGTGTTATAATAGCAAAAAATAGTACAATATTCACTTTTTCTGTTTTAAGTATAAAATTTCTGTAAATTTTGAAGCGGAGGAGATTTCTTTTGCATGATTTAGAGCGCAACGAAGACCGTCCAAGAGGTACTTATGAGTTTCCTTTTGAATTTCATCACATAGACCATACACATCCCAGATATGTCATGTCTTATCACTGGCATGTGGAATATGAAATCATTCGTGTTCTGAAAGGGTCTATCACCGTCACTTTAGACGAAAAAAGTTTTATCGCAATCGAAAATGATGTCATTTTTGTACATAGTGGAATTCTTCATTCCGGAGTTCCTCATGATTGTGTCTATCAGTGCATTGTTTTTGATATTAATGCCTTTTTGAAAAATAATCCGGTATGTGGAGAATATATTCAAGAGATTCTTCATCAGGAAATGATGCTTTTTCCACACTTTACAAATGAACAGCCTCAGATTCTTGACTGCATTTCTACTTTATTTCAGGCTATGTATGAAAAAAAGCCCGGATATGAGCTGACTGTATTTGGACAATTTTACCACTTTTTTGGTCTTGTTTTTAGTAACCATTACTTTATTGAAAATCCTACCAGGGCGCGTCGGGATTACAAGCGTATTTTGCAGTTAAAACAAGTTCTGGAGTTTATTGAAAAAAACTATACTAACCCTATTACTCTTCAGGAGCTGTCATCCTCTGTTTCCATGTCGCCGAAATATTTCTGCAGATTTTTCTCGGAGATGACTCACCAGACTCCCATGGACTACCTGAACCGCCAGAGAATCGAAGAGGCCTGTTATCAGCTGGCTGCTACGGATGATTCTATCACAGAGATTGCTTATCGAAATGGATTTAATGATCTGAGCTATTTTATCCGGACTTTTAAAAAATATAAAGGGATTACTCCTGGAAAATATAAGAGAAGATAATACTATTTTTATTTCCATAATTTCAGAATCCAAATAGACTTTCTCACAAAAACGCGCCATCCGGCAGTCTTTTCTATAAAGTAAAAACCCAGAATATTGGTTAACATCTCACATCTGTTACCAATGTTCTGAGTTCTTATTTTCTATCATTATTTATTTTACAAATATTATATGCCTGAAACAGAATATCTTTCTTTTTCTGTTAAACAAATAGATTTTAAATCTTTTTCTATAATTTTCCATCAAACTTTCTTATAGGGTTACAAATCACTAATGATTACAAAATTTCCTTTAATATAGACTGACCATACTCTGCCAGACTGTGATCTTCTTCTCCTGTTCCTCCGCTGATTCCAAGTCCTCCAATAATAGTATCTCCTGATTTCAACGGAATTCCACCGCCAAAGATAACGATTTTTCCACCATCCAGCTTATCAACTCCATAAAAAGTTCCACCAGGCTGTGCAATCCTGGATAACTCCATTGTTGACATCTTCACCGCAACAGCAGTATACGCTTTCTTCATAGCCACATCAAAGCTGACTAGAAATGCACCATCCATAACATGAACAGCTACAGGATTTCCCTCCGGATTACAGACAGCGATCACTGCTCTCTGTCCTCTGCGGACTGCTTCCTGTTCCAGTCTTTCAATCAGTTTCTTAGCCGTACTTAATGTAATTCTGCTCTGTATTCCCATACGTTTAAGAACCTCCTGAATGACTGCTTCATTGATGTTCGCTGATCTTTGCAGCATATTATTCCCATTTGTACCGGAATCAGGCTGTTCTGATGTGAACTGACTTCTATTCTCTGCATCTATAACCAGAATATCTTCTCCCATAGCTTCTAGACTCTTAAACTGAGAACTATCTACTTCTTTTTGATTATGTATAGCCTGAATTTCATACCCTCCCTGCTCTACATATCTCGCAAGAATATATAGATAATCAGAAAGACGATTCAGAAATCTCTTGCTCTCTGTATCTGCTCCGAATTTCACACTCACCTGAGCCAGACAGCGTTCCGCCCTTCTGGCAACAGCACGTGTGATTTCGATTTCTGCAGCAAGCTGATTTCTACCGGTAAGTTTTTCAGAAAGAGGCTGTGTACATAACGCTTCTACTCTGTCCGTTTCTGTCTCTAAAGCTACTGTTTCTTTCTCATTGATCCTGCTGTCTCGGTCATATGGATTATTCACTCCCGATGCGACCAGATTCAGGTTTGCTTGTATGCTTTTCAATAATTCAGTTGTTCCTGTCATTTCTGACTGGTAAAGCATGCTTTTCACAAGCTCAATATGACTATTTAATTCATCGATCGTACCAATCAGTCGAATACGATCATCAGACTTGGAAATATTACTGGTATGAGTCATATCTGTAATTCCTCTGTCTCCTCTTTTCGTATAAATACTCATATTCTTTCCATCTCCTGTTTCTGATTTCAGTGGGCTGTTTTGATCAGAATGACCACAATTTTGTATAAATCTTTACAATATCTTCTTTTGTAGGAACTCTTGGATTGTTCACAGTGCAGGCATCTGCAAGTGCTGCCTCTGCCATCTTGTCAATTGCTGCGAAATACTCTTCCGGTGCAATCGTTCCAAGTTCCTGTATTGTCAGAGGAATATTCATTTCTTTCTGCATAAACTGAATCCAGTTCACCAGAGAACGCACTGTCATTACCTTATTGTAATTACTCAGACCAAGAATATGCGCAATATTTGCATATCTCTTTACGGCCGGAAGATATTCTTTCTGACTCTTACTGTGCTTATTAATATCAGCATTAAATTCTACGATATGTGGAAGAAGCATCGCATTTGCTCTTCCATGCGGAATATGGAACATTGCTCCCAGCTGATGTGCCATACTGTGGGTGATTCCCAGTCCGGCAGTGTTAAATGATAACCCAGCCAGACAGGAAGCTACATGCATCTTATTACGAGCATGCATATCACTGCCGTCCAGGTATGCTCTCAGCAAAAATACGCCGCAGATTTCTATTGCCTTCTCTGCAAGTGCTGAAGAAAATTCATTATGTGCTGTACTTACATAAGATTCCAGCGCATGTGTGAATACATCCATGCCTGTATCCGCTGTAATAGATGGTGGAACACTCTTTACAAGCTCTGCATCCAGAATTGCTTCATCTGCTGTCAGACTGTCTGAAATCAACGGATACTTCACATGTGCCGCTGTATCATTTACTACTGCAAAAGAAGTCACCTCTGATCCTGTACCACTTGTAGTCGGGATTGCGATCAGACCTACTTTTCCATAATTATTGATTTTGAGTGCAAACTCTCTGATTGCTTTAGATGAATCAATGGCAGAACCACCGCCGACTGCAATAACCGCTTCCGGCTGGTATTCCAGAAATTTCTTTACACCTTCTGCAATCTTATCTACAGGAGCATCCGGCACTACATCATGAAAAATATCATACGCAATACCAGCACTGTTTAAAGGAGTAGTGATCAAATCAACCATTTTGCTTTGTACCACAAATGGGTCTGTGATAATGAGAACCCTTTTGTATGGAATCTGTTTCAGTCTGTCTAATGCGTTATTTCCAAAATGGATCGCTGTTTTCATCTCGAAAGTATTCATTGTATAATACTCCTTTTCTCTGTATCAGACAGGATATTTACATTTTACTCCCATTTTCTCGAAGTATATACGCCAGCGTTCTTCCGGTTTTTTATCTGTCACTACGATATCTACATCTTTCATACTGCCAGCAACAGAAAATGCTGTCTGATCAAATTTGGAACTGTCGATAACCAGAATTTTTTTTCGTCCTGAATTCATCATCGCTCTCTTTGTAGAACCAAAGGCTTCCTGAGATTCCATGATTCCCCATTCCTGATCCAGGGCCTTACATGAAAAAATAACCTTGTCTACATAATAGGAACGTATGGATTCATCTGTTTTGGAACCCAGGAAGGCCAAATATCCTTCCTTCATTACGCCTCCTGTAGAAATAATATTCCATCCAGACACGTCAGATAATTCCAACAATATCTCCATAGAATTTGTAATTACAGTAAGGCGCTCCTTCTCTTTCAGTGCCTTGGCCACAAATACGGCCGTAGTACTGGCATCCAGAAAGATATGGTCCCCATCTTTTACCAGTGAAGCCGCAATCTCCGCCATTCTCTGCTTTCCTGATACATTCTGATTCTTTCGGACATTAAAAGGTAAATCAATACTTACATCCTCATTAATCACGGCACCGCCATAGCTCTTAATTGCAAGTCCTTCTTTTTCAAGTTTATCCAGATCACGGCGTATGGTCTCTTCAGAGACATTATACAGCTGGCTGAGTTCACTGACCACTACCCGCTTTTCTGCCTGTAGTTTCTCGAGAATCTGGTTTCTTCTCTCCAGTGCAAGCATATTTTTGCCTCCTTTTTCTGAGGAATTATTTATTAATATTACAAAATACTATCTATCATTCTTCTGTCAGGATGTGCGATAACGGAAGAATCCAGATACATACCCTTGGCAGATACAAGTTCTTTCGCTCTCTCTATGGAAGCTTCTACTGCTGAAACCTCTCCAGTGATCATCATATAAGATTTCCCGCACATACCTTTGGCAATACGAAGTTCGATCAGATCTACGATTGCAGTCTTCGCTGCCTGATCAGCTGCTTCAATAATAGAAGCTGCGTCATAAGTTTCCAGAATTCCCAGTGCACTGATTTCTTCTACCTGTGTAGTTCCATAAATTGCCGGGAAAATTGACTCATGAGGATTACCGAGTACAAAACTGTCGATACATTTATCCTCATATGTAGTTACTGCCGTATCAACGGCTGCCTTTACCGCACTTAAGTCACCGGTAATAATTGCAATATATTTACCAGGACATACGGTCTGTGCCTCGACGATCTCTACCTCAGATGTTTTTACCATAGCATCTGCTGCAGTAACGCCTGTAGATGTGGTTTTAAATTCAATCATTCCGATTGCTTTACTCATTTTGTGCACGTCCTTTCTACTTTACTGCAATGATGATGTAACGGTCTGTTACTTCTGTGACTTTACCGCTGACAGAGGCATGGATTCCAACGCTTAAGCCCTGTGCCGGCTGTGCGATCATCTGCCCTCTTGTTACCTCATCACCGGCTTTGACCACTGCCTGTGCAGGTGCTCCGATGTGCTGGCTCAATAATATCCTTACTTTCTTAACCTGTACAAGTTCTTCTTTCAGAGGAGCATCCTTGTCATATCTCGTAAGACCAAGTCGCGCCATCAGACGTTCTTCCGGAACCTTACGGTATTCTCTGGATTCCTGTACCGGTTTCGGCTGTACACCCTGCGGAGGACGGATACCTGCTTTTCTCAGACCGCCCTTCATATCTGCGAGAAGACTTCTCGGTGCAAGACTCTGCGGACATGAGTACATCTCACATACACCGCAGGAACTGCAGAAGGAAGCATCTATATATGGATTCAGGTCTCTGAAATCATTATTTGATGCAGCTCTCATAAATTTCGCCGGATCGATCGGATGTCCCAGATTATGTCTCGGACATAAATCTGTACAGGTATTGCACTGGCAGCAGATAGATGCTGCACGTTTTAAATCTATGGAAGAAGTCCGCTGTTTCTTCGCTACAATAAGATGGTCTTTTGGAAGGACCAAAATCGCATTTGTTGTCTTTGTCACCGGATCTGAACCATTTCCGATACGCCCCATCATAGGGCCTCCTACGAAATAGACAGGATCCTTTACTGTTGTACTGCCAGCCTGGGCTACAACTTCCTCCAGGGTACATCCCAGCGGAACTTTCACTGTAACCGGATCACTTACTTCGGCAACAACAGATACATATTTGTCTGTTACCGGCTGTTTCTCTTCTACAGCACGATATACATTATAAACTGTCTCAACATTAAACACAGCTACACCCTGCTCAATCGGCAGTCCACCCGGTCGTACTACTCGTCCGGTTGCCTCATAAATGAGTACAACTTCATCTCCCATCGGATAAACTTCATCCAAAAGATGCAGCCTCATTCCAGGAAATTCTTCAATATGCTGATTTAATGCCTGAATTGTCTGTACATAAGATTTCTTGATTCCAATGATTGCCTCAGAAGCTCCTACAGTTTTCTGAATCATATGGAATGTTTTCATAATCTCATATGCGTGCTTTTCCAATAACTGTCTGTGTAACTTCAGTAATGGTTCACACTCTGCACAGTTCATAAGAATGGTATCGGCCTTATCTGTGAGCTTCATATAAGTAGGGAATCCAGCTCCACCGGCACCTACTACACCATTCTGCCGTATAATATCTTGTAATTCTTTGATTTCCATGGCGTTACTCCAATCCTGCACCGTCATCAATGATACCAACTATCGCCGCATCTACCGGTGCTGTTTCTACGCCGCAGCCAATTCTTGCTGCGCTTCCCTGTGCCACCAATACATATTCACCAACTCCGGCTCCTATCATATCGATTGCCACCAGCTGGCTGAGGTCGCCTTTCATATGATGCACAGGCTCGATAATCATAAATTTACTTCCTATCAGTTTCTCGCATTTACGTGTGGATACCACACTTCCAACAACTTTGCCTACGATCATATGAGCCTCCAAATTATTTGTAATAATAATATTGGGGGCAAAATCTTTGCCCCCAAATTAATACTTAAGGGATCCTGTTCAAAACCTTATCGTGCAGGCACGAATGGCTTTTTTGACCTTTGGCCCCCGATATTATGATGTTAGGGACAAAAAGTCTTTTGACCCTGATATCATATTATTTAATGATTGTTACTGTATTGCCTGTAGCAATCTTTGCTGCATTTGCCTCATCTGTATCAATGTGCATTTCCAGTGTAAAACTGTCATCCACGCGGATTTTAACCTGATTAAAGATTGTCCCTCTTTCATTATCCGCTTTCACTGATACAATGTCACCATCTTTCACACCTGCAGCCTGTGCATCTTTCGGAGACATATGTATATGGCGCATTGCCACGATACATCCCTCTTTCAGATAAATAGCACCTTTCGGTCCTACAATTGCTATCGGCGCACTTCCTGCAACATCTCCTGATTCACGAACCGGAACATTCATTCCAAGTTTGATCGCATCTGTAGCAGATACCTCAACCTGTGAGGCCTTACGTACCGGTCCCAGGATTCTTACATTCTCAATGGCACGAAGTTTCAGTCCCACAATGGTAACTGTCTCATTGGAAGCAAACTGACCACCCATCAGATCTTTTTTCTTTGTAAGCTGATATCCAGATCCGAATAATGCTTCCACATGTTCCTGTGTCAGGTGAATGTGTCTTGCAGAAACTCCGATGGGAACCATGAATCCATCGCCTTTTTTCTCATTTTTATTGATTGCCTGAATAACCATTCGGGTAATCAGTTCAATATTATTAGTTTCCAAGAATACACCTGCTTTCTGTCAGAAATGACGGATAAATTATTTTAATACAGGCAGGATTTTCTCTACATCTGTGTGTGGTCTTGGGATTACATGTGTAGCAACTAATTCACCAAGTCTGGATGCTGCTGCGCTTCCGCTCTCTACTGCTGATTTAACAGCTCCGACATCTCCGCGAACCATAACTGTTACAAGTCCGGATCCGATTTTCTCTGTTCCTACTAATGCAACGTTAGCTGCTTTGCACATCTGGTCTGCTGCTTCAATTGCTGCTGTAAGTCCTCTGGTTTCTACCATTCCTAATGCTTCCTGTGTCATAATTTTCTCCTCCTTATGAGATACTGTTTCTATACTATTTTCCTTCTGGGATTCTGTTTCATTTGTTGTTTCTGCCGCCGTATCTGCTGTCTGAGCCTTTACTTCCGTCTTCGCAGAAGCTTTTGCTCTTCCGGCTGTACTCCTGGTCTTTCTTGGAGTGGCTGCTTTTTTAGGGGCTTTCTTATCTGCTTCCGGTTTATTCTCTTCAGCCATTATTCATCCCCCTGCTTGTCCTTGTTCTTCCAGCGACTTGCACTCAGTTCCACCATTCTGACGGTTTCTTCATGGGGGCGTGCAATTACTGCATAACTTACCGGTTTCTTGATTGCACCTACCACTGCAGCATTTACAGCTTCCGTAACGGCAGATACATCGCCTTCAACTATAATAGTAACCAGTCGTCCGCCCAGCTTACGTTCCCATGACGCCAGCTCAACGTCTGCAGTTTTGCACATAATGTCCAATGCATCAATTGCTGCAACAACACCTGTGATTTCTATAAATCCGTATGATTTACTCATGAGCGAACTCCTTATTTATAACTTCTTAATCTGTTGGTCAGATGCTTGGAAGGATTTTCTCTACGTCTGTATGAGGTCTCGGAATTACATGTGTAGCAACTAATTCACCAAGTCTGGATGCTGCTGCGCTTCCGCTCTCTACTGCTGCCTTAACAGCTCCGACATCTCCACGAACCATAACTGTTACAAGTCCGGATCCGATTTTCTCTGTTCCTACTAATGCAACCTCAGCTGCTTTTGTCATTGCATCAGCTGCTTCAATTGCTGCTGTAAGTCCTCTGGTCTCAACCATTCCTAATGCTTCCTGTGCCATTTTATCTTCCTCCTGAATCTACAAAAAACTATCTGATTCTATCTTAACTGATACCTGAAGGATATGCAACTGCTATTCCTTATCCAGGGCGCTGATTTTCAGCATTTTTTCCGTTCCCTCTTCCGGGTTCGGGATTACATAGTGCTGTACCACACCAGTCATTCTGTTTGCAACTTCCATGCCTGCCTCCACAGCAGCTGTAACATCAGTTACACTTCCTCTGAATTTAATGCAGACAAGGAGCGGTACCGGCAGGCTGTCAGCATTGGCTGGTTTATTTTTATCAAAAACCTCCAGGCGGACATTCGCTGCCTTGCATCCGGCATCGCCTGCTACAAAGGCTGTTGCCAGCCCGAATACCTCTAAAATTCCTACAGCTTCTGCCATTTCGATTCTCCTTTATTGCCAGGCTTATATTATTTATTCACAACTGCAATCTTAAGACCTGTCATTGCCAGGTTGGTCTGAAGAGCTTCGTTGATCTGCTCTAACGGGAACTTATCTGTGATCAGTTCAGACATTGGAAGACCGATTGCATTTGCTCTCTTAAGGAAATCAAATGTTGTAACATAATCTCTGAGAGTGTAAACCCAGGAACCAACCAGATTGATTTCTTTGGAGCAAAGATCAAAGTGCGGGTTAATTGTAGCATCTCCACCATTGATGAAGAAACCAAGTTCGCAAAGGCCGCCGCCGTTACGGATAAATTTATAAATATTTGCATGAGCTTTTGGATTTCCTGTACACTGGAATGCAAAATCTGCAAGGTGTCCACCCTGTGCTTCTTTTACAGCCTCTGTCAGTGCTTCGATTCCTTTGAAGTTCATGAAGTTAACGCTTGTATCTGCTCCCATTCTCTTCGCAAATTCAAGACGTTTCTCATTTCCGTCTACTGCGCAGATATGTTCTACGCCCATAGTACGAAGTACTGCAATGCAGATCAGACCGATTGGTCCGCAGCCCTGAACTACAACTCTGCTGTTGAAACGAAGGATTCCGGTTGTTTTTGCTCTCTCAACTGCATGTACAAGTACTGCACATGGCTCGATGAGGATTCGGGAATCTAGATCCAGATCACTTACATTAAAGAATGTAGTTCCGAAATTTCCACCTCTTAAGAAGATGTAATCGGAGAACCATCCGTTAAGATGTACATCATCATCCGGAAGAAGTCCATATACGTCAGCTCCACCTACGTTCTTCTTGTTCAGGTCGAACATTGTGATTTCCGGATCATCTTTAAAGATCATACAGGTAACGACTTTATCGCCAACCTTTACAGGTTTTCCTGCAGTATCTACTTTAACATTCTTACCCATAGCCACGATTTCACCTGTACCTTCATGTCCAAGTGCTACCGGGATCAGGCCAAATGGATCTCTTTTAAATTCATGTGCATCTGTACCACACACACCGCATCCTTCAACTTTAACCAGGATATCGTCATCTCCAATCGGAGGAATCGGATATTCTTTCAGTTCGAAATGTTCCTTTTCAGTTAATACAGCTACTCTGGCTGTCTTCGGGATTCCAGTTGTTGCTGCCGGTGCAGAAACTGTTGCTGCTGCCGGTGCATTTCCTGTCATGCCGGAGAGAACCTGTTTCACGATTTCTTCTATATTTACATTATTCATGTCCATGTTCTTTCTCTCCTTAACTCATCATCTTTAACGAATGCAAAGGCTGTCTGCCATTACGCAGCGTCTTCTCTTGGTAAATGTACTTGCGCAGGTAAGACCTTCACCTGTACGGCTTGCGATTGTAAATGTACAATAGCCTTCACCGCCAAATCCTAATGCAGCATAGGATGGTGCATTCTTTACAAGGATTGCTGTATCAATTGCTTTCGCATATTTTGTAATATTATCAATATTCTTTGAATGGATATGTGCAGAATGGCGATTTCCGTGTTCTAACCATACTGCCTGTTCCACTGCATCATCAAAATCTCTTGCTCTTACTACACCAAGGATCGGCATCATAAGCTCTGTTGTGATCAGCGGATGTTCCTTCGGTCCTTCAAATACGATACAGCGGATATTTGCCGGTGCATTGACACCGATCATGGAAAGAAGTGTTCTTGCGTCACGTCCGACACATTTACGGTTCAGTTTTCCGCCTGCCAGAACTACTTCTGTAAGTTTATCCTGTTCTTCTTTAGATGCAAGATAACAATCATTCTCAGTTACAAGATAATGCATCAACTCATCTACGATAGAAGAAACTGCTACGATCTCTTTCTCTGCGATACATGGAAGATTGTTATCAAATGTACATCCGTTTACAATGTCTGTTGCCGCTTTACGGATGTCAGCTGTTTCATCAACAAGTGCCGGAGGGTTTCCTGCACCTGCACCAATGCCACGTTTGCCGGAAGAAAGAACTGCAGTTACAACTCCAGGTCCCCCGGTTGCTGCAATAAGCGGGATGTCTTTATGTTTCATCATTACATTGCTGGTTTCAAGAGTAGGTTTCTCTACAGTAACCGCAATATTATCCGGTCCGCCGGACTCTAATGATGCTTCATTCAGAAGATTGATCGCATAAATGGAAGTCTTGATTGCTGCCGGATGAGGATTAAATACAACTGTATTTCCTCCTGCAAGCATTCCCATTGTATTACATAAAATTGTTTCACTTGGATTGGTACATGGAGTAATAGCACCGATCACACCGAAAGGTCCCATTTCAATAAGAGTTAATCCTCTGTCTCCTGACCATGCAGTTGTTGTAATAACTTCTGTTCCCGGTGTCTTATCAGCTACAAGATGATGTTTGAGAATCTTATCTCCTACATTTCCCATACCGGTCTCTTCCACACCCATGCGTGCCATTACTTCTGCATTTTCTTTTATTTTCTTACGAATGCAGGTAATAATTTTTTCTCTCTGATCCATGGACATTTTCTTTACAATAAGCTGTGATTTCTTGGCAGCTTCAATTGCATCATTCATTTCTTTAAAAATGCCATGTTTGCCAGTCGGAGCGTCTGCTATCTGCATTTTTGCCATAACTTCCTGTACAATTTCCTGTACCATATTCTCATTAATTGGCATGAGACTGTCCTCCTTGATTATCTATGCTCTTATTTCATTCCTAACTGAGCCATTACCTGTTTTGTAATCTCAGCAACTAACTGTGCATCAGATGCAGCATTATTCTCTGCCGGTTTTGAATCTCCACCTACGAAATCATACTGATATCCAGGGAATTTCTTGAATTCTCCGTCCTGACATGCTCCACCGCAGTTATGACAGTTCTTGCCGTCTTTGTTCAGGCAGAGGTTTGCCGGATGTTTACCAGCCATACCGAATTTACGACGAATTTCATAAAGTTTCTCAATGTTCTTCTCATCAAATTCCTTAGGTCCGCCAAGAACTTTTGACTGATACAGAAGCTGTGCGTAGAACTCTACAGATTCCATCTTCATGTAAGCTGCATTTAAGTCTGTGCTCCATGTCAGTGCTCCGTGGTTTTCAAGAAGAACTGCATCGAAATATGGAAGATATTTCTCAAGGTTATCCGGGATCTCCATTGTAGATGGTGTACCATATTCAGCAATCGGCACGCATCCAAGAGAGATAACGGCTTCCGGCATGATCGGCTGTGTCAGCGGAATACCTGCGATTGCAAAAGATGTTGCATAAATTGGATGAGCATGTACAACAGAACCTACATCTGGTCTCTTCTCATAAACTCTCATATGCATTTTAATTTCAGAAGATGGTTTAAATCCAGGATTTGCCTGAATAACATTTCCTTCTCTGTCTACTTTACAGATATACTCTGGTGTCATGAAGCCTTTGGATACACCTGTTGGTGTGCAAAGAAATTCATTGTCGTTCAGTTTTACAGAGATGTTTCCATCGTTTGCAGCTACCATGTTACGGTTGTAGATTCTTCTTCCGATGTCGCAGATCTGTTTTTTGATTTCATATTCGTTTACCATGCTCATTTTCCTCCTTAAGGCATTGGATTTCGTTGACGTTTCTACTTGTGATTGTACACTATCAGTCATAAAAAGTCAATATAGTTCCGTTGTTTTGTGTTGTTTTTATCGTTTTATTTATGTTGTTTTTATTTGTTTTTATCTTTCTGCTCATCCGCCGATCTGGCAGTCCAGACCGCTGACTGCATGCACTGCTTTTTTCAATGTTTCCATATGTTCTTTGGATGGTGGCTCAATCTCACCCATCAGGTATGGTCTTCCAAGGCCTTCATATTTATCCTGTCCAAGTCTGTGATATGGAAGCAAATGAATTTTATCCACTCCGGGAAGTGTATCTGCAAATCTTGCAATTCCCTGGATTTCTTCTACGGTATCATTAAAAGTAGGAATTACAGGAACTCTGATCACAAGCTTTGTTTTTCCGGAAAGTGCTACTTTTCTGGCATTTTCCATCATCAGTTCATTGGAGCGGCCTGTAAATTCTTTATGTTTCTGTGTATTTGTATGTTTGATATCCATCAGATAAGTATCAAGATACGGAAGGATTGATTCAATAGTTTCCCATTTCGCACACGCCATGCTCTCGATTGCAGTAGAAATTCCTCTTTCCTTTGCTGCCCGCAAAAGAGCTCCTGCAAATTCCGGCTGGCATAGACATTCTCCACCCGAAAGAGTCATCCCTCCACCTGACCGGTAATAATATGGCCTGTCCTTCTCAACCTCTTCGATCATCTCCCTAACTGTCACGTCGCGGCCTATGATTTTATCTTCTCCCAGAACTTTCATCGTCTGGATCTGATACTCCTGGGATTCCGGATTGCAGCACCATTTGCACCGCAGGACACATCCTTTCAGAAATACGATTGTCCTTATGCCCTGTCCATCATGAATGGAATATCTCTGGACATCAAACACTCTGCCCTTTGTATCCAAATAGTCCATGCTTTTTCCTTTCTTCAGTCCTTATCGTTACTCATTATATTTCCTGTTTACTTCTTACATCTTCCTGTCAGAATCCCTGTTCTGTACGGCGGATGATATCATCCTGAAGAGAACGGGAAAGTGTTGTAAATAAAGCACTGTATCCTGCAACTCTGACTACCAGGTGTTTATATTTCTCAGGGTGTTCCTGTGCATCCAGAAGTGTCTGTCTGTCTACTACATTAAACTGCATATGCATTCCCTTCTGGTCAAAATAGGAACGGATCAAAGCAACAAACTTCTCCAGCCCTTCTCTTCCTGAAAGAGCAGACGGATGGAATTTCTGATTAAAAAGTGTTCCATTCGATACGATAAAGTGATCCAGTCTTGATACAGAAGTTGCTGCTGCTGTAGGCCCCTTCACATCCTTACCCGCTGACGGTGAAACGCCATCTGCAACAGGTGTATGGGCATATCTTCCATCCGGAGTTGCTCCTGTCTGTCCGCCTAACGGTACATTGGCAGATACCGGATATAAACCAGCCTGGAACTTTCCGCCTCTTGGATTACTGTAATTCTGAAGAGGTTTGGAATATGTATAGGCAACTTCCCTTGCAAAATAGTCAACCTCCGGGATATCATTTCCGAATTTCGGAACTTCATCGATCATATCATGGATTTCTTTGAATCTCTGTGTTTTCTGCTCTCCCGGTTTCATTCCGATCAGTGTTTTCAGAAGTTCTGCTGCTGTTGTGGCATCTACATTTCTGCCGGCTTTCTGCATTGCTTTCATAATCATTGCCGCAATATCTCCTGCCGACTGAGCATCCAGTCCCTTATCATAGTTCCACGCAAGTGCCTCTTTCAGTTCTTCCATGGATACTTTCTTCTCTTCATACACCAGCTTACGCACTGCAAAAAGTCCGTCCGCCATATTTGCGATTCCAAATCCCTGCGGACCGGTGAAGTTATAGACAGCTCCGCCTTCCTGCACTGATTTTCCTTCTTTCAGACAGTCATCCACCATACAGGAAAGGAATGGCAGCGGACATCTCTCCGCATGAGCCACATCGATTGCATTGTCTGCATTTACAAGCAGTGAAATACAGTATTCCATCTGTTTCTTATATGCATCAAAGAACTCATCAAACGTCTGCATCTTAGTGACATCGCCGGTAGGAATTCCCACCATCTCGCCTTTGTCCATACCGTTGGCAAAAACAAGTTCCAGTGGTCTGCACATATTAAAGAATGCAGCATCATGCCAACCTTCTGTCTTTCCCGCTTTCTGCGGTTCTACACAGCCAATAATATTATATTCTCTCGCATCTTCCAGGGATAATCCTCTGTTCTGTAATGCAGGAATAATTACCTCATCGTTATAATATGCCGGAAGTCCGATTCCTGTTCTTGTCAGTTCGGCAGCCTTGATCAAGAATTCATGCGGTGAACCATTCCATACTCTTATCGAAAGTGACGGCTGTGGCAGTCTTACATGCATGGATGCCTGAATACACATAATAGAGAGGTCGTTCGTCACATCTTCTCCCTCTTTATTCTGACCACCTGCGATCAGATTCTGGAAAAGACTGTAGCCGGCAAATCCTTCTGCCGAAGCTGCATCTCGACATTTATTCAGATCGTTTAATTTAACCCAGATACAATCCATCAATTCCTGTGCGAACTCACGTGTGATCGTACCAGCTTCCATATCTTTCTTATAATATGGATACATATACTGGTCAAAACGTCCCGGCGAAATAGAATGTCCGCTGGATTCCATCTGAAGCAGCTGCTGTACAAACCAGAAAGACTGGCATGCTTCATAGAAATTCTGTGCACCTTTTGCAGGTACTCTGCTGCAGTTTTCTGCAATTACAAGCAGTTCCTGTTTTCTTACAGGGTCACTGGTCTGCACAGCCATCTCCTGTGCAAGTTTCGCATATCTGCCTGCATAATCAATCACGGCCTGACAGCTTGAAATTACAGCCTCAAGGAAGTGTGATTTTCTGGCATAGTTTCCATCTCCGACACTGCAACCATCCAGCTCTTTCTGAGCTTTCGCCATGATTCCTTCAAATCCTATTTCCAGAACTTCCCAATATTTTACCGTAACATGTCCTACACCATTATAGAAATAATTGCCCGGTGTAAAAATATTATGTTCAATGGCCTTGATCGCTTCCGGTGCCATATAGGAGGTTGCAAGTTCACTGGTTGTTTTTCCCTTCCAGTATTTATTCGCCTCCTTCAGCTCAGCCTTGGTTTCTTCTGCAATGTCAAACGGGTCTGCTGTTCTTGTTGCCACAGTGTCAAACTCAGCTTCCAGCCATTCATAGGAGAATTCCGGGAATGTCTGACATCCTCTTGGTGCGATCGTACTACTTCCTACGATCAGTTCATTATCACGGATGATAATCGGAATATTATAAAGAATATGTTCAAAAGCCTTCGCTCTGCGGGTAATGATCGGCTGTCCTTCTGTTTCCTTATAAGATTCCGTGATCAGTTTCGCTCTAGCAGATTCTATTACCGGCATGTGTGCATATAATGCATCTACCAGTTTCTGGATTCTGGGAGATTTTGGAATATCTGATGTTTGAAATTTTTCCATGTTGCTCCTTTCTCATGAATAAAAACTGTTCACGTTATTTTTCATAAAGTAAACAGCTTCATTGCGACCGTTGATGCGCAATGAGACTCCATGTTTTCATATAGTTTCATTATACCTTATGGCATTTACTAAGTCAACATAAATCAACACATATTCATTGACTTTTTATGTTGTTTTATATTTATTTTTTGTCCTGTTTTGGTTGTTTTTATTTTGTTTTCTGATTGACTTTCCATTTCTCTTCTGTCATACTTATATCATAAAATATGTTGCTGTTCACTCCGTGTTCAGTAATGCTTTTTGTAATATATAAATTTTATGCTAATCACATAAACTCGCGCCGTATATCCTAGTACAGCTAAAATTAAGTTTCTGCTATATTGACGCAGGATGATTTCTTCAACTGCAAGGCGGAGGAATGAGGCGTAGCGGTGTCTACGGCGATTGACGACAACGCCGCAGATGAAAAATCAGACAAGTCAATATAGCAGTTACTTAATATTCGCTGTACTAGAGTGTGTCTGAAAAATCATTCCCGCAATCTGCACGCCCCACTTTGCGGGATATTTCACCCGAATTCAGTTGCCGTAGCCCACTACGGCGCCCTCATCCGGGCAAAATATCCCACAAATTGTGACGCACATCTTGCAGAAAGCCTTTTTCAGACACGCTCTAGTGTGCCAACAAGTTGAATCTTGATATTTTCATGTTAAAATATCTCTCGGGACAGTGGCGCGTGAACATTAACTTTTCATTCGCTTCACAATTAATGCAAAAATCTATACTGAAAGGAAGGAAAAAATGTATCTTTCCGATATCCATACACATTCCATTGCCAGCGGGCATGGTACTGACTGTACGATTTCTGATATGGCAAAAACAGCCAGCAAAAAAGGGTTGAAACTTCTTGGAATTTCCGATCATGGTCCTGGTACTTTCGCTTCCGGTACTCCCTCTTATTTCCGCAGTCTTCCTTTTTGCCCGAAGAAGAGATTTGGCATAGATATTCTTTATGGAGTTGAATTAAATATCCTTGATGTAGAAGGACATATTGATCTGTCAGAGGAACTGCTTGATAAACTGGATTATGCAATTATCAGTATGCACCGTCAGAATTACCGTTCAGGCTCTGTCAGTCAGAATACACAGGCTTATATCAATGCAATGAAACATCCTGCTGTAAAAATCCTCGGTCACTGCGACGACACACATTTTCCGGTGGACTATGAAACTTTAGCAAAAACAGCTTTACAGGAAAATGTAATTTTTGAGATAAACGAAGCTTCTCTTGCCCCTTACGGTTACCGGGGCGATACCAGATTAAACACAGCCAGAATCCTGTATTACTGCCGGAAATATAATATTCCAATCATCTTGTCCAGTGACAGCCATGGCAAAGAACACATCGGAGATTTCACATATTCTGCCGAGTTTGTTCATCAGGCAATGTTTCCGGAAGCGCTTATCCTCAATAATCAGATTCCTAAATTGAAAATTTTTCTTCAAACTCGCGAATACATTGTTTCGTAAAGAATAGTCTCGCATCCACAAGCAAGTAGATGGTGTACACATTTAAAATGGAGATACCATTAACTTATTTCTATGCAAAACAAGAAGAGCAGCCTCCGGAATTATTAGTTTCATAATTCCAAAGTGTTGCTCTTTTATATTTGCTTTTATATTTGCTATCTATTTTTCTGTCAGTTATGCCATGCGAGTCTTCTGCATGCCGGATGCCATTCTCCTGTCATCCAGTCTACGTCATTGGTAATCCAGTCCATGATTCCAAGTTGCCTGGTTTCCCATTCCACTGTAGCTTTTCGTGCTTCCTGAGTTTCATCAACTTCCATAGTAGTATCAATCTCATCATAGCCAAAAATATATCCGCCAGCGCTCCAGATACTGAAATTACTGTCCGGACCCGGATCCACAGTATCACCTCTCTGCGCAATAAGTCCATCGTGGCGTGCTTTGTATTCTTCCTCGCATCCCTCTTTTAATTTTGTCATAAATACCCTGTGACGTATCAGTTCTTTATTCTTTCTTACAATTCCAAAATTATGATACATCAGACGCATATCCTGTCCAGGTGTGGAGATCCATTCAAATGTTTCCTTCATTTCCTCTGTCAGTCTATCTCTGACAGCAATCTCCTCTGCACTTAGTTCCGCCGCATCTTCTTTTTCATAGTATCCGAAAATCAGCCTCTCTGTATTCCAGATGCTGAAGTTCTTTATCTGATTTCTGTCAAGAAATGCGGTCAGTTCCGGCCATACCTTTCCCAGTTTCTGACGGTAAGTATTCATCATGCCGTCCTTTACCTGCATTGCAAATGCGTGTCTTTCCATTTATTACACCCTCCATACATTTATTTCTTTATAACGATCCATCTCTTAAAATTAATCGATTGTCACATTATTTTCATTTTATACCCCAATGTTTTTTCCGTTATCTTCTACTGTTCAGGCTTCTACTCTTGTATTCTGTTCTCTTTCTTTTCTGGCTTTCTCTCTTTGTTTTGTCAGATCGTAATAGTCATCTGTAAGTATCCCATGTTTTCTCATTGCATCAAATACTTTCTGCTGAGCAACCGTCATTTTCATTCCTATGGAATTATTATAATCAGTCAGAACACAGCCCGTTTTCTCAATCAGCCAGAATAACGGAGAATCATTTTCAGGAATCATTTTCCATATTTCATCTTCCGTCCATGGAAGCAACGCCATCATGCCATGAAGGTGGCCCTTTAGAATTCTTATGTAATCGCCGTCTGGTAAAATCAGTCCATCCGAAAAGTTTTCATCTTCAACTTTCATCTTCTCCAGCAGTTCTTCCGTTATTTTCATAGTCTTTTCTACCTCACCCTTGTATTTTACCTGCTCCTATTATACGTGCGCCTCCGGTATTGTGCAAGTGTTACGTTACTGTTCACTCCGTGCCCAGTAACACGCTACGCGATGCACAGACTTTATGCTAATCGCATAAAGTCGCGCGGTATGTCTCGGGATTTTGGCATATTTATGCCAAAATACCTCGCGGGATAGTGGTGTGCGAACAGTAACAGCGTTACTGAACGTAAAAATTCTTCAAAATTTAGTTTGATTAATCCAGCAAAAAGTTGTAAACTATACTTGCACACACAAGTTAACATTTTTTTGTTAATTAAGACTATTCGAGGTTTCCTCAGAATGTCTCAATTATACACACACATTTTTCCAAAAAGAGCAGCTTCACCATCCGGTGAGCTGCTCTTTGATTTCATTAATCTTTATTTATTTTTTCTTCTTAAGGAAATAGATCAGTAATATTACAATCAGAATAATACCAATACCACTGATCCAGATTACAGGATTCTTCATTCCTGAATCTGACTTCACATTCTTTCCAGATGTTTTCTCAGTCTGTTCTTCACTGGCTTTCTTTCCATCTGTTGAATCAGGTTTCTCTGTTTCTACAGTTTCCGGTGTCGGGGTAGCCTCTTCTGTCGGAGTTGCCTCTGGTGTTGGTGTCGCTTCTTCCGTCGGAGTTGCTTCTGGTGTAGGCGTTGCCTTTTCTGTTGGTGTTGCTTCCGGTGTAGGCGTTGCCTTCGGTGTCGGGGTTGCTTCCGGTGTCGGGGTTACTGCCTCTGTTGGTGTCGGTGTAACCTCCTCAGCTGCCGCTGGAACATTTCCTGATGTACCTGTCGCATCCGGAAGATTCTCAGCTGCCGGAGCATTCTCAGTTACGTAGTCTGTATCGCGGTCAAGATTAATCCAACCCTGATCAACACCCTGTGTATCTGTTTTTCCCCAGTTTGTTCCATCTTCGCCCTGGACATACTGAGAAATATGTACGGTTGTCTCATCCGCAATGCCATTTGAACCTGAAACTTCATCAAATTTCTCTCCAGGTCCGTTATAAACCGGTACGTTTACACCATTCCCCTGAATTTTCACTTCGAAATCAACATCTTTACCGCCAAAAGTATTATATTCCTTATCTATTGCTTCATCTCTGGTAGCCGGATTCAAATCTCCCATCGGAACATATCCATTCATTCCATGGTATTGGGTATATGCCCATTCATTATTATCTGTCCCGCTTTTTTCACCAAGCACATGAATCGCTGTGCCATTTGGAATCTGTTTGTCATTCAATTTCACGCTCTGTGGATCTGCCTCATCATAAATATCCACGCCACCCTGCGCGCTCTGCACGATCATGTAATAATCTGTCACATAATCCGGATTCTGGCTTCTCCCATCATCAGCGTAAACAGATACCGCTGTCAGGATAAAACATAAAGCTGTCGCTATTATTGCCCCTAACTTTCTCTTCATAATCATTTTCCTTCATCATTTATTATTTTCTTTTTACAGCAGATGAACTCTTATATTTGCTGTAAGTGTTTCCATAAGGTTCTTTTACATATGCTTTTACCGCATAATAGTATGATACACCTTTTTGGGTTTTTTTGTCCAGATATGATGAGAAATTTTTATCAGAAATTTTCCTGATCAGTTGATAAGATCCGCCTTTTTTCTTTCTATAAATGTAATATCCGTCACATTTCTTCTGCGTGCTCCAGCGAATACGTATTCCATTCGTTTCTGATTTCACAGAAGAAACTTTCTGCAATGCCGGTGCCGCCTTAATCACAGGACCTGTTGTATACTTACTTAAATAATTTTTCCCATTTGCCTGATAGTACGCTCTCACTGTATATCGATATGATGAACTTGCTGTAATCTTACTGTCTTTATATTGAAGTACAGAGCTTTTCAGCGTTGCAATTTTTGACCATGAGCCACCTGTTGCAGGTTTTCTGTAAACATAATATCCTGACGCCTGAGGAACTTCTTTCCATGAGACAAGATTATATCCTGAATTATATGCCTTCACCTGAAATACCGGCGTATCCGGTACCCAGGATTGACTTAACGTTCTTGTATGTGCCTTAATTCTTGCCGACCAGTTTTTAGTCTTTCCATCTGACCATTTCGCTGTAGCCGCTGCGCCTTTATGAAATGTCTGATTATTCTCTATCCCTGCCGTGGAAGAAAACCATTTACTGCCTCCCGAAGTCCTATAGCTGGCATTTGCTTCCACTCCGTAACTGATATAGCTGATTCCAGCATTTGTAATCACCACCGAATAACGGCTTCCCTGTTTCAGAACCACTTCCGGCACTGTAATCGTCTGCACTCCGGCGATCGGCTGTTCAAATTCATAAGGTGTCGCATATGCTGCTGTACCACTTTCCGGATCAGAAGGGTCTGTGACATCTGTGTATATCTGAATCTTATAAGAAGCATTATCGTTCATGGTAACTACATTGACTTCGCCTAAAGCCTCTTCTTTTCCATTGCCTGCCTTTGCCTCGTAAACAGCAGCCACTGATTGTCCCGGCTGTACTTTTATAGAAGAAATCGCTGAAGATCCATCATAAAAATAATTATTTTTATATTTCTGATCTGCAATCGTCACTGCCTCTGCCGTTACCAGGTTGCTGATATTTGGATCCTGATAAGAAAGATAATAGTATCCATCATCACCTTTTTGATTTCCCCAGCTGTTTTTTATAATCCAGGCACCATCCTGTGTCACATTAGAACTGGACAGGAAATTGTTTTTGGAATAATTATCATCCCATCCCACTACTGTTACAATGTGATTGATCATTTTTCCCGAAGATCTGTTTACAGGGTAACAATACGCTGCTGTATCTGCATTGACATAATTTTCTGACATATACAGCATGATAGATACTGCATGATCATTCATCAGCATTTCTTTCATACGCTCCTCGCTATATTCAGAAAGCGATGCATTTTTCAGATATGCAGCCGCATGGTACGCTTTATCTTCGGATATTGCCTCAGTCAGATCCTGTTTATGTGAGGAGTCTGTAGGAAACGGCACATCTGTCTCTGTAGTCATACCTGACCATGTGCTGAGAAAAACTGCCGCCAGGTAATCATTGCCACCTATATTATGGTAATTTCCCAATACCGAATTTATATCATTGGCAGTATTTCCTAACGGATCATTCTGCCTGTTGGAAAAAAAATATGACAGATGTTCCTCTGACAAGTCATATGTCCCTTTGTTCTGTGCCAGCAAAGAGGACTCCATGATTGCTGCCATTCCAAATGCCCAACACATTCCAAATGGATGCTGGTCTTTTACAGAAGTAACCAGTCCCTTTTGTCTGGAATCATAATAAGATGGAAAGGCTGCGGCCCTGCTTCCATAGGCAGCATAAACAGATGTCAGATTACTTTCCACCTCTGGTCCCGGATCTAGTAATGTCAGATTTTTAAACGGTTCTAATTGTTCTTCTTTCTCCTCTTCTGTTAACGGTCGACCTTTGATATATCGGATTCCTTCTGTATTCTCCTGCGGCGTCTCTCCATCCTGGAAATCCTGTTCTGTATCGTCAGACGAAAATACTTCTGTATCTGATTCCGTATTTGTCTCAAAATCATTTGTCTGAGAATCCTGAAATTCTTCTATATCCTCTGCTTCCGTTTCCTGATATATACCAGTTCCAAACATCTCCTGACCTTTTACAGGTATCGAACCGCAAATCATGGCAGATGTCAAAAAAGCCGATAGCATACGTATAGCAGTAGTTCTTTTTTTCATATGCCTGATAATTCCTCCATATTTAAAAATAATATTATTATATCATTTTTAATTTCATTTTTCAATATAGAATCCTGCTTTGCAAAATTTCCTGTTACACCAAAACCGCCAGATAGCAACTTTATGCTTTCCGGCGGTTCTATGTAGCAAATATATCTTCCAATCTTGTATCTTTACAATCTATTTTTCTTCTGTTAATAACAGTAAAAGAACTCCTCCTCTTATCCTCTATGCAAATCATGCATAAAATTCCCAAAATTTTTTCCTCGGCAATGGAACTCTTGCTTCAAGGAGGAAACATATAGAAAATAGAAATGTCCGGTTCTGCCAGTCAGAAAAAATACCGGCAGGAAAAGATGTCAAATGCCTGTGCCGCATTCTCTTTTGTTCAGGTGAAAAGTGTGCGAACGGTGCATGAGTGCATGTAAAATAATTTACACAAAAATCCGTTCAAATTTTAGATATTTAAGCAGATATTAGCTGCCGGTTGTTCCAACAACTGTATTATTTCATTTCAGATCTTCTCTTTTGTTGTATTTATTCTAACAAACTTAATTGTATATTACAATAAAAATCGTTCCCGTTTATCTGGGCTAATCTGACACATTCCCGCTTTTCACACAAATTTATTTTATTCCTCGAGGTATTTTGGTCTCTGTCTGCTCATTTTCTCTTATTTTCTTCATCAGCGTCGACAGTTCCTGATATTTTCCCGTAATATAACCATAACTTTTTCTTTTATGTGGAAGCATACAATTTGTGCAATCCTTTATCCCATTCTCTGTATATTGAAAATTCCCTCCGCATTTATCTCCCAGCGCATATAGTGGACAATAACAGAACAGACAATTAAAATCATCCGGATCTGCATTCCTATGGCATGGAAAATACTCGCATTTTTTATGGCTGAAATAAGAATACTCTTTTCCCTCCCAATAAGGTTTCTCCATTTCTTTTTCCTTCTTTCTCATTATGATGTTAGAGCGTGTTTGAAAAATCATTCCTGCAATCTGCACGCCCCACTTTGCGGTATATTTTGCCCCTAACTTGATATCTACGAATTGTTCCGCTGCAAAGCAGCTCCCGTAATTCTCATAATATAAAAAAATACTCTAATGAATCATCAATCACTCTTCGCATAACAAAGTATCAAAAATTCATTACAGCATTTCTTAAATTACGTAATTATAAGAGGGAGCGATGCTACCCCGGGGTAGAAAAAATCCGTTCATGAGTGCGCGGAGGGAACGAATAAATCCGAAGTAGTATCGCCTGCCATTTAATCATGTATAATTCATAAAGAACAGGCGCATTCCATAAAAAATGTCTGCCTTCAAATAAAAGCAGACAACACTCCGAAGCTGCGGATTCAACGGAGTTGGTTGTTACACTTTACACGGAAGTTTAACCTCGCCATACCAAGCAGGTTTCCTGGCTCCAGGCTCATCGCTCCTCTCTCCTTCTCATGCTATGGCACAATGGACATTCTGAGATTTGCTCCTCTGTTACAGTGACCGGATCGCTCAGGTTTCTCACCTGATTCCCTCTTTCTGTACTGCTTCTTAAACAGTATCAGCACTTAATATGTTCTGTATGGAATTATACTAATCGTATAGTAACACTTTGTAATGAGAATGTCAACTATTTATCAATATAATTTTATATTTCTGTTACTGTTCACACGCCACTATCCCGCGAGGTGTTTTGGCATGAGAATGCCAAAATCCCGAGACATACCGCGCGAATTTATGCGAATAGCATAAATTCTGTGCATCGCGAAGCGTGTTACTGGGCACGGAGTGAACAGTAACATATTTCTTCGTTTATCCTTATTCTAATAACGAATTAGTTCCATCCTACTCTTGCAACTTATGAAGTAAATAATATTTAATTCTCTGGCAAGGGTTCCCATTCATTTAAACCCAGGCTCTGTCTGTATTTCGCTTCTTCCAGACTAAGCTGCGGAAGGTCTTCCTCCAGATATTCCTTCAGCTCATCGATTCCTTCTCCGGTAACATTATTTACCAGAAAAATACGTTCACATCCTGCATTAATCATCCACTGGCGTACCATCGGTACATTTGCATATGGAGAATCTATCTTTGTTATAATCCCAATCAGTGGTCTGAGAATAAACGAACTACTTCCATATCCAAAAAGGCTGAAAGGCTCATCTGCCGACTGCACCATAGCGATCACATCTGCCTCAAATGAAAAGCATGCAAGCCCGACACTGAAATGTTTAGATTCCGCATACTCACCCGGAGAATCAATCGTATCATCATTTGTATTTGTATACTGTGTTTTTATGTAATGAAGTTTTTCTCCTTTCAAAGCCTGCGTAAGCGAAGTTTTCCCAGCCTCGCTTCTACCCATCAAAAATATCTTCTTCATATTTTGTATTTTTCCTTTCAGCTCTCCCAGCATAGATTGTCTAGCTTCTGTGAATCGCACAGGTTTTAAACTTTAACACCTCTTTAAAAAATCTCACCACTTCCTCTACCGCCGTCTGCACCTCTGTCAGCCCTCCGGTAAGAATCAGAGAACCACTGAAACGATCCATAAACCCAATCTCTACATTGGCACTTTTTACTGCCACATCAGCTGCTACAACTACTGCTTCCCAGGGTGTAAAGCGAATCATTCCTATTGCCTCCCCGGTATGATCCTCGCCTTCATGAACTCCAATATGAAGTCCCAGGTTCTGATAGATACATCTCTGAGATGGATTGATCACATGTGCCAGGCAGACCTCCTTGCCAGGAACCCTTACTCTGGTCATGCGAAGCTTTTTTCCTTTCAGCTTCTCATAATCCTCATGATAAAGCTTCTCCAATAATTCTTTTGTCGTCATCCCTGCCATCAAAGCACTTCCTATCTCTTGGTAATGTCACAGACTACATAGCCTAATGTATCTCTGAAATAATCCACAACCTCTGTCATTGCTGACATTACATCAGAAATCTCTCCTGTAATGATCAGCGTACCTGTAAAACGGTCTGCAAATCCCAGATAAACGTTTCCACTCTTGACTGCAATATCTGATGCGATCACAGCAGATTCCGGCGGTGTCATATTCATGATTCCAATCGCAGAGGAACGGTAATCTACCTGCGGATTCAATCCCAGCTTCTGATATATGATCGGAGCAGGACCACCCATTACATGTGCAAAGGTAATTTCCTTACCGGCAACCGTTTCCTGTACAATTCTTATATGTTCTACATGGTCATTTGCCATCTGTCTTTCCTCGCTTTCACTCTCTTCTATCTATTGAGATATCCGGCATTACTGTTCACACGCTCCTATCCCACAATCAAACGCGCAGTAACCTTCAATCAGATATTCTCATTTTATTTTGCTGAACTTTGCTATATCAGCCATCTCCCATGCCAGTCAGACATCCCACAGCTTATCTGAGTTTATCTGAAATCTGGCTGAATTTATCTAACAGTTACTTAAACTGTACTATCCAAATAATTTTATGTCAAGGTAAAATCCATTTAATAATTGGTAAAATCTTACGCTGAAAACGAAAGGGAGCACTGACCCCTTTTATCAGTACTCCCTTTCACCCCTATTTGTATTTAATTATTTATACTTATTTAATTACCCCGATGTATTATCAGATCAATATACTCTCTGTCATTACACCAGTCTTCTTACAGAAACGATTGTTCTGTATGCTGCATTATCACTGATCTTGATACCATCTACGGAGTTGGATGCATGAACGATACGTCCATTACCCATGTAAATTGCAACATGTCCACCGTAGCAGATCAGATCTCCCGGCTGTGCATCTGCATAAGAAACTTCTGTACCTGCGTTCTGCTGTTCATAAGAAGTTCTCGGAAGGCTTACACCAAAGTTTGCATATATACTCTGAACAAATCCTGAACAGTCAGCTCCATTTGTAAGGCTTGTGCCGCCCCATACATATGGATTACCAACAAACTGTGTAGCATAATCTACAACAGAAGATCCTGATCCGGAATAGGAAGAAGAACTGTCTGAACCAGATGACTGTTCACTCTCGTAATCATCTGCGGATACTGTATTATCAGAATCAATTACATTGCCATACTCATCGTACTCTACATCATCAGAAGATGTACCACTGTCAACAACATCCCCGTTCTCGTCGTACTCTACATCTTCTTCTGAATCGGACTCTTCACTCTCATCATCTGAGTTCTCTATTACATTTCCGTCTTCGTCATATTCCACATTATCTTCTGATTCAGATTCCTGCTCCTGTTCAGCGGCTTCTGCAGCAGCTGCTTCCTCTGCGGCCTGTCTTGCAGCTTCTTCCTCAGCCTGACGTCTTGCCTCTTCTTCTGCTGCAATTCTCTCAGCTTCCAGTCTCTGGATTTCAGCTGTCTGTTCTGCTAACAGGTTTGCATATTCTGTAGCCTGCTGCTGTGCATAGGCAATTTCATTTTCATAATCTGCAGATTCAGCTTTCTTCGCATCGATCTGACACTGAAGATTATAAGACTGTTCTTCATAAGAAGCCTTCATCTCCTCCAGCTCTGCCTTATCAGATTCATACTGTGTCTTAAGATTATTCACTTCATTGATCGTATTTACATATTTATCAAGGTTCTTTCTGTCCTGTTCATACATCTGCTGCGTGTTCTCAGCACGTGTAAGAAGCTCGCTGAGATCATCTGAATTAAGCATCATCTGGAACCATGCTGTATCTCCGCCCTGTTCATATAAGCACTGGATACGTTTCTTCATACTCTCATACTGTTTATCTCTTGCCTTCTGAGCTTTCGCCAGATCCTGTTTTGTTCTGATAATATCTACTTCTTTATTATCGATATCTCCTTTAAGAGTATCAATAGAAATCATAACACTTACAAGATTGGAATCCAGTTCGGAAATCTCATTCTCAAGCTGTGATTTCGCATATGCCAGCTCATCCATTCTGGAATAAGTTGCATCAAGCTGCTGGCTTGTAATCGCCTGCTCTTCTCTTAATTCATCCTCTCTTGAAGCGCTTACACTGACTACCTGTGTTGCTGTCATAAGCAGTGCTAATGTAAGACATACAATTCTTTTCTTCATGAATTCTCACCCTCGTAACATTTTCTTTCTATCTCGTAATCCTTTTGTAATATCTAAGTTAATTCTTATACATATTAACATATCGCATTTAGAAACGCAAGGGTTATTTACAACAAATTTTATATTTCTGTAACATTTGGTAATTTTTTTGTGATTCTTATTAGTTTTTCACACAATTCAAACATATTTCATTGTGCTTCTGTAATATTTAAAAGCAAGTGACCAATCCTAATTTCATATTTACAGTAAATAAAAAAGCAGCCTTCCTCATGAAAGCTGCTTTTTTATTTCATTTTTAGCTAAACAGATCTGCGAGAATCTGATCTGCTGTCATATTCAGATAACCATCCGGATCTGAAAGTGTACTTCTGTTCCATCTCAGATAATTACCCCTTCTGATGTAGTTACCTGATGAAGTATGATAAGCATATTTCGTAAATCCAGGATATCTTGACATATATTTCTGTGCCAATGTAATTGCCTGGCTTGAATAATCACCTGACGGTGTTGGTGTACCCGCGATCTGAACACCTGCATTCGGTGTAGAGTGTACGATCACCGCACTCTTATCCTTACACTGTCCGAGAATGATCCATGTATGACCACTGTCATATCCAACATCACCAGGATATACCGTCCAGTCATCACTTGCCAGATTTGCCTGAGTGAGGATACTTCCCCAACCCATAGATTTATAATAAGAACCAACCTCGCCGGAAACAACTGTGTATCCGCTTCCGACACCTGATTTACTCTGCATTACCTGATATGCCGCCCATCCTACAAATCCTGAACAGTCAAATCCCTTTGCACGGTTTGCAGTACTAAGGTCTCGATAATTATTATAATCATAACTGCTGCTCTGGCTGTTATAGAAATCAGTCATTGTCTGGCTTGTTCCTTTTCTTGTGGAATCATTCCAGCCGCCGCCCCATACATACAGAGCCTGTCCAACCGGCTGTAATGCACCGGCAAGATAATTCTTAATCGTCTTTGATCCTGTAGGAGTTGTTGTATTATTTAATACACCATCAGAAGTAAAATGATACTTAGTGCCATCAATAGTCACATCACCAGTGGCCATTACACCGGTTTCTTTATCAAAATAATATTTGTTTCCGCTGATAGTTGTCCAGCCTACAGCCATCTTACCGCTGCCTGTACTGAAGTAATATTTCTTTCCATCAATCGTCTGGAATCCTTTTGCCATGATTCCGTCTTCTGTTTCGAAATATCTGTACTCATTATTTGAGTTCTTAGTCCATCCGGTAAGCATATAACATGCACTTGTAAAATATCTCGTATTATTTTTACTGTCTGTAAGGAATGTTTTGCAGGCAGCTACACCACTGTTGCTATAGAAATAATATTTCTTGCCATTCAGTGTCAGCCATTTTGTCTGCATGAATCCTGTAGATGGATTAAAATATCTCTTCTGATCCTTTGAATCAGTAAGCCAGCCGGTCAACATAACTCCGGCATTCTTGCTGAAATACCTCTTTCTACCTTTACTGTCAGTTGCCCAACCTTTTACCTGAACGCCTGTCGTTGCATTAAAGTAATACTTCTTACCATTGAGTTCAAGCCAGCCTTTCTGCTTAGATCCGTCTTCGTTTATGTAGTATGATTTCCCGTTAATAGTTACAAAACCGGTTTTCGTTTCAGCATGTACATTCGCCGCAGTAAAATACATTGAAATTCCTGTGGCAAAAAACAGCAGAAACAGAAGTACCCCCCAGATTTTAAGTTTCCTGTTTACGTTTTGCATACATACCTTCCTTTTCTTCTTTTCATTATCAGAGCGTGTCTGAAAAGTACAGTCTGCAGTATCGCATGGATACTCTCTATATCTCTTATACCTCTCAGATACGCTCTGAACTTCAACAAAGTTTTTTACAATGTTGTTACGTTTCTATGACTATATTATATTACACTTTCAATATTCAGTCAACAGACAAGTAAAATTATGTTAAACATTCACCAATTTTTCACATTTCAATCCACAAAAAAGAGACAAAGTCCACAAAAACCCTGTCTCTTTTTTCTGTTTTTAGTAACACAGCCAATTGTACAGTATCATTATATATCGTCCTGTATCAATCAGCGATTCTCTGATTATTCAGTTAATCTGATTGCAAATTACGTTGCTGTTTCCCCTGTTCTCAGTAACGCATCCAAATTACAGTAAGTGTTTTCTTAATTCAGCTCCGTCAGCAGCACACAGATAAGCTGGCGCTACATCGAATACCGTCTTCGCACCAGTCTGTCCTTCTTTATTCATGCGATATGCAGCTCTTGCATATGCAACAAGTACAGAAGATGTAAATTCCGGATTGGAATCCAGTTTCAGGCTGTATTCGATTACATGGTTATTCTCATCATTCCAGCCTGTTTTTCCGGAACGGATCACGAATCCACCATGTGGAATGCCGCTATGGTCACGTTTCAGTTCCTCTTCACTGATAAAATGTACAGTTGTGTCATAGTCTGCGAAATAGTTCGGCATAGTCTTGATGTCATTCTCGATCTGTGCAAGGTCTGCGCCTTCTTCTGCAACTACGAAGCATTCTCTTGTATGCTTCTGTCTGGTTGTAAGATCTGGATTCTCTCCGTTTCTTACAGCTTCCAGTGCTGCTTCTACAGGGATTGTATACTGTTTTGCATCTTTTACACCTTTGATACGACGTACAGCATCTGAGTGTCCCTGGCTTACACCTTTGCCCCAGAATGTATAGTCTTTACCGTTGGTAAGGATTGCATTTGCATAGAGACGGTTCAGTGAGAACATTCCCGGATCCCAGCCTACAGAAATGATTCCAACATGTCCGCTTTCTTTTGCGGCAGCATCTACTGTATCAAAATGCTCCGGAATTCTTGCATGTGTGTCAAAGCTGTCAATTACGTTGAACATCTTTGCATATTCTGGTGTCTGTTTCGGAAGGTCTGTTGCACTTCCTCCACAGATGATCAGTACATCGATCTTGTCTTTCATTTTCTCAGCATCATTTACAGAATATACTGTAGCAGTCTCTGTAAGGATCTTAACTGTTTTCGGATCACGACGTGTAAATACTGCCACCAGCTCTGTATCTGGATTATGTTTAATTGCACACTCTACACCACGGCCAAGATTACCGTAGCCTAAAATACCAATACGAATACTCATTATTGATTTCCTCCTGTATTCTTTATTATGATATCAGAGTCAAAAGGTCAGAAAGTCGTTCGTACCTGCACAATAAGACTTTCGAACTTCAATTCGTAGATATCAAATCACTTTAATATAGTAATATTTTCACTTTTAGTTGTCAATTACTAACTGATTTTTTTTAACAGCAAAACACGCCGCCACCCGGACAGCATAAGCTGCATGCCAGATTTGCCAGGCAAAGTTTCATACAATAGTCATCGCCGCCTGTCGGCATGCCTCCAAAAGGATTCTGCATTTCCTGGTACCAGGTTCCGCCGCCTTCCATCTGCTGTTGCAGCATCCGGTATTGTACATTATCCGGCTCTAAACGAACTGCTTCTTTAATATCGTTCAGAGCATTTACATTATTTCCAAGTCCCATATTTGCCATAGCAGAAAGATAATACCACTGTCCATTCTTCTGCTGAAGTGACTGCAGTACATTCATAGCTTCACGGTAATGTCCACTCTGAATATAATTGGCTGCTGCCTGTCTGCGGATGCTCTCCTCATCCTGATAGCCGGAATCTGTCTGACCGGAAAAGCCTCCATAATTATAGTCCCCGTAATTTCCGTAGCCAGTTCCCTGCTCTCTTTCTTTCATGATCTGTTCATAAGCCTGCTGAACCTGTTTGAATTTTTCCTCCGCCTGCTCTTTATTTGGATTGTCTATATTGGCATCGGGATGATATTTTCTGCTCAGCTTACGGTATGCTTTCTTTACCTCATCATCGGATGCATCCCTGGATATCCCAAGTATACTGTACGGATCAATCATTCTTTTTCTCCCCTGATTCTTTTCTCTGTTTTTGAACCGCCTCAAAGCGCACCCACACTCCAGAGTAGAGAATATTTCTCAAAATATCGGTATATTTTATAATAGGAAGTTTCTCGAACTCCCTGCAAGTCTGTGACATCATCATGATCAGAATCTGCCGTACCTGCTCATCAAACCCTTCCATTATATATTGTTCTGAAAAAGGATTGTAATTTTTATTTTTTATATCCTCTTCCACATCATCATATGCATCCAGAAGATAGATGAATTTGCCGAGAAAAAATCCCATTCTCCGCAGCGAATTCTCCCACACATCCTGTTTCCATGCAAAAATTTCTTCCATGATCCTGCCAAAGCAACCTGACATCTTGTCAATATCATGTTCGCCAGCTTTTTCCATTTCAGAAAGCTCTTTTAGAAGTTCCTGTATCCGGCGTGATTTCTCCGGATATTTCTTATCCAGCTTCCGGACTTTTCCCTGTAGAACTTTTGAATACCCAAGGGCCATCGCTTTCTTCTCATCTTCCCAGTCATCCCGGCATTTATGATAGGTAAGAAGTACATTCATATCTGCCGCATATCCGGTCACTGCATTTCTTCTGACCGACTGTTTTCGTACCGGATGAATGATGCATCTGGTTGTTCCTTTCCGGGTTGGCGGCTCATAAAGAGCACTCAGCAAAATTACAACAAACGTCATATCATAAGTCAGAGAAATCTGTCCGGATATTCCATATTTGTCTTTCAATTCTCTGCACAGACCGCAGTAAAAGGAACGGTAAAGGTCGAAATCCTTAAACTTTATTTCCGGCTTATTCATTACTACATATCCAAACATAATTCCTCCATTACATTTAGCACTCTATTTGATTATTCAAAGTTTTCTCCCGCTTATGCTTCGCCGGGGTTCTAGTACAGCGAATAATCGTACTGGTTCGATGGCGTTCTAGCGTCTTTTTATAAATTTTGCATGGCACTTCGGGCATTCAATTTCTACTTTCTGTCCTTTTCCTCTCGGAATACGGATTTTCTGTCCACAGCCCGGGCAGGTATAGATATGATGTGTCTTTCTCTGTTCCATCATATTCTTCTCTCTGGCAAACTGGCTGCGGACTTTCTGCGTATAACCCAGATATTTCTGATTTTCCGCATAACGGGCAGAGACATTTCTGGAAAAAATTCTGAAATATGTATAGATAATAAGAATAAATCCCAATGTATCTAAAATGCCGCCTGCTACATTTCTTCTGAGAAAAGATCCTATCACAATAACAAAAAGTGCCACTCCAAGAGTAAATCTTGCGAACTGATCTACTCCATAACGTCCCTGCATAAATTTATTTAATTTATCTTTCATAGATTACCTCTTTTATTCCCTCACGAGAACTTTCACGATTTCTGCGATATACATGGTATGATAATCTTTCTGAGGATACCATTTGCCGTCATTTTCCGGTGCGTCAAAACACTCCGGTTTAATCTCATCATGATACATTTTCTTGCAGACCATGATCATATCTGCTTCCTCAATTCCTGCTGTTCCATCTGTGAAATATGGAGTCAGACCTGCGTCTTTGATCTTATCCACACCTTTTCCGGAAACCTTGCCACAATAATTTAATGCTTTGCGATACTCTTCTCTCAGCACGGAAATCGTAAATGTATCTTCTCTGTCTACGAATTCCTTTGTATATCTCTGTGGACGGATGTATACAGTTACTGCATTCTTTCCCCACATAACACCCATTGCGCCCCAGCTGGCTGTCATGGTGTTGCATTTTTCTTCATTTCCAGCTGTGATCAGCAGCCATTCTTTTCCAATCTTAGTAAATGGATTCATAGTCAGTTCTTCTGCTTTTACTTCTTTAAAACTCATAATAATGTCCTCTCTTTCTATTACCTGTCATTGCAAACCTGGAAAATATAAAATTTTAAATAGTAAGACTCATCTGCTGCCCAGAGAATCGGGTGATCCGGTGCCTGGGTTCTGTATTCTACCTGGCGCAGTCTCTTATGTACATTCTTTGCTGCCTGTCCGATTGTTCTGGTGAATAACTCGTAATCCATAAAATGAGAGCATGAACAGGTTGCCAGAAATCCTCCGTCTTTGACCAGTTTCATAGCACGCAGATTGATTTCTCTATATCCTTTTACTGCATTCTTGATTGAGTTTCTTGACTTGGTAAATGCCGGAGGATCCAGAATCACAACGTCAAATTTCTCACCTTTCTGTTCCAGTTCAGGAAGAAGCTCAAATACATCCTCGCAGATAAATTTCACTTTGTCAGATAAGCCGTTTAATGCGGCATTGGCTGTCGCCTGATCTACCGCAAGCTGAGATGCATCCACACCGGTTACACTGTCAGCACCTGCGATTCCCGCATTCAGAGCAAAGGAGCCTGTATGTGTGAAGCAGTCCAGGACTTTCGCGCCCTTACATAATTTCTGAATTGCAAGTCTGTTATATTTCTGATCAAGGAAGAAGCCTGTTTTCTGTCCGTCTTTGACATCTACTTCGTATTTTACGCCGTTTTCTTCAATCTGTACTAGTGTCGGGAATTCCGGTCCGATGAAGCCTTTCACCAGTTCCATGCCTTCCTGTTTACGGACCTTTACATCACTTCTCTCGTAAACACCACGAATCGTAATTCCATCTTCCGCAAGAACTTTCTTAATAAGCTCCACGATCGTCTCTTTGAAACGGTCGATTCCAAGCGCCAGTGACTGGACAACAAGCACGTCAGAAAACTTATCCACAACAAGTCCCGGAAGAAAATCTGCCTCTGCAAAAATCAGACGACAGCTGCTTATATCTACCACTTTTTTACGATATTCCCATGCATCACGTACGCGCTTCTCCAGAAGTTCTTCATTGATTTCAACATTCTCATCTCTGGTCATCAGACGTACTGTAATCTTAGAATTCGTATTAATAAATCCTCTTCCCATCGGATATCCGTCAAAATCATGGACAAGAACTATGTCTCCGTTCTCAAAGCTTCCCATGATTGAATCTATTTCATTATCAAAAATCCACATTCCACCGGATTTCAGAAGTCGTCCCTCACCTTTTTTCAGGGTTACAACTGCTATACCCATTTATCTTCCTCCTCGTTATGTTTTCATCACATTTCATGATATCAAATTCAAAAAGCTGTTCAAGCTCATGCGCCAAAGTTTTTGAACCTGATATCTCTTTGTTGACACTGCTATATATGCAGTAAATTTTCTATTTCTAATCACCCATTCTATCACATTCATTTTATTTTTTCCACATATAACGGAAAGCAGCCAGCGAAATCACAAAAATTTCACTGGCTGTTTTCTGTTTGTTTCTTTTATTTTTAGTGTTTTTTCAGATTTTTTTTGCATTTTTCAGAAGTATACATCTTGGAAGTCCACCATAGCAGAGTTCAATCTTCTTTACTTCATATCCATGGTTCTCCATGTTATGTCTGCTGAACTGATTATCAGGATGTATCGTACACATCAGATAATAGTATTCTTCCAAATTTAGGAAATTCTCTGCTACATCGAGCATCCGTCCCTGCAGCCCATTGCCTCTGTATGCATTTCCTACAACTGCTGAATCCATGACTGCTACATGTGCAAGCTGTTCTTCATCAAAATCGAGATAAGTCCCCAGATTATCTTCCTTATTTTCAGGATATTTAATAAGAAAGAATCCTGCTATCTCTTCTTCTGAAGATTCTGCTACAACTACAAAACCATGCTCTTTCAGATGCGCACGGATATAATCTTCATTATCAGCTACAAACCAGTCTGGATGTTCTTTATCGCCCTGTGCTTCATTCATAACTTTCATAATTCCGACAACATCTGCTTCGTCTGCTTTCCGTATCAGAAACGTCCCCTGCATAGCACCATCCTGGTTCTGCTTACATTCCTGGTCTTTTCGATTATTCTGCATAATCTTCGCTGTTCTCTGTGTCTGCGGTTTCAGCTGTCTCTGCCTCATCTGTATTATAGGTTTCGCTGCTCTCACCGTAGAGTTTCTCGAAGAATTTCATTGTCTCATTATATAAAGTCTGTCTGTCTTCATCAGAAAGTTCGCTAAGCTCCGGGCTTGCCTGTGTATCTGCGCTTAATCCAAAGATCTCTTTCATGGATTTATCCACCATATTGAGTTCTGTGCTCATGTAAATTTCAGTTCCATCTGCCTGATAGGAATCTGTTCCCTCAGTAAGAATCTGCAGGTATGCTTTCTCTACATCTTTGGAAAGTGTTGCACCATTTTCAGCGTCAAGAACTACAGATGCGGTTGCTGTCTCATCTTCCATAGCTGTTGTAAGAGCAGCTGTATCGCCCTCGTATTCTCCTTTACAGAAATTCTCAGCTTTATTAAATAATGTCAGCTGATCCTCTGTTAATGAAGAAGTGTCAAGTTCATCTGTTGTAGTTCCATTCTCAACAACCTCTGTTTGATCCGCTTCTTCATCTATATTGCCAAGTGTGCTGTCATCTGTTGTCTCGTCACCAGCTGTTTCCTCCGGCATATCTGTAGAATTCATTTCATCATCCTGATCACTGCTGTTATCCTCAACCAGACCAGACTCCTGTTCCAGTGATGGATTCTCTGTAGAACTCTCTACGATATCTCCTCCCAGAGCACTATTATCAACGCTGTTGAGAATATCGTCGCCATCTGCTGTATCACCTGCATTAACAGTGTCGTCTTCTTCGTCAGCAATGTCACCGAGTTCACCACTGTCACCGGATGTATTCTGGTCTACCTGTTCCAGAGTTGCTTTTACATCATCATAATTATAATCCTGCTGTGCAATCTGCTCCAGAAGCTCTACGATCTTATTGATCTGGTCAGAATCCAGATTTACATTGTTCTGCTGTGCAACATTTACTACGATATTGTAAATCTCATCTGCATTCTGAACGTTATCCTTGATAACCTGCATCTTGGAATTGTTCATAACAGTTGTTGCATCATTCTTACCGACTTCATCTGCAAGACTTCCTGTTACTACCATTTCCTCTGTTGCAAGTTCTTTCTTCGTGCTGTCAAGCTGTTCGCCTGTAGCTGTCTCATATGCCATCTGGATACCGGTCAGCGCACCTGTACCGGATACTTCGAACGGGCAGGCTGCAACTACTTCACAGTTCTTTACTCCTGATGTAGAAAGTGAAGTAGCAATCATGTTACAGGTTACCCAGTTAAGGTTGGCTGTTCTTACTTTGATTCCGCCGGACTGGGTTGGTTTTACGTATGCGCAGCTTACTGTTCTGGTTCCGATCTGTTCGATTGGTACATAGGCACTTAAGTGATCTCTTTCATCCTGGTTTGTGACGGTAAGAATCTGTACCTGACTGCTGTCTACGTTAAAGTATTTCATCATTGTATTCTTCTGGTCCTGGGAAAGATCTGCTCCCAGTGTTACCACTTTCATGGAATCTGCCATTGTCGGTACTGCTGTTCCTGAAAGTACCAGGCATGCGCTGCATAAAAGTGCGGCTGCGGATTTTGCTTTTTTCATAATAGAAACCTCCCTGATATGTGTTCAATTTTTGATTGAATTTTGTGTTCTTATTGATATTGGTATTATAGCACGTTTGGTTGGGGATTTGTAATTTTTATTGTTCTTTTCTAAATAATCCCAAGTCCCTCCAGCAGGATTTTCACTCCAATAAGAATGAGTATGATTCCACCGCATAGTTCTGCTTTGGATTTGTATTTCATTCCAAAGAGGCTTCCAATCTTGACGCCTGCGGCTGAACAGACGAAGGTTACTATTCCAATGAAGGAAACAGCAGGGACGATTGCTACTTTGAGAAATGCGAATGTTACGCCTACTGCAAGTGCATCAATGCTGGTTGCGACTGCAAGTAAAAGCATGCATTTGACATCCATATCTGCATTGACATGTTCTTCTTCTCTGGATTCTTTGATCATGCTGATTCCGATAAATAACAGAAGTACAAATGCTACCCAATGGCTGTAGCGGGTTACTTTGTCTGCGAAGAATCGTCCTCCGAAGTATCCAATAAGAGGCATTAATGCCTGAAATCCGCCGAACCATGCACCTGCGATGCACATATGTTTTACTTTGATTTTGCCAAGGGAAAGTCCTTTACAGATGGATACCGCAAATGCATCCATGGACAGCCCGATTGCCAATATAAACAGTTCAAAAATATTCATGTCTTTTTCTCTCCTTTATCTGTGTAAAATATTTTTATAGAATTTCTGCCGCGGCACAGGAAAGAATCCTGCCCGGAGGGCTTTTTTATGTCCCTGGAACATTACGGAGTAATTTCCTGTGACATAAAAAAAGAGACACACAGACAGTTGTTCTAACTGTCCATGAGTCTCATCGTTTACTGTAATACCGGGTGCGCATTGCACCATTATGTCGATAATACTACATATTCTCTAGAATATGCCGATTACTCCCTCGCGGAGAATGTTCATATTCTATCATATTGATTATTGTTTATCAAGTAGTTTTTTACAATTCCCATCCTGCTGCCGGGAGCTACGTTACTGTTCACTCCGTTCTCAGTAACGTAGCCAAAATTCATTCCAGATTGCCTGCGGCAATGGAAGAATTACTGGATGTTTACTATACAAATCAGCGATAATAGCAAACAAAAAATGTATCCACTCAAGATCTTATGTGATATAATTTTTTTATCATATTATAAGAGAGGAATATTATGTCAATCATTAATCAACCTTTTCAAGGTCAACTAGGTGACATTCTAATTTCAGAATTAGAAAATGGCTATACAAAGTTTACAATTTTCTCTGCATTCGCAAAAAACAGTGGCGTTTTAAGATTAAAAGATTCTATTGAGAAATTCAAATCAACAGGAACTTCTTTGAACAGATATGTTCGTGGCAAGGCAAAAGAAAAAGACCAACAGCAGCACTTCAAATTACTACCATTGGTCTTAAAGCCCTTAATTTCCAGACATTTCTGCCTTTGCCTATTTTACCCTTGACATCAAAACTACCGTCTCCACCTGGGTCGAGGCAATGGCTTGAATGTCCATAGTACACGGGAACAAATCATACCTCTGTGTATGAGGGAACATATCAGCCTATTACCTGCGTCTTATTATTTATCTCTTCTGAAATCGTAAATATCTTTTTCAACATTTTCAAATAGAACTCCGTTAATGATGACCGTGTCATCATCTTCCCAGACGATTTCAGCAGAATAGCAATGATAGTTCCAATAGATGTTTTTCACATGTTGTCCATCATCCAATTGACAAAGTACAGCAACTGCCATCCAAAACATTATGGAAGAAATGCATTCACCCATTACAACAATTCCCAGAATTGGATTGCGTATGGGAGCGATGATTCTCGCCGAAATCGGTGACTTCTCTCGTTTTGATTCGCCGGACAAAATCCTTGCCTATGCCGGAATGTCACCATCCACTTACCAGTCTGGACGGCTTTCGTTGTCTGCATATTCGCACATGGAAAAGCGAGGCTCCAGATACTTGCGCTATGCGCTCTACAATGCAACCAAGTATGTCTGCCTTTGGGATCCGACCTTCTCTGCTTATCTGGCCAAGAAGCGAGCCGAGGGCAAGCATTACAACGTCGCACTCTCCCATGCTGCTAAGAAGTTAGTCCGCTTGATCTACGCCATGGAAAAATCCAGGCAACCTTACAACAGCGCTACATAAGATTCACTCTCATAATTTCGGCAGGCGTCCGACGGACGTCAGCTTTGCTATACCCTTTTTGAACCGTCTAAACCTTTTGCCGATCCACTTATTTCAGACTTGACTTTTAATAGTTAGTCTTTCTCCGAGCGCGGTTGCAGCTCACCGCAGTCATACAGCTTGCTTTCACTTTGCTCGTGAAGTTGGACAAAATCAGCGAAACACCAGTGTTTTCAAGGCTTTCTGACCTTGCTCCTATTATAACCTAATCGTCCACACATCTGACAATTCCTGTAGCTTTCATATCTTTTCCACTCCTTGTGTCGCGTTTCCAGTGGTATTGTTTGCAGGAAAAGGGGAATTATGCGACCAACCCGCAAGGATACGAAGCTTCTTTCCTGCCGTATTTTCGTGTGCCGCGCTGACAATGCTCCGGCAGCCTCACTTCACAGTGCTATCCTGATTCTTTTTGAAAGCTTTCATCAATTCGGATGAAGGCTTTCACTATGAAGACTCCGCATTCATAGTAAAATTGAAAGCAAATGCCAGCGCCTCGTCCCTTGCGGGGCAAGCCGGCCATGCAAAAAACGGCATAAGAAAGCCTGAAAAATATCCACAGGAAAACCACAATTTCCTGTGGATGTGGTTGGTATGCCCATTTTCCCCCGCAAAAAGTATTCCATAGGCAAAATACTCAGAAAATGTCAACGGAAGACCCCATTCCCGGAATCCTCCGTTTATCGCAGGCTGTTTCTTTACAGCCCCTTTATTTGTCTGCACATACCTATGGAATATATCGTCGCTCAGCGGTTCAGATTCCGTGCAATGGCTTTCACAACCTCGTCTATGACGATGGGCTTTGACAAATGTCCATTCATGCCTGCATCCAAAGATGCCTGCACATCCTCGGCAAAGGCGTTGGCCGTCATGGCAATGATCGGGATTTCAGCGGCATCCGGACGATTTTGTATACTTCGGATGGCTTTTGTTGCTTCATAACCATTCATCTTCGGCATCATCACATCCATAAGAATGATATCAAATGTACCTTGTGGATTTTCAGCAAAGCATCTGACTGCTTCTTCACCATCGACAGCCCTGGTAATATGCATTCCCAGTTCTTCCAGCTGAACAATTGCGATCTCTGCATTAAGGTCATTGTCTTCGGCCAAAAGAACCTTCAAACCATGTAAGTCCACTTTGCCAACAGCAAAATCGGTCTTCTTTCCTTCACAGGAATCCGCGATCTCCATAGGCAGCTCAACCGTAAAGGTTGAACCAACGCCCTTCTTGCTCTCCACGCTAATCGTTCCACCCATCAGGTCTACATACCGCTTTGTGATGGCCATACCTAAACCGGTACCCTTATACTGCGTCCGTGCACCATGCTCCTCCTGAGAAAACTCGTCAAAGATGTAATCAACAAATTCTTCAGACATACCAATACCGGTGTCGGAAATCCGATATCGCACCCGGATGAAGTGCTCATCTTCTCCGGGATGGTAACTGACCGCATAGATGACGGTGCCCCCATCGTTTGTAAACTTCACAGCATTGCCAAGAATGTTTACAAGCACCTCACGAACCCGAACGGCATCAGTCAGTACATAGCGCATTTGCGGCTGCCCCAATTCGGTTTGGAAGGTGATATCACGATTGGACAGGTAGCCGTACATGATGGTAAGCACAGATTCCGATACTTCAGCAATATCAACCGGTGTGGGTGTGTATTGAACCTTACCACTTTCGATCCGGCTGATATCCAGCACATCATTGATCAGCGCAAGCAAATGCTCAGAGCTGTCACTGATCTTATCCAGACAGGCTTTGACCTCGGGCTTGGGATTCTGCTTCAGCGCAATGTTGGTAAAGCCGATGATGGCGTTCATGGGTGTCCGGATGTCGTGGGACATATTGCTCAGGAAGATGCTTTTTGCGGCGTTGGCGTTTTCCGCGGTATGGACGGCATCCGCAAGCTTCTGATTGATCTTCTTGTCCTTGGTGCGGTCGGATAAATCCAGAATGTATTTCGCCTCTCCCTGTATATCCGTACAGAACGCGGCTACCCGGAACCACAGCTCTTCGCCGGTTATTTGATGAATATATTCCCGATCCCACAGACGCTGTTCGCCGGGCAGAATATCGGACAACTGATCCAGAATGTGCTCCGATTCATCTGTCTGGAGCAGATGTTCGATCTCGTGGATGTCGTCGAAGACCTGCTGCTCCGAAATACCCACCAGCTTCTCAATGTTGGGGCTTACATATTCCACACGGAGATCCTTCGCGTCCACCATCAGGAAAACATCATCCACATTGACGGACAGCTTGGAGAACAGCTCGTCACGGGCAAGCAGCGCTTTATCTTTCTGCTTCAGCTTCTGCCGGTTTTGTATAATCACCAGCAGCAGAAGCATAACAGCCATAGCAATGGTAATTGCCGAGACCACGGTTATCGTGGTGGTCTGAAGCTCGTTCATACTGGAGTTGACCACATCGGCCGGCACAATACCCACAACAGTCCAGTTTTGAAAATTGGCGGACTCATACACCAGATAATTGGAGACGCCGTTGATTTTGAACAGCAGCGAACCGGAATTGCCGGACAGGAAATCCTGCTGTAAGGCAGTGATCTGATCGTCGGTCAGACTTTTCGATTCCTCCAGCAGAACAAAGAGATTGTGGACGCTGTCCATAGCCTCGCTGCTGTTGTCCACGGCAATGCGTCCGTCGGGCAGAACCGCATAGGTGCTGGCTTGACCGTTAAAAGCTGAGATCTTCAATGCCTCCACTATATCCGAATTGTTATAGGTAATGGCGATGGCCTCGTAATCAAAGCCCCGGAAGCTGCCCCGCTCGGTGGGAATGGCAAACACCATAATCTCCGGCTTGTCCGGGACAACGGAGTTGACGACGATGGGCTGATCATCCAGTATCAGGTTGGGAAGCTGCTCCCGCAGATCCAGATAACCCCTGCCCTCTGACAGCGTGATGTATTTGCCGTCCCGGGAGATGAAATAGAAGTTGGTGAAATGGCTTTCCTCACGGGCCTGGTTCACATAGGCGACAATTTCCTCGTCGCTCTGCGTTTTTTCAATATAGGGCGCCCACATCCGCATCCGGCTCCAGTTGACGGAAACCAGATTATATAATTGCTGGTTTGCTTGATGAAAAATCTCCGTCAGGTGGGCGGTGCTCTCGTCAAAAATTGTCTGCGCCACAAAGTTAAAGTAGGCAGAACCCGCCCGGATTACCCCTGCTACCAATACAAGCACCAGCAGCAAAGCGATCCAACGTTTTTTCACGGCACAGCCCTCCTTTCGAAATTATTCTGGTTTCTTATTTACCCTGAAGAATGGTCACATACTCCGACGGAGCCAGGAACTGCCCGGTCTTCTCCAGCGCCTCCTGCATACATTCCTGACTGGAGAAATCACTTACCAGATAGGCCTCGCGCTTCGCCTTCAGATCCTCGGGCATAGGACAGTTGCAGAAGGTCTCGTGCTCTAGGAAGGTGTCCGCACCCACCAGCAGCAGGGTGTAGGTGCAGTTTTTGTCCAGAGGCTGACCGTTCACGGTCACTTCCTCCAGACGGAACTTGCCTCGCTCATACTCGGTAACGGTGTACTCCATACCGCTGGTGACGGGCATCAGATTGCGGTGCTGGATGGGGTTGGAGCCGTCCTCCTTCACATTCACCAGCCAGTCCATGAACCGCCAGACTTCCTCGCCGGTGTATTCCCCCTGATAGATGGAGTTCCGGGCGGTCAGCACCCACTTGGCCTGCTGCAGGGTGTAGTCCCCGGCGTAGATTGAGGTGCTGACCGTGGGGGAATAGCCGATGGCCAGGTCCGCCTCCATGGAGGAGCGGATGGTGTTCATCAGGGAGGAGGCCGCAGCGCTGCCGTGCTCAGTAAATTCATTGGAATAGGCGGTCTTCTGGGTGAACATCACTTCCACAGCGTCCGGATCGGCATAGTGGGTGATCTGCTGGTTGAAGGCGTCGTAAGCGGCCTTGGCGTCATACTCGCCGGTCATCATCTTGTGACCTACGTCCTGAGAGATGCCGAACACCTCGGTGGAGGCCAGACGCATATACAGGTGGTTGCTGTTGATGCAGTCCTGCACATACCGCAGGGAGTCGGTGGGGGTGATGTTCACTTCCTTGTTGTAGGACAGTACCGAGGTGCCGGCGGCAACGTGCTTCTGGCCTTCCTCGCTGAACATAGCCATCAGAACCTCCATCACAGCTTCCCGCTTGGCTTCATCCTCCTCCACCTGCTTGGAGACGGCAACCTGACACATAGGATAGGTCAGCAGCCAGTTGTCCTCGCTGGTCTGCCCAAAATAGGGCAGAATCACACTGTTGATACCCATCTCCACCGTAATGTTGTCCGCCAGAGCCGCTGTGTTGCGGATCATAGCGGTCATTCCCTGATAATACGGTTCCATTGTAACGGAAAACGTCAGCTCCTCATCGCCGGGCTGGAAGCGGACATCCTTCAGAAACTGCTCGTACTTTTCAAAGACCTTGGGCCAGACGGTGTCGTCCAAACCAACCTGGTTATCCTCTGTTTCACTTTCGTATTCCATACGCCACCGGGTGCCTTCCAGACTCATCAACTCAGGAATGGCGCAGCCCTGCATAGTCTCCAGACAGGAATAGTCATAAATCCAGTCGGTCTGGAAGCCCTTGATGCCAACGGCTTCGAAGGCATCGATAGCTGCTACGAACTCGGAATAATTGGTGGGCAGGGGGATGTTATACTGGTCGAACAAATCCTTGTTGGCCATAATGCTGTCCACCTCGGCGCACATAGGCAGCCAACGGATGGCGCCGCTGCTTTCCCGATTGACCTCCAGATAGCTGGAGTAGAAGGTGCCGGCTACTTCGGATTTGCTCAGATCCATCAGATACTCAGTCAGGGGTGCCGCGTCGTTCAGGGAGAACCGGCGGCAGGTGATGATATCCGGCATAGCCTCTCCGCGTGCCATCAGATCCTTGTAGTATTCCATGGTGTTGAAGCTCTGGATAAAGGTGAAGTTAATCTCAGGGAACTTCTCCTCCAGCCAGGGGGTCAGTTCCTTAAACATGGATCTGTCCCACGCGTACAGGCTGATGGAAATTCTATCGTCCTTTTTCTGACCGGTACAGCCGGCAAAAAGAGCTGCTGCCATAACAACAACAAGCAATAAAGCGACAAATCTTTTCATTTTATTTCTCCTTCTACGTTGGTTCTTTTTATTCAGAGCCACAGCAACTGCAAATCATCCTGCTGACGACTCAAAATGCTGTATACAGGATGCAGTTGTCATTGGAATTTTGCCAAACTTCTCAGCAGGCGGGCGGAATTTGTGGGCTTTACAAGGAAATCATCCATCCCGATTACAGCCGCCCGTTCCCGATTCTTAGCAACTGCGTTTGCCGTAAGGGCGATAATGGGAATGTTTGCCCGGATTCGGTTCGGGAGCTTTCGGATCTTTACGGTTGCCTCATAACCGTCCATCACCGGCATCTCAATATCCATCAATATAAAATGATAGTAACCCGGCTCGTTGGCTTTCACGGCGGCAACCGCTTCGCTTCCGTTGACGCCTTCCTCCACGATCAGGCCATGACCCATGAGAACTTCCCGCATAATCTCACGATTCAGCGCGTTATCATCCACAAGGAGCACCCGCTTGCCCTTTAATGCCTGGATGTCCTCCGGATTCTCTGCCTCCGGCTCGTCGTCCAGCGGTTCTCCAAGGGCGTAGGCGATGGTGGATTCCATACTGGTCAGAACCAACTGAATCTTCTGCAGATATTCCTCCGCTTTGGAGCCGTGTCTGCCGCCCAGCTCGGTATATCCCACCGCGCTGTTCAGTTCTGTACGCAAATCCTGCAAGGATCTTTTGTGGAATTCCGCAGCTTTTCTTGCCGCTTCCAGCTCCTTTTCCAGCAGATCTATTTTTTTAAGGAGCCGCTCATAATTTGCCTGTGAGCTTCGGACTTTGCCGTCCGGATATTGCAGATCAAAGGTGATTGTGACACCCAGTACATCCAGGCATTTCTGGAATTCTTCAAAAGTCATACTCTCCCGGGCGAGCTTTCTATATAAAGAAGATGGTAACATTCCCATTCTCTTAGCAAGCTCCGCTTTTGTGGTTCCCAGCTCAGAACAAGCGATATTGATTGTCTCTGCTGTCTTCATATAGATGCCCTCCCTTCCAAGCATATATTAATAAGCGTATTTTTTGACATTATAGCATATTCGACATATTATTACAAGGGCTATTGCACTACTGTGAACTTCCAGTTTTTTTCCGCCTAAATCAAGTGTCGCTATATCTGCGACTCAAAATAATTCTATTTTTCCGTCTTTTCTCCATCTGATCCTGCATTCGAAAAGTTCATGATCTCCTCATATGACCGCCCACTTTTTACAACTGCTGACAGGATCTCTTCTTTTCTTATGGCATCCCGCTTGTCTAACAGTTCTTTCAGATTTGCTGTTGCCTGGTCATACTTTTTCTTCGCTGCGATCACATCAGCCTCTGCTTTTTTAATCTTTTCTTCCAATGCTTCCTTACTTGTTTTTCTTGTTCTTGCCATCTTTATTTTCCTTCCTTATTCTGCTTCTTTCAGTTCCTTACTCAGCTCTGACGCAAAGTATTTTATACTATTCGCATCCAGTCCAAAGGCTTTCAATATTACTTTCTGATCCGCTGTTACTGCATGATCCAGACGGTATATATTGTCTAACTGACGTACCATTTCTATTTTTTCCAGCTCTTTTATTGCCGCCGGTACAGTCATATAGTTCAGTTTCTTATCCAGTTTTTTCATTTCTTCTTTTAGTTTTATATACATCTTGCAGCGCACTATCATGGCTACAAATTCAACAAATATCTTCGCTCTTGCTGATTCTTCTGAATACACCCGGATGCTCTTATTCCCCAGATATGATTTGTCTCCGCGGAATAGTTTCTCCGATACATCCCTGCTCTTATACAGTTCGATTGCTTCCTTCGCACTCATCTTTTCCGATGTAACGATACAAAAATATCCTGCCAGATCCAGTTCTCTTTCTACCACACTGCACCGTTCTTCCGGTAGTATAAAAGCCTGGCTCTTTTCATCATAATGAAGGTTAAAATACTTCTCAAATCCAGGACCGAATTCCTTTACTTTATTCTGGTACTTTTTCAGATACTGCGTCATCTGGTTGATCCGGTTTTCAATCTCTATCCGTTCTGCGCTTTCTTTGGAAATACTATGATACAGATGAAAATAACGCTCTTTTTTATCACTTGCATACAGTTTGTGCCGTATTGTCTTTCCGTAAACTCCATATTCATAGATATTGTTCACCCGCTTATTTTCAAATGTCCCTTTATTTTCCAGGATCAGTTCATTCACAAGGGCAGACATCCCTTTCACCATGATAACAAAACTATACCCACATTTATCCATATATTGTATATTCTCGCAGCTGAAATATCCCCTGTCCAGAATGAATCCGATCTTCTTATAACCATATCCGGATGCTTTATCCAGCATGAACTGAAGCTGGGAGATATCAT
>NZ_JBQHVP010000005.1:0-194900 GCF_052064435.1 Blautia sp. HCP3S3_B11
CTTCAAAACCTGTAAGTCCATGCTCAACCTGATTGGAGAGTGTCACAGTTTATCTTATGATGCACTAACTGCTCACGTAGCAATTGTGTTTACCAGATATATGCTACTCGCAACGGAACAACGGCAGAACGAAGACCAGAGAACGCTGGGAGAGCTATTCTTTTTTCTCGTTGATGAAATGGCAGATATTACTTTCAGCAGATCACTTGGCATCCTGATGGATGCCTTAATGGCGAGCCTTCAGGAAATCCTGAAGCTGAGTGACGAGCAGCTTTCTGCCCTTATTGCTGATTTTGAATCCAGACTGCCAGAATATCTGCGTAATGCACTCCATCCAGGGACTGCGATGGCATAAATTGCTATTTTGTTAGCTGAAATATTGAATTTTCAAGGTGCGAAGCCCATTTGGGGTATGGGAAGTCTTAGTTATTAAAATAAAAATATCCTGAACAAGTTGCAGAGCCAGAAAGCCTTGTAACTGTCAGGATATTTTTGTTTGGTGCTGTCAGTTCTAAAAAACTTTATTTACCGACAGCCCCCGTTTTTTCACTTATTCACATATTCATAAAACTTAATACAGCCCCATAATTGCCAGCAAAGCAGTAATCACTACAAGGCTGCACAGAATGCTCACGCTGTTTGCACAGCTTGCCATTCCTTCATCACCGCCACACATTCCGGTGTAGGCTGGTGCCACTGCACTCATAGGAGCAAAGCACAGTAAAACAAGTGTCTGTCTGATAACCAGATCAAACGGTAAAACAAAATAGAAGATTACAGCACAGATTGCTGCAAAGATATGACGGATTCCGATCAGTTTGAAAATCTCACCCATGTATTCTTTCTTGAATTCGATATGGAACAGAAGACCTAACATCAGCATGGCAACAAATGTGTTGGCCTTTGCCATTGGCTCGATCAGTGTAAGAATAACCGGTGGTGTGTCAATATTTGCAACAGCTAAAATAAACATAACTACATAGGCTACCAGTGGGGGACTGGTAATCAGACGTTTTGCAAAGGATTTAAGATCAATTCCTTTTTTGGAACCGGAAGCTGCTGTATACTCTGCAACGAATGCATAAGTACCTCCGGTACACATAATACTGTTTCCTACATCGAACATACAGGCAGTAACACTCCCCATAGCCGGAAGGAAACTCTGCACAAACGGCAGACAGAACGCCCCAATGTTAAATGCCGGAAGACAGAGCATATTTAACGCCTGTTCTCCTTTGGATTTTCTGCGTGTGATCAGTGCACCTACTGCGATCATAATTACATTCAGAAGAATTCCAAGTGCTGCTATTATCAGCATGTTAAATCCCATATCCTCTATTGCAGAGAAATTAGTGATAATAGATGCAGGAAGTGTTACATAGATCAGGAATTTCTTAACCGATGCACCTGCATCCTTCGGCACAAAGCCTGTAGATTTCATTACAATTCCGATAATAATAATCAGGGTAAATGAAAAAGCCCTCATTAGTACTGAAAACATAAAAACCTCCCTTTCTACACCCGAAGCCGGTTTTTCACATATGAAAGGGAACGGTTCACGATCAGTTCCTCCGGAAAATCTACTTCCTTAAGAATTTTTTCTGTCCTGGTAAAATCACCTACATCCTCTTCTCTGTGTGCATCGCTTCCAAGCATAATCTCTACCCCATATTTTACACACAATTTCAGGATTTGTATATCATTTTCATATGCCTGAATACGAAATCCCCTTGGATTAAAGGAAGCATTGTTCAGTTCGATCAGCACATCCTGAGCTTTTGCCTCTTTTATCAGGGCTTCATAATCTGTTGGAAAATGTCCATCGTCCGGATGTCCGATTATCCGCACCTTTGGATGCTGCATTGCCTGAAGCAATGCATAGGTATTTTCTTTTTTAGTTCCAGGTACCAGACATGTGGTATGAAGACTTGCAATGCAGTAATCCAGATCTCTGTAACTTCTTGAATCCAGATCTGTTGTTCCTTTCAAGTCGATAATGTTCAGTTCTGCTCCATATCGCACTTCAATTCCATATTTTTCTCTTTCCAGAATATTGAGATTCTGGAAATAATACACATTTGTACTTCCCGGCATAGCCGGTGCATGCTCCGTAATACCTATTATCTCAAGCTTCTTTTCTGAAGCTGCACGTATCATTTCATTGATTGTATTGTATGCATGCCCGCTTGCCAGTGTATGTGTATGCATATCCGCAACATATTTCATATATAATACCCAGCTTCCTATTATGAAACTGTGTGGCTTCAGCAGACAGTCTGTAACCTGCCTGCTGTTCCACTTCTCTTAACTGCTTTATTTTTTATAATCAATCAGAAAACTTTTCCGTTCATGTCCCCAGCTGCTGCTTATTTTTTTCGCAGTCTGTCAGGAGACTTCTCTGATTCAGTTAGATTGCATATAAGTTCTTGCTGTGGTCTTCTCCGTAGATACCCCATTTTTCGATTGCAACTTCAAGTTCTTTGCATTCTTTTGCTTTTTCACGAAGCGGTACATCGTTCATGCATGCATCGATTGCTGCTCTGAAAGCGATCGCACCTGCTCTCGGTCCCATTGGATGAGCATGGATGCCGGCACCTACACCAAGGAGTACATCGTTTCCTGCATCGTTCATGAATTTCGGAACAAGGCCCGGAACTACTCCGCCGCCAACGAATGGAAGCATTGGTTTCACATCATACATTTTTGCCTTGGATGTGATCATGTTGATGATGTAGTTGTCAAATGTGTTGTCGAATTTTCCGTATGGCGGCTGTGTAAGGTAGATATCGCATCCGGAAAGTCTTGCCAGCTTGTTTACAACCTTGGAGCTCATGCCCTGGTATGGGGAACAGGTGAATGCTCCGTTGAAGCAGGAATGTCCCAGGATCGGCACTGTGATCTCAGGATCTTCTGCAAGCATTCTGACTGCTGCATATCCAACACCATGTACGTCAACCATGATACAGTTACCGCCGTTGTTGATAACCTTCATGGCGTTTTCTTTCAGTTTGCTCACGTCATCTGTGATATTGCAAGCGTATAATGTAGGCTCTCCTTTGATCTCCTGTGCTTTTCTTGCTGCTTCCATGTTTGCTTTTACTCTGTCTTCGATTCTGTTGAACTCGCGGTCTCCGCCGATCAGCTCATCATCCTTGATGATATCAACTCCGCCTGCTGCTGCTTCGAAGAACAGTTTCGCACCAACTTCAGGAGTATATCCTGTACATGGTTTAATCATGTTGTTTAACAGCGGTCTATTCTCTGCTCCAAGATATTTACGGATTCCTTCGATACCGAATTTCGGTCCCTGGAAATCTTTTACAAAGCTTTCCGGGAAGTCGATGTCAAGGAGTTTCAGGAATGGCATTGACATGATGTTTCCTGTGATCGTTGCAAGTAACAGCGGGATGTTGTTCTTGATGTTTACTACCGGATATCCGATTCTCAGGATATAGAAACGCATTCCGTCCGGTGCAACCTGGATATCTACGTTTGTCTGGTTCTCGAAAGCAGGTACTTCATAGATGCCGATTACTTTAGATGCGTATTTTGCTCTTACCTCATCTGTTTCTTCCGGTACATCTACCCAGGAACCTGTTGTCTGCTCGATACCGATGCTCTGTGCTTTGATCACGATCTCTTCGTCTTTCTTTGCGCCTACAAGGTATGTAGCTACACAAAGCTCGTCCAGATCAACACCTTCGTATAATGGGTTTAAAAGTGTTCCATACATTCTGTTCTGTTTAATCATCGTAAATTCCTCCTGTGATTTGAATTTTCTTAGTTTTTGTTATTGCCCCAGTCCATTTGTTCCGGGCTGTTTGTTTTTGTGTTCCTCTTGATGTCTTTACTATAATCGTTTCTGCAAGTATTTTCAACATTGAAAATATTTTCACATCAAATGGATATCCATTCCACGCAATCCTTGTCAAATTCATAACCCTATTTTCTCTGAATTGCGGCATATTTTTCAACACTGAAAATAATTTCACTCTTTTCCTGTTGGAAAATATTCTCAACATTGAAATATTTTTTCATTTCTTATATCATATAGGTATCATCAATATGATTCGAATACCGTAATTGTTTTACATATCTGTTCCAGACCGCAAAACAATTACACAGTCACACAATATCTTATATAATATCTGCAGCCACACCAGGCGCCTTGTAGCTGCAGGTATTTCATTAAACAAGGTATTTCATCAAGCAAAAGAACACAGGAGGTTTTTATGGTTAAATGTGCAGTAATCGCAGATGATCTGACCGGCGCAAATGCAACAGGGGTTATGCTTAAAAAACAAGGCTATGTAACATCTACGATCATGAATCTTGTAAAAAGTGAATTATCCAATCTTGGAGACTGTGAATGTATTGCATTCACAACAGACAGCCGCGGTGTAGACGGCGAAACCGCCTATAACCGGGTTTACAATCTGACCAAAATGTTAACTGATCTGAATCTTACGATTCTATGTAAAAGAATTGACAGCACTCTCCGCGGCAACCTGGGATGTGAAACAGATGCAGCCCTGGATGCAATGGGTCCGGACTATGTTGCTGTCGTTGTTCCATGTGCGCCTGCTTCCGGCAGAATCACAGTCGGAGGTTATATGCAGGTAAATGGAACAATTCTTAACAAGACAGAGGTAGCTCTGGACCCGAAAACACCTATCCAGGATGCACAGGTTGCCGAGCTTTTCCTCAAACAGACAAAGTACCGCGTTGCTTCTCTCTATATGAAGGATCTCAGCCTTGGCAAGGATCATCTTGTACAGAAGATTAAAGATTACGCGGCTTCTGGAACCAAGATCATTATCTGTGATGCCATCACACAGGAAGATATTGATCTTCTCAGCGATTCTGTGATCGCAAGCGGAATCAAATTTATCGCTGTTGACCCTGGTGCTTTCATTGCCACACTGACACAGAAAATGATCATTCCGGGAGAAGCCAGACATTCTCAAAAGATTCTCACTGTAGTAGGAAGTGTTAACCCTGTAGCAAAAGTACAGATGGAAAACTTATGGCTGTCTCAGCCCGTCTATAATGTTTTTGTCAAAACAAAGCAGTTTCTGGAAGGCGAAGAAGCACGTCAGGCAGAGATTGACAGAGTTGTGCAGGATATCTTATCACATGGAAATGAGGGACGGCTTTTCAGTGTGACCGGTGATGGTATTAACCCGGAAAACCGTCTTAATTTTAAACAGTATTCCAGAAAACTGAAGATCAGCGTAGATGATGTCAGCGATATCATCAATCAGTCTATGGCTGATATTGCCTACAATATCTTAAAGGCAGATGATTCTTTCACCGGACTCTATGCAAGCGGCGGAGATGTAACTGCTGCTGTATGTAAGAAGTGTAATGCTGTGGGACTGAATCTGATCGATGAAGTTATTCCACTGGCAGCCTGTGGTTCCTTTATGAAGGGAGATTTCCCACATAAGCTGATCGTCACAAAAGGCGGCATGACCGGTGATCCGGATGCGATCAATACCTGTATTGCCCGTCTGAAAACATTATTAAATATGTAGAATTGATTATGGAGGTTATATCTTATGAAACCATTAATAGCTGTACCAATCGGCGATCCTGCCGGTATTGGTCCTGAAATTGTAGCAAAAGCTCTCTGTGAACCGGAAGTATTTGAAAAAGCACTCTGTATTGTAGTCGGTGACAGAAAGATCATGGAAAATGCCATGAAGATCACCGGAAGCAACATGAAGCTTCATGTGATTCAGTCTCCTGCTGAAGCTGTGGACAATGCTGAGCTTATGAATTTTATTGATCTTGACAATATCGATATGAGCAGATTTGAATTTGGCAAGGTAAATCCTATGTGTGGCAGGGCAGCTTACGAATATGTGGAGAAATCTATTCAGCTGGCAAATGCCCGCGAAGTAGATGCAGTCACAACCACTACCATTAATAAAGAAGCCCTGAAGCTGGCAGGTGTTCCGTACATCGGACACACAGAAATCTTCGGTGCACTTACAGGTACAGAAGATCCCCTTACCATGTTTGAAGTTCATGGTATGAGAATTTTCTTCCTCTCCCGTCACGTATCTCTGAGAAAGGCCTGTGATATGGTAACCAAAGAACGTATCAAAGACTATGTAAAACGCAGTCTTGAAGTACTTAAAAAATTAGGGGTCAAAGACGGAACTATGGCAATTGCAGGTCTGAATCCTCACTGCGGCGAACATGGTATTCTCGGAACCGAGGAACAGACAGAAGTAATCCCTGCTGTGCAGGAACTTCAGGCAGAGGGTTATCCTGTAGCCGGACCGATCGGAGCTGATTCTGTTTTCCATCAGGCTTTACAGGGACGCTATAACAGTGTATTATCATTGTATCATGACTAGGGACATGTTGCTGCCAAGACACTGGACTTTGACCGTACCGTTGCGATCACAGGAGGTATGCCGATTCTTCGTACTTCTGTTGACCATGGTACCGCATTTGACATTGCAGGAACCGGAAAGGCAAGCGCAGTCAGCCTGATTGAGGCGATTCTGGTTGCTTCCAAATATGCCCTGTCATTTACAGGAAAAGAAAAATAATACTACGAGGTGATTTCCATGGCTATTGACAAATATCATCAATCTGTTTCACTGGTTCTGAAAGTTGCATACCTTTACTATATTGAAAACAAACCTCAGAATGAGATTTCTTCCATGCTGGGAATTTCTGTAACAACCGTTTCCCGGTTACTTAATAAAGCAAGAGAAGATAAAATCGTCGAATTTGTAATACGTGATCCATATATCGAATGTATCCGTCTTGAAGAACAGTTAAGAAATCGTTTTCATTTAAAAGACATCATCATTGCACCTGTAATTTCCAATGATGACGGTTCGGAATCAGAAATGGCAGAGGAAAATGCCAAGAAGCTGGTGGCCATGGAGGGAGCCCGTTATCTTCAGCGTGTGATCAAAGAAAGTGATATTCTGGGCGTCACCTGGGGCAGTACTGTTTACCATATGATCAATTACCTCAATCCTTCCCAGAAGGTAAATGCGAAGTTTGTCACTCTTCATGGCAGTATTGCCTGCTGTGAAAATGAACTGGATGTGCGAACTCTGGTATCCCGCATGGCAAAGGCTTTCTTCGGAGAGAACTATTATCTTCTCACAGACGCTCTTATGAGCAGCAAAGAAGCCTCCCGGATCATGAAGGAAGAAAAGAATAATCAGCGGGTGTTCAAGATGTTTGACCACGTTACAATTTCTGTAAGCGGTATCGGAAGTTTCTATCCAACAGAAGAATCCGTTCTTGCATCTCCGGACTTTATGCCTACCGAAGATCTGGAGAAACTGAAACAGGAAAATGTTTCCGGTGATATTGCCCTTCGCTTCTTTGACGATGACGGACAGGAATGTAATACTACACTTAAAGAACGCATGATATCAATCAGCATGGATCAGTTCAAAAAAATCGATCGCAAGATTTCCCTTGTATCAGGTGTGTCCAAGGCAAATGCTGTATTAAGTGCTTTAAAAGGTGGTCTGGTGGATGTACTGATCCTGGACTCCAATCTTGCTGAAGCGCTGCTGAAACTTAGTAAAGATATGCCTTCACAGGAGTAATATTTTATGCCTGTATCTCTATAAAATAAACAAGAACCCTTCTGCCGACAATTTGTCCACAGAAGGGTTCTCTTATTCTGTTACTGTTCACTCCGTTCACAGTAACCTTATTCTTCATCCGCATGATAAATCCCAACATATCCCTGCGGTTCTACTCTGACAATCTGCTCGACTTCCTCTGTTTTCTCCGGGAAGTCCGCTTCTGTATGAAATCTCACATAGGTTCCGCAGGAGGAGCTTAAATCTCTTGGGACCGGCATGACTTCTGCACTCAGATTCATTGCCTGGCAGTTTCTTCGAAACTGGATAGCTCCATAATGGGAATAGAAGGTTGCTATATATGTGATCATTTTGTAAGTTTCAGCAGGATATCATCTCCCTGCTCTGTTGCCTGTACCTGATATCCCTGATGTGTTGCAAATCTGGATACATTCTCTTTTGCAACTACGTTATCAACCAGGATCTCATATTCTTTGTCTCCGGATTCCATTGCATTCTTTGCACGGATCACTGGTTCCGGACAGGATAAACCTCTTGCATCTACTTTCTTCATTCTCTCTCCTTTTAGAGTGCGTCTAAAAAAATACTTTCCGCAAAGTGAGCGTATTGATTGCGGAAATAATGTCTGCATTCCGACAATCAGGCTTCTTCTTTTCTCATGGAGTTCACTGCCGCAATTACAGCAACTATCACAATCCCAATAATAACTGCGATCTTTCCGTTTGCTGTAGGACCTTCACCGGAAGATGCCAGTCCGAAGTTATGGGCAAAGGCAGCACCTGCCATCAGACCGAGAACGGTCACAGCGGAGTCTGTATTTCCCTCGCCTGCAAGGATCAGCTGACGAAGCGGGCATCCACCGAGGAGAATACATCCAAAGCCTGCCAGATACATTCCCAGTGCGTTCCACAGTCTGTCTGTATGTGCAATCGGCTGTCCCGCAAATCCCGAATTGAAATAGGATGTTCCTGTAACTGCACCGAGGATCAGATTCATTACCAGTGCTGTCACAAGAATTGCAGCAAAGCCGAACAGTAATTTATATTCTCTGAAAAGTACCGCATCACGGATACCGCCGACCATACACAGACGTGTTCTCTGAGCCAGGATACCAACAATAATTCCTGCTGCCAGTGCAATAATGATTGCAGCATGTTTTGCTCCAGGTCCACCTTCCGGCTCTGTGAAATGGATAAATGCAGGTGCAGTTGGACATAACTGGGTTTCTGTGATCGTTCCCTGCCACAGAGTTATAGGTTCAGACGGAAGTCTTACCGGTTATGCCGGAGGGATTGAGCGAAAAATCAGACTGATTAATATTGAACAGCCTGATTTTATCCGGACAATTCGTGAATTTTAACCAAAGTCAGTACCACCAGCTCTGCTGGTGGTTTGTGTTAGCCCTTCCAGGGCTTGATTGCGTTTCCGCCTAAAGGCGGTCTAACAAACCAATCTTATTGTTACTGGTGGCCGCTTAAAAGCGGCATCTTTCTATTACTTCTCGGAATCTCCTTGCAGTCGATCCCTTTCATATTGTTCTTCTATATATTGCTTTATTGTTGCTTCATTTACATTACCGACTGTTTCGCAATAGTACCCTCTTGCCCAAAAATGTCGATTATTTCTCTCCCTATATTCCGGATGCCTATCGAATATCATTAATGCGCTCTTCCCCTTTATCCGTCCTATGGTCTTTGAAACACTTACCTTGGGTGGAATCGATACATACATATGCACATGCTCCGGGAGCGTTGCTGCCTTCAGTATTGTTACTCCTTCCATTTTGCATACTTTTCCCAATATCTCACCTACTTCTTTACGCAACGCTCCAAACATTACTTTTCTTCGATATTTTGGAATAAACACAATATGGTACGTGCAATTATAACGACTATGTGATAAACTTTGATTATCCATGGATACCTCCGTTGTATTTAATGTGGTTTGCTAGACCTACATTTATTGTACAACGGAGGTTTTTATTATGGTACTACGTTTATCGCCCCTTGCGTCCACGAGTCTCCCCAGCTCTGCTGGGGGGTTGAAAATGTTTCAATCAAGCAAATCCCGCTCTCTGCTTTACTTGCTATAAGTTCAGACAACTGCCATTCTTTTTCTTCTGTCTTTATATGCCAGAAACAGAATCGTCAGAAACGTAACTGTCTCCGCTGCAAGCAAAGAGATCCAGATTCCATTTAATCCAAATAATTTCGCAAGTATAACTGCACAGATAACAATTGCAACAATTCCTCTCAGGAATGAACCGACAATCGCAATTTTCGGTTCATCTACTGCTGAGAAATATGCCACCAGTACAATGTTGATTCCTGCCACTATAAATCCAAGGAAGTACAGACGCAGTCCTGTGTGTGCATAATTCAATAACTGAACATTGTTTTCACTGTTGAAAATGCCGATCAGCGAGTCAGTTGCTGTCCAGATAATCAATTGGATCAGTGCTTCTACTGCAAGGCATACGAGCAGACTCCATTTCAGAAGTTTTTTTACCTGAATGGGCTGAACTTTTCCGTAGCTTTCACTGATCAGGGGCTGTGCTCCCTGAGCCAGACCGTTGAAAATTGCAAACGCTACGATAGAAAGGTTTGCCACAACTCCATAGGCTGCTACACCCATATTTCCCGCGATTCCCAGGATCAGAAAGTTAAATACAATGGCGATCACACCGGAAGACAGTTCACCGACGAATGCGGAAACTCCCAGCTGACAGCAGGAAATCAGGTGTCTGAATGACGGTTTTTTCCAATGGAATCCTACATGGTTTCTGCTGCTTCTGTAGTGTATGGTACAGACGCTCATTGTTACGATCGGACAGATTGCAGTAGCCAGTCCTGCTCCGGAAAATCCCAGACCGACCGGGAACATGAATATATAATCAAATATAATGTTAAAGATACTTCCACTGATGGAACCGATCATTGCAATAGAAGGCGCTCCATCGTTTCTTGCAAATGCAGTAAATGTATAATTTGACATGAAGAATGGTGTTGCGATCAGAATAATTCTCATATAGTTTCGTCCAAGTCCGATCAGTCCGGCATCTGCACCCAGCAAGGCCAACGCTTTGTCTGGAATAAAGATTCCGATCAGCATAAATGGAACTGCAGCCAATATACTCCAGGTTACTGACTGTACGAAATAATGTTCTGTATTTTTTCCTTTTGCCCTGCTTATGGCATATCTGGTAGCGGAACCAATCCCGATCATAGCCCCAATCGCATAAATCAGCCCATAAACCGGCAGGATCAGGTTCAAGATTGCCAGTCCGTCAGCACCGGAATATACAGATATAAAAAAAGTATCTGCCAGAATATAAACGGAAATCCCGATCATTCCGGCAACACTCTGGGTTACATATCTGGTGAATCTTTTCAGCATAATACTTCGCTCCTTCGTTATATTGTCAGCATTGTCTTCCTTTCATCTGCAGACTTATCTCACCATTATACCCATATAAAACAAAAATGCAACCACAAAAACTCCAGACATAAAAATCTCCTTAAGCAGATTTTCTAACGCTGCTCAAGGAGACTCCCGTTGATCTTATTTATGTTTATTTCTTTGTCTTTTCTCAAAATTTCACTGATAACAACGACTACTTTTCCTGTACATTAATGATTACTTTCATTGTAGTTTCACGATTATCATCAATGTACTGATATGCTTTTTTATATTCCTTAAATGCAAATGTTTTAGAAATCAGCGGTCTTAAATGCACTTTTCCTTCATTCACCAGTCTGATTCCATCTACATAATCATCATGCCTGTACATCATTGTGCTCTTGATATCAAGCTCATGATCATTTGCAACTGCCAGATCGATCTCAGCCATTCCCGCAAAAACTGCAACCAGCACAATCACGCTTCCTTTTCTTGCATATTTGATTGCCTGTCCCATTGTAATGTTATTTCCTGCACAGTCATAGATAACATCTGCCTTATCCGGTCCAAAGGCTTCTACCATTGCTTCCCCGAAATTTTTATCCCTTGTGTTGACACATACGTCAATTCCACACTCTTTTGCTTTTTCCAGACGAAGATCACTGACATCTGTGATCATAACTTTAGCTGCTCCCATCCCTTTTGCAGACTGCGCTACCAGATTTCCGATCGGACCGGCTCCTATCACCACAATATTCATTCCTGTTACATCGCCCATCTGTTTAACACCATGAACAGCTACTGCCAGAGGCTCGATCATTGCGCCCTCTTCATAAGACATATCTTCCGGTATCGGTGTTACTTTTGATGCATCAACTGCAAAATACTCGGATGCAGTTCCTGTTGTCTGGAATCCCATTACTTTCAGCTCTTCGCAGAGATTGTATTTTCCGTGACGGCATGGATAGCAATGTCCACAATATACCTGTGGCTCAATTGTTACTTTCTGTCCCACATGAAATTCTGTTACTGCATCACCTGTTTTTACCACTTCTCCTGATACTTCATGTCCCTGGGTTACCGGATATTTTGTAAAAGGATGTTTTCCGTGATATACATGGATATCAGAACCACAGATACCGATATTCATAATCTTAACCAAAACCTGGTTGTCTTTAATCTCTGGTACGGGAACCTCTCTGAAAATAATTTCTCCTGGATTTGTCATAACCTGCTGTAACATAATATTTTCCTCCTTGTTTGTTGAATGTACTTTGAACCTCTAGTTTTTTATTATCTTTTATTAAATATTTTATTAAAGTAATTACATTATTATTCAAGTCTCTAAATTTGTCAATAAACATTTAAAAATATTTCTCATTTCTACCAGTTGCACAAAGTATAGATTTTATTTTTATGCAGATGTTACTATAACGCTCCTTATAATTATCTGCTGAATTCCCGCACAACAACAAAATACCCTGATCACAACATTTCTTTGTTGTAATCAGGGTATTTTTTATATTCAGATATTTGTTTACTATGGTATATCAGCAGATCATCAGTGATTTAAAATGCCCTCGGCTATATCTTTCCGATAAAATCCTGCAGGAAATGCTTTGCTGCACCTACAGCTGAGGCTTCTTTTTTATAAGAACAGTTTTTCAGATATCTCAGATCATGATCAAATCCATTATACCTCATTACTTTTTCCCCAAGAGGTATCATATAATCTGAGAGATATCCACCCATTTCACCTCCAAGAATGATATCCATATCATATGCCATGCGAAGATTGGAGATCAGGATCGCAAGGTAGTCAAGATATTCCTCCCATTTCTTCTCTGCCTTTTCATCATTGTTTTGAAGCAGCTGCATAAACTGTTCCACAGAATCCTTTGACTCACCAACAAGTGCACCTGCAGCGCAATAAGCATCTGCACAACCTGATTTTCCACAATAACACTTGCGGCCCTGAGGTACAAGTATCATATGTCCAAATTCTCCGGCCTTCTGATTTTCTCCGGAAAACAATTTTCCCCCTATGCAGAATGCACCGCCAAGAGTCTGATTCAACGAAAGATAAATTGCATTCTGATAGGTGTTCATATCTTCCGCCATCATTGCTGCATTGGCATCATTTGAAAAATAAACCGGGACAGAAAATGCCTGTTCTAGGAAACTGAGACTATAGTTTTCAAGTTTCAGTGCGTGGGATTTTATCACCAGTTTCTGCTCCTGATTAATGATTCCCGGAATAGAGATTCCAACACCCAGAAGCTTTTCTTTCTGTTCTGCATCATTCATATGATCCAGAAATTCCGCCGCAAAATCTGCCACCTGACTGCAATATGACATATCAGGTACAAATTTCAGACGGATCCTCTCTGATTTCACGATCTCATACTTCAGATTTACCAGCACCATTCCCAGATGATTTGCAGTGATCACAATTCCCATTGCATAACGATAGGATGGATTGATTCCAATGCTTTTAGCCTTTCTTCCTCCTGTGGATTCATATTCTCCAGTTTCTATTATGATGCCTTTTTCCAATAAATCTTTTACATTAGACAGAACTGTTGGCATACTCAGATTCAGTTCTTTGGATATTTCCACTTTTGATGTGGATTCTCTATTTGTAATATAATTTACGATTTTTGATTTCGTGGCAAATTTCTTTTCCAGTCCGCTCATTCTGTTTCTACCTTCTTTTATGAATGTATTTATAAAAGAATGATACCTGTTATTGTCATATTTGTAAATAGCCATTGTCTCCCAAGAGTGTATTGCAACAAATATGCGTTACTGTTCACACGCCACTATCCCGCGAGGTGTTTTGGCATGAGAATGCCAAAATCCCGAGACATACCGCGCGAATTTATGCAAATAGCATAAATTCTGTGCATCGTGAAGCGTGTTACTGGGCACGGAGTGAACAGTAACAAATATGCGGTTACGATAACAGATAAACTTATATCATCCGGATAAAATATTATATTTCATTTTTCGTGTTAATGGTATAAAATTATCAATGTAAATATCAGGGCATATTCGAAAAATTATTCTTAATCTTTTCAAATATGCTCCGGAAAGGAACTTTTATACTAATGAAAACCAAGATTCAGGATATGACCTCCGGTTCACCGGGGCGGTTGATCATTCTTTTTGCAATTCCCCTGATGCTGGGAAATATCTGTCAGCAGCTTTATACAATGATGGATACCATGGTTGTTGGCCAGATTGCAGGTGTGGAGGCTCTTGCCGCACTGGGTGCTGTTGACTTTCTGATGTGGGTTGTCACAGGAATATCCACAGGACTCACTCAGGGATTTTCCATTCAGCTCTCCCAATATTATGGGGCAAAGGATTTCGAAAATCTGCGTAAATCTCTGACTCACAGTTACCGGCTGACCGCATTCATCGCAGCCGGAGTATTGATTCTCAGCCAGTCATTTGCCTCGCTGGTATTAACATGGCTGCATACACCTTCCAATATTATCGGAATGTCTCTGTTATATCTGCGCATCATTTTCTGTGGAATCCCGGCCACAGCAGCCTATAATATGTTTGCCTCTGCTCTAAGGGCTATGGGAAACAGTAAAACACCACTGACTGCAATGATCATCGCATCTGTGCTGAATGTCTCACTGGACCTCCTTTTTGTGGCAGGCTTCGGATGGGGTGTGGCAGGAGCAGCAATCGCAACTGTAATCGCACAGAGCTTCTCTGCTGTTTACTGTTTTCTGATTTTACGCAGAATTGATATTGTTCATCTGACCAGAGCAGATTTTATGCCTGCCTCCGGTATGAATGTCCGCCTGATGAAACTTGGTATTCCTGTTGTATTCCAGAATATCATCATCGGTGTGGGCGGTCTGGTAGTCCAGTATGTGATCAATGGCTACGGTTTCCTTTTTGTGGCAGGATTTACAGCTACAAACAAGCTTTATGGTCTGCTGGAAATGGCTGCTATTTCCTATGGATATGCCATCGTTACCTATGTGGGTCAGAATCTGGGAGCCGGAAAGATTGACAGGATCAGAAAAGGCGTCCGCAGCAGTATGCTGCTTTCCCTGCTTACCTCACTGATCATTTCTGCTGCCATGTTTTTATTTGGAAAAAATATTCTCTCACTTTTCATCTCAGGTGAACCGCAGCAGACACAGCAGGTACTGGCAATTGCTTTTAAATACCTCTCTATTATGGCTGCCATGCTCTGGGTTTTGTACTTTCTGTACGTGTACAGATCTGCACTTCAGGGGCTGGGAGATACCTTAATGCCTATGGTAAGTGGTATGGCTGAATTTGTCATGCGTATCAGTGCTGCACTGATTCTTCCCCATTTTATCGGACAGGACGGTATTTTCTTTGCAGAGATTGCAGCATGGAGCGGAGCCACTGTGATCTTATGCATCAGCTATTATGTACGGATGCATAAATATCATTAAAACAAAACAGGCACATAGTCCCGGATATCCGGTATATGTGCCTGTGAAGCGTGTAAAATTATGTAAGATTCTTAATCCATTTATATTTCTTATAATGTTTATAGACCACCGGCAGTTTAATAATCTCGTCCAGATTGAGTACAAAGTAGACAACCATAACCGGCAGTTTCAGGATAAATGCGCAGATGCATCCCAGAGGAACAATGATACACCACAGAGTTACAGAATCACACAGCATTCCAAATTTGGAGTCTCCGCCTGCTGCGAAGATTCCTCCTATTGTCATACAGTTTACTGATTTTCCTGCGATGTAATAGGAAGAGATCAGCAGCATTTTTTGCAGATATCCGCGGGCTGTCAGGGTGAGATCTACCATTTTTGTGATAAATGGGGATAAGGCGATCAGGACAAGACCTGATACAATTCCTGCAATAATCGCAGTTTTGGTAAGTGTCTCGCCTACCTCTTTTGCTTCCTGCAAACGGTCTGCACCAAGACGGTTTCCCACTATGATACTGCCTGCATTTCCAAGTCCGAGGCAGAAGCATACAACAAGATTTTTGGAAATATTCGCTATTCCATTGGCGGCAACAGCATCCGTTCCCAGATGTCCCATGATCACAGAATACATGGAAAAACCTATTCCCCATGCAAGATTATTGATCAATAACGGAACGACTTTCTGCCAGAAACGGCCAAATAACTTTTTCTCACAGCTTCTGAGACTGAATTTCACAGCTCTAATCCTGCACAATACATAACCAACACTCCACAGGAACTGCACAACTGTTGCAAGTACGGTTGCCAGTGCAGCACCTTTAATCCCCATCTTCGGGAAGCCGGACAGGCCAAAAATGAAAACAGCATTCAATGCGATATTGAGAATTACCATAACCCCATTGATCAGGGTACTCATATTTACTGAACCACAGTTCTTCATGATTGCCAGGAAAGTCTGTGCAATTCCCGAAAACACATAGGAAATGCCGATGACTCTTAAATACTCACTTCCCAGAACGATCAGAGTTTCCTCATTTGTCAGGATTCTCATGAGCTGTTCCGGAAAGAAAAGGGTTCCTGCCAGAAATACTACTGCAATACATCCACAAATCTTTGTCACAAGGCTGAACACCTGGGAAATACCTATGTAATCCCCTTTTCCATAATATTGTGCCACAAACATATTCTCGCCTGCCATAAATGCAAACATAAACAGATTAAATACAAAAGTAACCTGTGTAGCCAGTGATACGGCTGACATGGCATCCTGACTTAACTTTCCCAGCATGATCGCATCACATGCTCCGACCAGGGCTGTCATGAACTGCTGAAGTGCGATCGGAAGTGCCAGCCTGACTATTTCTTTTCTTAAACTTCGTTTACGCTCATCCATTATCTTTTTTGCTCCTGTATAAAATATTAGTGATACTCATCAGTCAATTTTCAGAATCATATTCAGGATTCTTCTTGCGCTGCGACAGATTTCTTCTTCAGTAATAAAACCTTTTTCGTAAGCTTCTTTTATGCGTTCCGGATATCCTGCTGCCATCTTGATATCGTTTCCTGCCTTTGTTTCACGGTAATGCTCTCCGAAGGTCCACCAGTCTGTTGTAACCAGTCCGTCGAATCCCCATTCATCCCGGAGAATACCTGTCAGGAGTTCTTTGTTCTCTGAAGCGTGGATGCCGTTGATCAGGTTATAAGAGGACATAATTGTATATGGATGAGCCTCTTTTACAATGATCTCAAACTGTTTCAGATAAATCTCACGGAGTGCTCTCTCTGATACTCTGGAATCAGAATCCTTACGGTTTGTCTCCTTATTATTGGCTGCAAAATGCTTCACACTTGCTCCGATATGCTGAGACTGGATGCCTCTTACCATAGCTGCACCTGTCTTTCCTGCAAGGTACGGATCTTCAGAATAATACTCAAAGTTACGGCCACAGAGCGGGCTTCTGTGGATGTTGCAGGCAGGAGTAAGCCAGATACTGATATTATTTTCTTTTACTTCTTCTGCTCCTGCTTTACCAACTTTCTCTACCAGTTCTTCATCCCAGGTGCTGGCAAGAAGTGTGGCACATGGCCAGGCAGTTGTGTTCACTCCGCATTTCGGAAGAATACGAAGTCCGGCTGGTCCGTCTGCAGTCATCACATTCGGGACTCCGTATTCCGGAAGATTTCCCATTCCAAATGTATTGGCACATCCTGTGTTTGGCTGTCCGCCAAGGAGATTGATACAGTCATCCAATGTCAGGATATCCATAAACTCATCCAATGTCATTTTACCATCTGCTACATCAGAGAAGCGAACTCCCTTGGAATCAAGAAAATCAAGAAAGTCTATTCCTTTTTGTCCTCTTGTATCAGGGCATGGAAGACCGATGGCATATTTATCCTGTCTCGGAAGTCCTTCTTCTTCCACATATTCACGCTGTGGAAGTTCCTCATAAGAACCGTCCGCAAGCATACGTTTCTGAAGATGATATGGCGCTGCTTTCCGGCTTAACTGCTCAGTTACTGTGTCTTCTTTTACTACATATGTAAAGTCGATCTTCGCTGCATCTCTTACATTTGTACCGATATAGATCGCATATTCTCCTGCCTCCAGAACATAGGCTGATCTGCATACTTTACCCAGATCATCGTAGGATGCCATCTGATTCACAGGAATTTTCAGGGTAAGGATCTGACGTTCACCCGGCTGAAGAAGACTGGTCTTTTTGAATGCCCCCAGTACTTTCGCAGGCTTTCCAAGTTTCCCCTGTGGTGCTCCGTAATAGAGCTGGATAACTTCTTTTCCTGCTGTTTTTCCTGTATTGGTTACTTCAGTAAGAACCGTGATCACACCGTTTTCTTCGGAAGCACCAGTCATCTTCCAGTCGAAGTCTGTATAGGAAAGTCCAAACCCAAACGGATAATTTACTCTTTCCGCTGCACCCGGAATTGTTTCAAAGTAACGGTATCCCACATAGATATCTTCTGTGTAATCTACATAGAATGCAGACTCATGGAAGTTTGCTGTGGATGGATAATCTTCCAGATCTTTTGCATAAGTATCGGATAATTTACCAGATGGATTAACATCACCACAAAGTATATCTGCTGTTGCAAGACCACCTTCCATACCGCCCTGCCATGCCATCAGTACTGACTGAATCTCATCACAGTCTCTGAACCATTTCGTGTCCACGATACCGCCAACATTCATCACTACGATTACATGTAGGAATGCTTTCTTTACTTTCTCTACCATGGCATTCTCTGCATTTGTCAGGCAGAAATCACCGTTTTCAAAAATCTTCGCTGACAACTCGGAGTTTCTTTTTTCCTCTCCGTCAAGAACGTATCCATCCTGTGCTGCTTCACATTTTCTGTCCCATCCTTCGCCTGAAAAACGGCAAATGGCAATTACTGCAGTATCTGTATATTCTCGCGCTTCATTCAGAAGTTCATCCGGGAGCTCCGGCTCAACTGTCATACCTGGTACTGCACCATCTGCGTATTGTTTCTGAATATCTTTTTCATAATATTTCGCAAGTTTATCGAAAACTTCTACTTTTCCCTCATCCTCTTTAATCTTCATGCCCTCATAAAGATTACGGATATATTCTACAGTTACATCGCCACTTCCTCCGCCGCCTTTTACGTAGTCTACAGTACCCTTACCAAAGAGTGCGACTTTCGTCCCTCTCCGGATCGGAAGTGTATTTTTCTCATTTTTCAGAAGGACCATTCCCTCTCCTGCTGCCATTCTGGAAAGTGCAATGTGTTCTTTACTTCCTGTAACTCTCCGTCCATCTTCTCCCAGCGGAAGCACCGGCTGAAAAAAGCTTCTCTGCCATTTTGCCATTATTTTAATCCTCCCTTAATTCTCCTTAATCAAGCAGATAAAATCATCCGCTTCGCTACTTGCCTGATTTGGTTAAAGTTCTTCCTTCAAAAATGCAAAAGGTTCTTCATCCCGAAGGAAATGCATAAGCTGATATGCACACATGATTGCTACATTTTCTTCACGCAGAATCCTCTTTACTTCTTCTCTGTCAGCAAGTACAACTTCAATTTCCTCTGTGTCTTCCTGTGCATCTTTACTGATTTCACCTTCCGCATATCCATAAACAGTTGCGCAGGATTCATCTGTCATGCCAACCGTTGTGAAATAAGGTTTCTCAAATGCAGGATCTACTTTCAGCGGTGTGAATTTCAGTCCTGTTTCCTCATACATTTCTCTTACTGCACCCTCATGGAATTCTTCGTTCGGTTCTACCAGACCTGCCGGGAATTCATAGATGTATCCGCCGATTGCATATCTGTACTGACGTACCAATACAACCCTGTCTTTTTTCTCTCCGTAAAGACTGTAAATAATTACACCATCCGGAGTATTTTTACCTGTTTTTATTTTTAATTCGTTAATACTCTTCGCACGGGATGCCACAAAATATGACACAGGAATGTTGTGAATGCTTGTTGCATTTAAATGATACAAATTCAAAAATTTACAGTCTGTCAGTTTCTCAATATTATGTATCTGTCCCATAATGGATACTTCCTTTCGCTATTCATAAACCTCACATTCTGATGTTTATATCGTCTGTTTTATCTTACCATATTATCGTATCTTTTTTAAGTCTGTCTGAAAATTTCCGTAATTATTTTTTGCACATAAAAAGAACAGCCACAGATTTTTCATCATACGACTGTTCTTCTTTTTTATTTATTGGATTGCCAATTTATTCTTTATCAGATATAAAATCAATCTCCCTTGAGAACTACACGGATTCTCTTATAGATCAGGAATACGATCAGGGATGTCAGAGCATATTTGAATATGTTGAATGGGAAAATGATCATTGCTGCAAATGTAAGAAGATTATTTACAGAACTGTGTACTGCACTTCCCATTTCGATAAATGCTTCTACCGGCATTCCAAAAGCCTTTCCGTATGCCGGAAGTAACACGAATGCATTGATAAAGCATGCAACTACTGCTGTAAGTACGGTTCCAACTGCCATTCCGATCACTGCATGTTTTCTGCTCTTAACAGATTTGTAACGGTAGATCAGACCTGCCGGAACTGCAAATGTACATCCAAAGATGAAGTTTGCCACATCGCCTACACCTGCTGTCATAGAGCCCTTTGTTACCAGATGCACAAGAATCTTCACCAACTCGATCAGTACACCTGCGATCGGTCCCATTGCAAATGAGCCAACCAGTACCGGGATTTCTGAAAAATCCAGCTGATAAAAAGTCGGTGCCAGGAAAGGAAGCGGAAACTCCAGATTCATTAAAATTCCTGCGATAGCGCCAAGCATGGCTATCTGTGTGATAGTCCTCGTCTTACTTCTCGCCATCGCATTTCCATTTCTTAATACCTGTTCACTCATACTGTTTCTCTCCTTTGAAATTATTCTTTATGGATATATCTCATATCCTGTTAAAAGAAAATTCCACAAGCTTTTTATATAATGAAGATTTTCTTCAACATATAAAAAACCCCGGATTATATATCCGGGGTAATGAGCACGTATGGTAAATATCGCGTGTTCTTCTCTCATCCAGACTATACTGTCGGTCCTGGAATTCCACCAGATCAGCCGCCTAAGCGGGTCGCGGACTATAACCGCCGGTAGGGAATCTCAGCTGATGCTGATCACCACAACCCCGAAGAATTTTCTTTTATCTGCGTCTGATTATACTACATACAGGCATTTATTTCAATATCATTTGTGATTTTTTTCTGAGTTTTACCAAACTTTGAACAATATCCGATATTTTTGCAATTACAATAACTGGATTATCCTATAGATATAAATCCTTTAAGAGCAGAAGAAACTTTCTTTTTATATGTTGCATAGCTGACTCTTTTTCCGTTAATCTTATATCCCTGTCTGTACGCCGGATCAAATCTTCCATAACGGCCATTAAGATATTCTGCTTCCAGTGATTTTATTGCACTCTGTCCTTTAATCTTATAGATATATAAGGAATTTCCACCTGTATTAGCTGTAGGTAATGCTACCTGATGTTTTTTCTTAGAATACTGTGCCCGCATATTATATCCTTTTCCTACGCTAACACTTTTTACACATTTCTTTTTACCTGTACTTACATTATATGTATATACTTCGTTAGCCCATTTTGAACTATTATATACTACTAGTTCCGGCACTCCGTTTCCATCGAGATCTACAATCTTGTAGTCTCCTCCAGACTGCCAGATCAACTGCCTGTAACTTGCAACAGCAGTTTTATATTTTGACGAAGCTGCCACTGTTGGTATTGGCATACCTAAACACATTATCAAGGATAATAATATACAACATATCTGTTTCATTTTCTTTCGCATAGTGATTTCCTCCCTGTTTGATCTGCAATTTATTCGCTATAAAAGAATTATAACACAAATCAAGCAAAAGAGTTTAATAAACTCACTCTGCCTGATTAATATTATTGACCTTGCAGTCTGCTAATACAACAACCTGCATTTCCCCGCCATTGGTATTCCCAAATAAACTTTTTCTCAACGGTAGACTGGTTACTTCTACCGTGTCATCCTCGAAAATATTATCCAGTTCTCCATTATAATAAACAGAATACTGCTGTTCTTTTTCATCTATCAGATTTCGCTATATCAGTCAATGGTCATCTTCCAATTCACTCATTCTTCATTACACTCATTATACCCTTCTCTTATCAGCTTTTCATTCACTGGCAGTATATGTTTTACGCCACAGCAACAATAATTTTCTCACTTATGAACAAATGTTATTTTTGTTCCTTACAGTAACGTAGCCAACTATCGAATATAAAATTTATAATCTTCTTTGATAATTGACGAACTCCTGAGAATATGCTTTAATGGGTTTAGCATAAATACTTCAGGAGAACAAACATAGTTCTCAACTACACTTCTACACCAATGATACATGTATCATATCTCATAAAAAGAAATGGGGGAACACACAAATGGGACTTATAGCTGTCAGTAGTCTGATGCTCTTGGGCGGTATGTATCTGATGATCGCATTCGCATGGTGGCTTCTGCAGATCATTGCCAACTGGAGAATCTTTACCAAAGCAGGAGAGGACGGATGGAAAAGTATTATTCCAATATATGGCGATTATATTTCTTATAAAATCGCATGGCAGCCCGCATATTTCTGGCTGACTCTCATCCTGGGAATCATATCTTCTTATCTGCAGGGAACTCTGGAAATAAGCGAAAGCTTAACGGTCTACATGCTTGTCATACTGATCAAAATCATACTTGTCATCATCAGTATTGTGTACAGCATTAAGCTTGCAAGAGCCTTCGGCAGAGGCACAGGATTCGCCATTGGCCTTATCTTCTTACCGCCAATCTTCATGCTGATCCTTGGCTTCGGCGATGACAGATATTATGGGGCAGATAAATAAAAATACGCATAATAAAAAATCCTCAGAGCTTATGTTCTGGGGATTTTTTCATCTCATACAGGCTACAGCCTATTATAAAGTTCTGTTATCAAAATACTCTTTTACCGTTTCACAGCAGAAATCAACCACCTCATACCTGTTACTCACATCTCCGTCAAAAATCGGTTCAAGTCCGCCTGCTGCCGCCTCGAAGAACAGTTTTGCACCAACTTCAGGAGTATATCCTGTACATGGTTTGATCATGTTGTTTAACCGAATCAAGTAAGTCCCCTGCTTCAATTGCGAGAAGCAATAAGCAGTGGGTGGGACTTGCTTGTATCAGGAGGGGTACAAGCCCCTCCTGATAAACTGCGGAGCAGTTATTCGGTTATGAGCAAGTAGCGAAAGCGGATTGCGAATATCCGATTGACCAGCGGTCTGTTCTCTGCTCCAAGATATTTACGGATTCCTTCGATACCGAATTTCGGTCCCTGGAAGTCTTTTACGAAGCTTTCCGGGAAGTCGATGTCAAGGAGTTTCAGGAATGGCATTGACATGATGTTTCCTGTGATCGTTGCGAGTAACAGCTGGATGTTGTTCTTGATGTTTACTACCGGATATCCGATTCTCAGGATGTAGAAACACATTCCGTCCGGTGCAACCTGGATATCTACGTTTATCTGGTTCTCGAAAGCAGGTACTTCATAGATGCCGATTACTTTAGATGCGTATTTTGCTCTTACCTCATCTGTTTCTTCCGGTACGTCTACCCAGGAACCTGTTGTCTGCTCGATACCGATGATCTGTGCTTTGATCACGATCTCTTCGTCTTTTTTGCGCCTACAAGGTATGTAGCTACACAAAGCTCGTCCAGATCAACACCTTCGTATAATAGGTTTAAAAGTGTTCCGTACATCGGACACACAGAGATATTCGGTGCACTTACAGGTACAGAAGACCCTCTTACCATGTTTGAAGTTCATGGTATGAGAATTTTCTTCCTCTCCCGTCACGTATCTCTGAGAAAGGCCTGTGATATGGTAACCAAAGAACGTATCAAAGATTATGTAAAACACAGTCTTGAGGTACTCAAAAAATTAGGTGTCAAAGACGGAACCATGGCAATTGCAGGTCTGAATCCTCACTGCGGCGAACATGGTATTCTCTGAACCGAGGAACAGACAGAAGTAATCCCTGCTGTGCAAGAACTTCAGGCAGAGGGTTATCCTGTAACAGAACCGATCGAAGCTGATTCTGTTTTCCACCAGGCTTTACAGGGACGCTATAACAGTGTATTATCATTGTACCGTAGACAGATGTATTTGTCTGTGAATATGTCCGGCTATATTTTCACAAAATCATAAAAATAGAATTAGCAATATATATATTTCTTAGTAGCATTATCACTTCATTTTTAATATGCAGCAATGTATGGGCTGTAATTCACTATCCGTTTATATTACAATTCAAAGATTTCCAGATCATCCGGGATAAAAAGATTTCCTTTATAATATGGTTTTCCTTCCTCTGTGTAGAGTTCTTTTCGTCTGGAGATATTTTTATCTTCTGTATGATACAAAATCAGATTGTCAACATTCAGTTCCTGTGCGAGCTGACAGGCATCCTTTACTGTGGAATGATGTTTCTCATAAGGTTTAAATTTATCTGCCTGTGAAAAGAGACAAAATGCCTCATGGAGAAGCCAGGTACTATTCACTGCATATTTATGTTCACATTCATTATATGGCTCATCTCCACAGCAGGTCAGTTTCTTTCCGTCTGCATATTCCATGCAAAATCCGAACTGTTTTGCTTTTGTAGAAAGAATATCAAAGAATATTACCTTGTGTCCCAGAATCATTCTTTCTTCTCCATCTTTTACTTCTTCCAGATGTACTTTCTCACCAATGTATTTGGTTTCTTTTGCAGTCAGAAGCATCTGGGACATCTGCTTCAGAAGGCAGATCACTTCGTCATGTCCGTAGATTACTACTTCACCATCAAACTGTCCTCTTGCCATTCCCTGGCAATACATACGGAGCATCCAGATAATTCCCAGCAGATGGTCGATATGTTTATGCGTAACAAAAATCGTACGGATATCCTTCCAGCTGATTCCGGCATCTTCCAACTGTTTCAAAATGGTGCTTCCACCGCCGCCATCTATCATAAAATATTCTTTATCCTCGTTTAATGTAAAACAGGTATTATAACATTTCGTTACTTTTGCATTTCCGGTTCCCAGTATTGTAAGCTTCATCTTATATAGTACCTCCTGGCTATTCGTCTGAATTCTGTTTCCCATGTAGTATAACATTTTTCTTCTTTAATATATAGTAATTTTTATATCTCTGTCAAAATCAAATTACATTACTGTTCACTTCGTTCTCAGTAACGCAGCCAAAATTCCAGATTGCCTACTGCAATGGAATTTTGGCTTATATGTCTCGGGATTTTGGCATATGCATACCAAAACACCTCGCGGGATAGTGGCGTGCGAACAGCAACCAAATTACAATATCTGGTTTAACTAACGCAAAAGATATGGTTTGTCGTAATTATGAAAATCCATATACAGCTAGTGTACCGACAAGTTGATTTCTTGAACAATCTTACGTCTAAATTTCTTATTTCCGCGTTGTCGTCGGTCGCCGTAGCCACCGCTACGCCTCTCTCCTACGCCTTGAAATAAAAAAATTTATCCTGCAAGATTGTTTCAAGAATCAACTTGTCGGCACACTGGTCACGATTTTCATAACATGACATAAAATATAGAGTAAACAGATTTATAATAATGAAAGGAAATGTTTATGGAGAATTATCACATGGGACGTTCATGCGGCCGACCGTATAACAGAACCTGTGGCATGAACAGACCTCAACCTGTAGACAGAAAAATGAATGATCAGGGATATTCCTGTAAAAATAGAGAAAATGAAACCAGAGAGAACTGTAATTGTATAATGCCTGGAAGTAATGGAAAAAGTCATGAAATGTTTTCTCATTTGCAGCATCTGGAACCTGCAATGGCCTATGTACCATGTCAGGAATTTATAGAAAATTATCCTTTAAAATATGCATTGAACGTGGGAACTGTTTTTCCACAGCTATGTAAGCCATTTTGCGGAAAGAGAGGTGCGCGCAGATGAGGCAGAATTGTTCAAAGCGACAGATGTTAGAACGAATTGATCAGGTCAGCTTTGCAGTAAATGATATGCACTTATATCTCGATACACATCCCTGTGATGAGAAAGCGCTTGTTTATTGCAGAGAACTTGTGCAGGAACGAAAAAAACTCTTAAAAGAATATGCTGAAATGTTTGGTCCTCTTACTATTGACAGTACAGACCAAAGTGAAGAAACCATCTGGAAATGGATGGAACAGCCATTCCCATGGGAAAAGGAAGGAGCGTGCAGATAGTTTATGTGGAATTATGAAAAAAGACTTCAATATCCGGTAAATATTACACAGCCGAACGCAAAAATCGCACAGTATATCATGAGCCAGTATGGTGGCCCGGATAGCAATACCCTATAATATAAAAATACCGAAAAATGATACAATATCTTGTTGAGCCAGAGGAGTAAAATCCTGTGGCTCTTTTTTATATATTATACAGGTTAAACAAGCTTTTTGAAATACCCTGCCGGAACAAATTCAAAAACAAACCCTTCTGTCGGATGCGGGATCCGGATGAAGTACCACTTCTTGCCCTTTACGGTTTCGGTGTATTTCATCACATCTACAACCGCATTCTTTTTAATCACCGGGAACATTTTCGCCTGAGTCTTTCCGGCTGCACTGTAGCATTTGCAATCCTTAGTAATTCTAGCTACATAAGCTACTGTGTTCTGTTTCTTCTCCACATCAGATGTGACCGTATCTCCGGCATAGCGCAAAATGCAATTCCAAGGGTAATTTCTATAGCTGCGAATCAGAAACTCTTTTCCGGTCTGATCTCCCGGCTGTCCGCCATGTGCGGTATCTTTCTCATTGATGGATGCTTCTACCTCTTTGCCAGCTCCACAGTACATTGCAACATGGTGAGCTTCGTTCAGCAGCACGTCGCCACGCTTTAACCCTGTTCCGGTTCCTCTGTTGACAGAAGCGGTAATGTCTTTGAATCCATTCTTCAAGAACACATTTTTCATATCTCCTGTGTATGTAGCACCACCAGACTTAACCGGAACTCCGGCGTTCTGCCATGCCTGGATCACAGCAGATGAACAATCGTAATCTCCCTTTTCTCCCCAGCGGTAGTCCTGATCGTAACCATGGGAGTCATCTTTCGCCCATGTCTCCATCTGTCTTATTGCTTTTTCTGTTTTTGTCATTTCAACACCTTCTTCCTTATCTATGCTATCAGCATATGTACGGATCATGTTTATGACAGCCTTCTGTCTGTCTGTGTAATCCCCTACCTGATTTGGAGTCGGGTCTGTAGGATCCTGACACAGTGTTGCGTAAATCTTGTCTACGGTGTATGGTTCCAGAGTCTTAGATAAGACTCTTTTCAGTGCATCAAAGCCACCCTGGTGCAGGATATTGATGCATTCCATCATGGCGCTATCTGGCATAATTCCGTAGGCTTTTTCAATAATCGGAATATGCGCTTTTATCTGGTCTTCCATGTACTCGTCCTGGCATTTCTTTCCCAAGTCAGTGCTGATGATACTAATAATGCACTGACCTTTCGCGGATTCTGCTGTCACGGCGTATGTATCCCAGTTCTTCATCAGAAGATCAGATTCCATCCCGGCATTGTCCATATCCTTAAACAGTTTCGGATTGGCTCTCTGGATCCTGTGTAACAGTTCTTTTGCTTCTCCTGCGTACCACTGGCCTGCCCCGATGGTAATTGCAGTCTCATTGTCGCAATTTGCCCCTGCACCGGCGAAACAAGAATAGTCCTGCCTACCATATATCTGATCTCCCGATTCCACTGCATACAGAATTTTTCTCAGAACGGTTATGTTTTGCTTGTCCATAAGCATTTCCTCCAAAAGGGATGATTCCTCATCCCCTATTCGTCTTTATTCACCTGTTTTACAATCTGGTTCACATATGTAGAAAGACCAGCAATCAGGATTCCCTGTGTGATTGCTGTAAAGATTGCCATTGCAATATCCTGTCCGGTACCGCAAGTGCAGGTGGCAAACACATAGATCGCGCAGATTGCAATGCTGATTCCGCCAAGGATAAGCGGGATATACTTATCTTTTACTGCCTGTGCCTGTTTGAGTGCCATTCCTACAAAATATAAAGCAATAGCTACTACGATGAGTTCCGGTTTTACATAATTTGTGATCTGTTCCATAATCATTCTCCTTTTCTTTCCAGGTCTTCTATTCTATGATTCGCAACCTTAATCTGTTCCTCATGTACACTCATTTTTTCTTCCAGAGCATAAGTTCTTTTGATAAGGTTATTGTGTTCATTTACTCTTTTAGTCAGCTCTTCCAGCTTGTACTCCATAAGAGTTCGTGTCTTTTCCTGCTGTGCATTATTGCTGATCACACATACAATTAATGTAACCGCCGCACTGATGCAGGCTGAAATGATTGTTTCCATCTCTTTTTCCTTTCTGGCAATTGCGCCGGCGCAATTTAAAAGAGGCAGTGCGTCCCTTATTTGCACCACCCCTTTTGTAACTTTCTCACGCCGCTTCCAGCGCATCCAGGCACTCTCCTACTACAGCACGGAGATTAAATAAGTTCGGCACCTGTTCTCTTGTGTATACCCCAGTAAGCACCAGAGATACCCATGTTTTTACAAGACCACTGTTCTTTGTAAACTTCATTTGCCAGATCCTCCTTTCTCCAGAATTTTATAAACAACCTCACGCAGGTTTCCGATGTTCGGAACCTGTTCTTTTGAGTATTGTCCGCTTTCTACTAATCTTACCCAGGTCTTTACAAGACCGCTGTTTTCATCAAATTTCATTCTGTTGTTCCTCCCATTATCTGAGCCAGCATGATGCTCAGCTCTCCGATCGCGCTGTCATTTTGTTCCTGCATCTGAGCTAACATAATGCTCAGCTCTCCGATCGCACTGTCATTCTGAATCTGCTTCTCTGTATCTTCTGCTTTTCTGGTCTTTTTCACGTCACGCATTAAAGTACCCCCATTCCGATCGCTCTTAAGGCAATCTCTCCTGTTGAGTTGTTTGCTGTAACCTTCACTCTCGCCGCAACAGCCCATTTCTCTGCGGCCTTTGCAGCGTTCTGAAATGTATGATTGCCCGCTGAATCCGGAGCGTAAGTCTCCCAGACCGGAGAAGCATCGTTCGCATTGTTTGCGACCCAGATCTCTTTTGTAACCTTGTCATCTGCAACAAGGTCTAAAAGAACAACCATCTTCTGTGCTCTGTCGGCAGTTTCCTGTGGATGTGTCTGTACGTCCAGAATAGTCCCGATGCGGATATGCACTGCAGATGATCTTGCTTCAGAGAGGCTTCCTGAGTCTGTTGAAACAACTCTCAGATATACTTCCCCGGATGCCCCGGTTACTTTTATTCTGAATTTAGTTCCTACATCTTCGTTCGATGCGGATGCTGCAGATATCCATTGCCCGCCTGCGTTTTTTTCAAGGCTCGTAAATTCCTGGCTGTTTGAGAATCCTGAGTTCCCGGACATCTGAACCTTGAGCGTCTGTGTATCCCCTTCAGAATCTGCTCCGATGTTGAATTCTACATAGAAGTCACTGTCCCGGCGTTCTCCGTTTGCTGGAGATATGATCGTCGGAGCAGCAGCAGGGCCGTTCTTCTTTGTGAAGGTGTACGTGACTGTTGTTGCCGCGTTCTTTGTGTCTGTCGCACTAATCGCCACAGTGTGGCTTCCGATACTTAATGCAGACCAGTATTTGCTTAGCACAAGTGAGAAGCTCCCGGAGGACTGGCTTTGGTAGGATTCCTTTTGTGTTCCGTCGATCTTTACGCTGATGTTGAATTTATCACCATCGGAATCATTTATGGCGTAGTCAATGTTTATTGGTTTGTTCAGTTCGCCGTAACTTTTGCTGGCCGGGGTAATCTTTGGGGCAGCGTTCAGAACTCGGAGGGCGGGGCGCCAGCCGACACGGTCGTTGTAATAGTTCGAACTGATGCTGTACCAGTAGCGCGCGCCATCGCAGCCACGATAAGCCCTGTATGAACTTCCATTTGTTGTTGTGTTCTGACACCAGCTATAGCAACTGGCCCAGTTCCAGATCTTATTGTGAGCTGTTTCGAAGTTGGCAGATGAGCTGCTGTTCTGAAGATCCTGACTCTGTGGTGTCGGAAGTCCAGAGAACTTTCCAAGATTTCCAATGTATTTGTCCCATTCGTTTGATGCTGTGGTTTCTGATTGCGCAGAGGAACTCGCTCCGCCGGTCAACATGAACAATTCATACTGCTGTCCGTCAATGGTTATTTTCTTACCGCTCCCTTTTGCTCCACAGAATCCTAATGCGTTCAGTCTGTCCCATGTAATGTTACGCAGTAAATTCCTGTCGCAGATCAGAATCTTATCACTTCCGTCGTTAATCTCCACCCATTGCAATTTATAGGCATCATTTGAATCTGTGTCTTTGATTTCAATAGCATTCGATCCGTTTCCGTAGTCTAACAGGTCTCCTGTGGACGGTGCGGATCCGTTTGTGCTGTACCATGGCTTCGTAGGTCTTGCTTTCTTTGCATTCGCCACATACAGTGTACCAAGTTTATGTATGGTTCCGTTTGCCATAGTTTCCTAACTCCTTTCTTTTCTTGGGGCTTATATCCCCAAATTTCCAATCTTTATCTTCAATCTGAATGTAATCATATTTCTCGAATATTTTCTTGGCCAGGTTGTAGCTGTTGCTGTGTCTGGCATGTCCAAACCAGGCGTTTACAGCCTGCTGTGCCTGCTTCTTTGTCAGCCTTCCAGATTGCACCTTTTCATCAATCTTTTTGATCCTGCGTTTCATAGCTGTCTTGGAGCTGTTTCTTACTTCCAGATGCGTTGTATGAATCCTGAAGCCAAGGGTGTTAATTCCTTGGGCTAACGGATAGATGTGAGTCTTCTCGTTTAGTTCAAGATCAAGATGGTCTTTCACGTATGTTCTGATCTTTGCAAGAACATCTCTTGCAGTCTCTCTATCCTTAACAATAATGCAGATATCATCCATGTACCGGACGTACCACTTTAATCCCAGGTACCGCTTACAGAACTGATCCACTTCATTTAGGTAGATGTTCGCAAAATCCTGACTGGTCACATTACCCAGTGGCAATCCTCTCTCGCCCTCCGGGCTGCTGTCCACGATCATGTCCAGAATCCGGAGAAAATCCTGTTCTGATTCCGGTATTTTCTTTCTGTATATTGTTTTAAGGATGTCCCGGTTTATGGAATAGAAGAACTTTCTCACGTCAATCTTAACAATGTAAGGTTCTTCATACTTCCACTGCGCCAGGCGCATATAGTGCTGGATGCGGTGCACTGCTTCATGCGTGCCTTTTTCTTCCAGGCAGGCGTAAGAGTCTTTTATAAATACCGATCTGTAAATCCCCTGAAGCACAGTATGTATTGAGAACTGAACGATCTTGTCCCGGATATGCGGGGCATGTACAAGACGTTTCTTTGGCTCAAATACATAGAATTCTATGTAGCTGCCGGAGCGGTACGTTTTGTCTTGAAGCTCCTTCTGAAGGTCTCTGAGCTTTCTTTCCTTCGACATCGCGAAGTAAATTGCTTCTTTGCGATATTTTCTTTCAGCGCTCTGTGTCCGCTTGTATGATTCCTCCAGATTTCTTATGTCGTAAATTCTTTCGTATAGTGACATTAAAGCTTCCTTTCGATTCGGTTTAATGTCTTTGTTCATGTGTTTACGCTTCTGGTCTGAAGCGATGGATTATGTCTCCCCTATTCTTAATTAATAAGTCACGCTGTCAAAGCCTTAACCTTAGCAGTCGTATGTGTAAGATAGTGCGGGGCGCCAGCCGATATTGTTGTTGTAATTGTTCGAATTGTTGTTGTTCCAGTTGCGCGCGCCATTGTAGCCACGATAAGCCCAAACAGACATAACCCAATGTTTTTATGCAGTTTTCATCAGACCGCCGGTGATTCTTCCGATCTCCGCGATGCTGTCTTGCAGCTGTTCTGCCTTCTTCTGCGTGATATATTTCTGACCTCGTGACACAGAAGTTAAAACAAGCAGGTATTTCAACTCCGCATCGATCTGTTTCAGGTAATAGAGTTTATCACGCTTCAGTGCTGTTTGATACTGAATACTCTCCCGGATCATTCTGTAACAGCTCTGTTTCATCTCCTGGCAGAGAGCAAACTTCTCACTTTTGGGGAAATGAAGCAGCATCGGATAGATGATCGTGTTCAGAAGAACCTCGCCCTTTTTCTGCAGTGATAGAGGTTCAATCATATATATACCTTCTTGTCAGCATAAGTTCCGGAGATAATCACAACGGCGTCTGGAGAATCTATCTCATCAATAGTTACTTGCGTCATGTCTGAAGAATCAATCAGATCTTTTAATTGCAGCTGAAATGTTAATTTCGCAATATCAGACATACTCACAGCTAAATTATTTGTGTTCTTTTGAATTTGATGTGTATATGTTTCAATCTGCACCTTCATTTCTTGCGTTGTCTGTTTGACAACCGCCAGTTCCCCAGTTATCGCCACCGCTTTGTCAATTTCACTTTCCTGCTCATAAAATTTTGTGTCCAACTGGTCAAGTGCTTCGTTAATATCACTAATGTCGGCAAAATCCTCGTAGTCAGGCTTTTTAAACTTAAAATGTTCTGTGTACTGCATTACAATACCTCTTCTTTCATCATGCGCCATGTCTTCTGTAGTGCCTGCTGCCATGTCAGATTTTCATTTATTTTTTTCCACGTGTTGTATCTGAGTGCTACGGATATCAAATAATCCAATGGTACCATCTGATCAAGCATATCAATCACGCTTTTCTGCATCCTCTTTCGCGTCAGCTCAACAAGGCAAAAGACAGTTTTTGTATTCAAGTTGATTTTTAATACATACTGGTTCTCTCCCAGAGTTGCGTCCATTTTTTGTCTTAGTACAGTTTCTGTGTACAGAGGGCTGTCGTACCATCTGAGAAGCACTTCCAATCGCCTGTCTTCTATAGAATCTGTATCCCGTGGATTAATCCCGAGAATCTTTTCTCTATGTGCAATGCCAGACTCTTCAGAAGATCGTATGCAGATATCGTTGTCCAATTCGAACAGTGCTCTTTCCAGAATATCTCCAACTTTATCTCCAGCATCAATTGCCGCTTTAACATCCTTTATATTTAGTATCACTTCCGGATACTCAACGTTTACGTGCATGTGATATCACCTCTTACCGGTACCGTGCCATTTGTAATCTGCAGATTTTGTTCTGAATCATTTATTGTTGTCCCAGCAACATCAATAACTCCATCAATCTGTACAATTGCTGACTCTATCTGTAGAATACGAACTACAATTGCATTACTATCTTCCCATTTTTTTCGAAGTTCCAAAAGATAGTTGTCTACTGCCTTCGTAATATAGCTTTTTAAATCTTCGTAAGAGTATCCGGAATCATAAGTTATTTTTGTCTTTATATTGACCTCTGTCTCTCCTACTCCCGAAATAATAACCCTATGCCCGATTGGTGCAATGCCAACTCCATCACCACTATTCGCCACAGGATCCACTTTCGTCTGAACCGTATTAATAACGTCACTTGAAGGTGTACGATAATCACTACCTATGATTGTTATCGCTATTTTATCTTCCGGCGCTGATACTCTGTTAAGTTTGCATCCGTATACACCGCTCATTTCTTTAATTCGGCTTTTATAATATTCCCGGTTTCCTGCAAAGCCGCGATAATTGTATGTGTTCAGAATCCTGGCCCTATAGCTTTCCACTTCTTCCTGATCTGTGGCCTCAAGAGTGCATTTCAGAATTCTTCCCCATTCAAATCCATCCACGAATTCAATTGGTTCTAAATCCCCCAGCATTCGGTTGGGTTCAGATCCAGGACTATCGCATCCGATTCGATATGTGTGTTCTTCCTCACTGATTACATTGAATACTGTGTAATTATATTCGTCATAATTCCATCTGGACCCTTCTGGCACTGCACAGTTGAACTGAGCAGTGAATTCAGCATATGTAGCTTCATTGATATATACACCTCTTTCATTTCCATTTCGTATCAAATGTTCTAAGTCGGCTGTATCTGCATACATATTCTGTTCAAGCCCGGACAGGAGCAGATAAGCTTCTTCCAGGCGTACCGCCTGTTTCGCACAGGCATTAAAGATCAAGCTGCCTTCTGATGTATCTACATCATCAGGCATATCTTCCATCATTTCGCGCATGATAGTTTCGTAGGTCATATCCTCATACATTTGTGCTCACCTCCCCGTCTCCAAGTGATGTTATAAGCGAAAATGATATGGTTACTTTCTCATCATTTTTAACACATGAAAAGTTTTCAATTCCCGTAATGTATGGATTTTCCATTAAGCATTCCTCTGTCATGCGCTCCAATTCTGACTGTATTAATTCCTGCGAATAGCTTTTTCCTACAAGCTCATCATATTCTTGACCGTAATCATCAGAATATATGTAATACCTATATCGTGCGGTATGTAGTGCAATCCATGCCCATACAAGTATGGCATCAAAACCTTCCACAATTTTCCCGGAAAGTTGTCCTGTTTCGAAGTTGATTCCATACTCTTTAGGAATGTATTGCTCTTCCTGTATTTCATTTTCTTCCGCATCTATAAAAGGAAGCATCATTCTGGTTCCACCACCTTTGCAATTAGAATGTATTTTTCATAATTGTATAGTTTTAACATGAGAACGATGTCTCCTTCTTGTAAAATATTTTTCTCATATTTTTCCATGGTCGTATTATGACTGTAATCCGTCATATACTCAGCTGACGATTTAGGTTTTAATGTGTGCAGGAATACTTCCTTTTCAGAATTCAGGCGCAAATTACAATCTATTAGATAATCTTCTTTTTTTAATGTCATTGTGTCTATTCTGACCTTTCCTGACTCCATCATAATTCCAAGTTGAGGTACCGGAGCGTTATAGAATTTTCCAGCTTTTCTCATTTGCTCTACGAATCGTTCATATGTATTTATAGGCCTTGATATCTTCCTCCGTTAATAATAGTCGTTACCCTTTGACCTCTCCATTTATCCACGTTTGGAAATCCATACACCATCGATTCCCATTCAATTACGTCTGCCTTTCCGCCTCCGAGGTCGTGTCCCCATTCTGTGTAATTGCTGTCGCCTGGGTTCTTCTCATCTGCGATCATGCAATTTATTCTTGTTCCGTTTGCCAGTACCACGCATACAATATCTCCTACTTGTCCAAATTTCTGTGTTACAGCAATCAGATAATAACCATCTATGGTTGCTATGTTTTCAGGGCTTCCAGTCTTTCCTTTTTGTCCCCATATTTCAGAAATTCTTCTTTGTGTTGTTCCTGCGTTCCATCTTCCATAGAATTGCGGATAGCATGTGTAATTACCGGTAATTCCTGTCTGTGCCACAGATGACGGTATATTAACAGATGTACCGGATATAGCGGATGTATTGCCTGACGATACCGTTGTTGATGGATAGTCAACATAACAGAATCCTAATACTGTGCTACAAGATGGTCCGTTACTTCTTTTTACAGTGTCGCTCAGATTTCCTTCGATTGACACAAAATCTCTTGGCCCCGTTCCAGTTACACTTTCCACGATTCCAATATGTCCTTCTCCGCCATAGATAATCAGGGCGCCAACTCTCGGTGTGCTTCCAAACTTTCCTCTTGCCTGATACCAGTCTTTTACTGTAAAACAATAAGCTTCTTTCCCTCCGCCCATGAAAAGGTCTCCATGATGATATTCATCAAGGACCAGAAGTGCTGGGTTTGAACCGTCTCCGGATTTTCCATCATCTTTACTCAAAGGCTTTATTGTGCTCTTCGTCCTGATGTGGGTTACGCTGTCCCTGGTTATCTTGAATTTCGTTCGCAATGGCGATCCTTGTAACATTAGCCCGGCTTCTCCGAATACGATCTTGGACTGTTCCCGTTTTGTTCCAGCTGTGTAGATTTCGTATACTTCACCGTTTTTGGTCGACGTGACTGCCGCCTCATAAAGAGCGATTCCTGCTTCCTCCTGGGACTTTGCGTTTTTTCTGGCAACTTCAGTGAAATACTTCTTGAATCTTCTTGCTCCGGTTTCTTTATGAACCCATCCGTACAGCTGACAGATTCGGAATTTCTGCCAAGAAGTCAATTCGATCGGTTTTTTGGCAAGCACGCCTTTACTGTGTCTGAGGAGTTTAAACCACTCCACAATGTTCTCCGCCTGTTGTTCATTCCAAATGTACGGAAAGTCCGGCTGTCCTATTCTGTTTACATCTTTCAAGAATCTTTCGCAAGCCCATTTGTGTTTCTGACCGCTTATAATTTTCCCGGAAATGCAGTCTTGTGCATAGGTTTTAATATCTTCAAGTATCATATTGCTCCAAAACGGTTTGTGATTTCTTCCTGCTGTTTATTTACCTTAGCCGTTCCGGCTTTCAGCCTGGAATCGATAGTAAGACCGCACAAGCTAGCAAACCGGCGCATCTCATCAGCATATCCTTTCTGGATGTCTACCATAGGATTTTTGACCACGATAATGCCGGTCCTGGTCTCTCTCTCCACATAAAATGTCTGCTGTGTCAGAATCTCCGTTGCTTTGATATAGTTTGCAAATCTGCAAAAACTTATGCTTACTGATTCCATATTTCTTTTCGCTCACAGGTCTTACGTTCCCCACCGGAATCACCTCTTCCTAAATTTCTTGCCTGTATTTCTGTCCCTCATCTCTGTGATTTCCAACCCATGCAGCCCTGCAACAGTATTTAATGCACGGAATATGTTGTAAATGTGCGTTGGCATTCTCGCAGATTCGCGAATTGCCTCGCCTGCTGTCGGATCCGGATATCCTTCTTGATTTCTTCCTGTCATTCTTATGTCCTCCCGCATAATTTTAAAAACCAGTTTCTTCGCATTTCCCATTCGGTCCATATTGGATCCTGTTTTGCAATGGCTGTATCTACCACTTCTATTGCATATCTATGACCAATTGCATAATTTCCATTTTGTCTCTGAACATGTTTCTTCCTCCTGAACTCTTCTAAGCTGATCTACCGCCCAGTATGCGGATATCCCAAAGAGGATATTAAACCAGACTGGGATGTCTACATATTTCCCTGCAAGGATGCAGAGGGCTATGATTATGTACTGTTTCATAATGCTTGTCCTTCTTTCTCCGCCTTAACCGGCGGCTTTTCTTTCGTAATTCATGCTCAGAAGAAGTTCATCCTGTCTCTGGATGAGCAGGCATTTGATTTCTTCTTCTGACATATCACTGGCTTTATGCTGAATTCCATTAATACGGATATTTCTTGTTACCAGTTTTAGTTCTGACATCTTCCTCACCTCTTCTTTATGGTATGGGAAATGATATGTATGGGTTACTGTTTATAAAAATTTAAGCAGTTTGTCGAACGACCTTTGTTGACTTCTCTTTGTTTCTCTCCTATTCTTGTATTACATGGCACTGGCATACTAAAATTTATCGAAAGGAGATTGTTATGATTGACTCAGCTTCCTGCTCCTTATTAAAAAAATTTCTTAAACACCAATGGTCACTGCGTGAAATATCCGCAAATCTTGATGCCGATCCTGCATTTGTTGCAGATTCACTTTCTTATTTACTCGAAAAACGTTATATCCGTAAAACTCTTGGGCATCTTTCCGAAACAGATATCTACTTAGATGACTGTTTTTGTATTACCCACTTCGGCCTAGTGGCTATTCACGAATATCAAAGATCGTCCTTGCATTTTATATTCAGCGAAATACGATCGTGGATCGCTTTGTTAATTTCTTTTGCTGCTCTTATGATTAGCATCATTGCATTAGTGCAATAATGCTAAATATGATAGCAGCTATGGAAAATACTATGGTTGCTATCTGTGCTGCTTCACGAAGTGCCCTACGAATAATTTCATCATCTTCTTCCCATTGAGTTTTCCTTGTTCTCACCTCTTTCTGGATATCCAAATCATTTCTTCGCTGCAAGAATGAAGTCTTCTGTTGTATGTCGAAGCAAAGGTTCTAATGTATTAAGAAAATCGCAATTGCATTCCGGCATATATTGGCATTGGCTGCACACTTCTCCAAAATCTGCTTCTCTGTATTCTGCACATTGGCGAAATAATGTATGTATGTGGCGAATTGCACAGTCAATTGCTTTTTTCCCCTGTACAGATGCTGATGAGTTATGAGATGCTACATTATTCATTTTAGGTTCATCAAATTTATTTACCTCCCCGCTTGCGACAAGTTTTCCGTCTTTTGTCCAATACTGGATTACTATCTGCATAGGAGCTCCTTTTATATTAATTTCTTTTGCCACTAGTTTAACTTTAACCATTGGCACTTCTTTTACGTATACTAAGCCTAGTTCACTCACTTACTTCCTCACCTCTTTTCTTTTATCATGGTTGCTTATTTGTCTCATTCTGGTCTGACAGCTATTGAAACTCTGCGCAATGTGAATTGGCAACTTTTATCTGCTGTTCAGATGAAGATTCTATTCAATCTACATTTAAAGCAATTAAGGCGCTTCGTGAGAAAATGCAATAAACTCTCCTACTTTCGTGTCCTGCGCAATTTTGGTCTTAACGCAATCTAAAATTGCGTAGGATTGTGACAAAGAAATTTCTTTTTTATGTAACAATCGAATTATTTCTTCGCATGTTTTATAGTTTTCTTCTGTCGCATGCATATAGTTCACTTATCTCACCTCTTTTCTTTTATCATGGTTGCTCATTGGTCTCATTTATGCGACAAACTGACTAAAAAAAATATCATTTACTTCGTCACGAGAGAGATTAAGCTCTTTCGAAATCAAATCAACTTCTCTGATGGTAAGTGTCTCTCCATCTGCATTGAATTTCCTGTATAAGGTCGTTCTATCAATACCTATCAAGTTTGCAAGCTCAGAAGTGTTCAAGCCGCATTCCACTATTTTCCCTCTTAGTTTATTTACATTTACCATTTTCTTGCCTCCTTTTTTCTCATATCTGCGACTACATTTGCAATATCACCTTAATATTTCTTTGTCAACCCTGTTTTCTCATTTTTGAGATTTTTTACGCATATTTATCACTTATATGTTGCAAATTTGCGAATCATATGTTATTATACAAAGCATAGGAGGTGCCGATATGAATACAGGAGATCGGATAAAACAACGTCGAATAGAACTTGGTCTTACAGCTGATGATTTAGCTCAGAAAATTGGCAAGTCACGAGCCACAATATATAGATATGAAAACGGAGATATAGAAAATATGCCAACGCCCATTTTAGAGCCTTTAGCCAGAGCATTAGATACTACTCCTGCTGATTTAATGGGTTGGGAATCTACTGCTGACGTTCCTATGGAAAGAGTTCCCAATAAGGTAGAATCTGTTCGAAACTCTTCCATCTCTACTCAGTGTAAGGAGATTATAGAAGTATGCAATCAGTTGTCTCCTCACAACCAAAGAAAGGTTCTCGCCTACTCTAAGAACCTTCTCTCCACCCAGCAGATGGAAGAAGATCTTCTTGCCGCCCATGCCCGAACGGATGTAGAACAGACTCCTGAGGGTGTTCAGCATGATCTGGATATTATGAATGATGATAGTAAATGGTAATAGAAGGGAGATGTTATTATGCTTTATCCATTTATGACGCTAAACGACAATACAGAGATTGTTCATTCTGAATCGCTTCAGAAGGACGGTAAAGAGCAGGTTGAAGTTCGCATCGAAAAGCCTGTTTACGGCGGATTCCATTCCGCTTCATGTTGGTTGCCTGATTATAAATGGGAAAATATTGATGGATTCTCTGATGAAGAAATTAAATATTTTCAGGATTATCTGGCATCTGTTGCTCACATTATTATGCAGTTAGCCCGCGAAGGAGGATTTGAAGGAGGTATGGATAATGCCTCGAGTTTTTAAGATTGGTTCTTATATCATATATTTCTGGGTAAATGAAAATGACCCTTTAGAACCAGTACATGTCCATGTATGTGAGGGAGTTCCATCTCCTACCGCAACCAAAATATGGATTACTCGAAACGGTGGATCTCTTCTTTGCCATAATAAATCAAAGATTCCCGCTAAGCAACTACGATTTATCATGCAGACTATAGAGGCTCGAAGCAAAGATGTTCTTGACCTCTGGTATGCCACATTTCATCAGATCAGCTACTATTGCTAATCTGCATTATTTACTTGAAGGTGTGATCCCAATTGAACTACGAACAGTTGCTGACTGCTGCCGCTCAGGAAGGATTGTGCGTCAAAGAGCAGCCGCTTACCGGGCATGACGGCCTGATCCGCGGCAGTCGCATAGCGATCCGAAAGGATATAGAAACACAAGCAGAAAAATCTTGTGTGCTTGCCGAAGAAATCGGGCATTATCGCACCAGCTCCAGAAGCATTTTAGACCAGAATAAGGTAGAAAGCCGAAAGCAGGAATATCGAGCTCGGCTTTATGGGTACAATCTAAAGATTGGACTTACCGGTCTGATCAGTGCTTATGAAGCAGGATGCGGAAATCTTTATGAGATGGCTTAATATCTGGATGCTACGGAAGAATATTTGAAGGAGGCTATTGATTGCTACAAGTCAAAGTACGGATTATGTACATCTATCGATAATTACATAATTTATTTCGAGCCATTAGCAGTGATAAAGCTAATTTCTATTGAATAGTCAAAATAGCCTACACATCTTTATAAAGAAGATATTTCATCATTCTCTTCATTATACTTGTTTATTACGTTTTATAGTAGTAAAATGATTTATCATACAAGTTTTCACATATATTAATGAATTAATTCGCTTTGGCGTTTTAATAAAATATTCCATTCAGGAGGATCAAAAGATGAAAAAGAGAATTTTTGCCATCCTATTAGCTGGCACGCTTGTCTTATCTTCTTCACCACCTGTATTTGCAGATGAAAAAGATGATAAGATTGAACAACTCGAAGCTCAAATCTCAGAAATGCAAAAAACAATAGATGAGCTTCAAAAACAACTTGACGAGGCTTCATCCGGAGCCAAATCTACTTCCCAAGATACATATAAAATTGGAGAATCATATGTAGTAGAGGGACAGTGGAAAATTACAGTTGACTCTGTTGAGACAACTGATGATCGCAATGAATACAGCGATAAAAATCCAGTTGCTGTTTATCTTGTAACATATACTTATGAAAATCTTGGCTATGACGATGATATCATGAATGGATTGTACATAAGTCTGGACGATGGAATTGTTGACAGCGCTGGAAAAATGGGATATTCATATCCTGGAGACATCTCAATGTATCCACAAGAAACGCCTGTTGGAGCCTCCTGTCAGGCTCAGGCATGCATCGGTGTTGATAATGCCGGAAGTTTCAAAATTAACTTTTATAATTACGACAGCAATAATCAAAAGCAATCAGCTGTTTTTGAAATTGATGTTTAATTTAACACGGAGGGGATAAAATGAAAACTTGGAAATTAGTATCTGGAATCTTATCAATTGTATTGTTCTTTATGGTTGCATTTCAGTCATGCGCTGCTGGCCTTAGTAATTCTTTAAGTGAAACAGGTGAAGTAAGCGGATCTGCCGGAATCATCGTTGCTATCATGCTTCTTGCTGGAGGCATTGTATCTATTGCAACTCGCAAAGGCAGTAAAGGCGGAAACATTGCTCTTATCGTATTATTCGGTATTGCTACTTTCTTCGGATACACATTAGCAGGAAGTTTCTCTGATTTAAAAATCTGGGCAACTTGGTGTTTAGTCAATGTTATTTTAGCAATTGTATCTCTTGTAAAACAAAAATAATAAACAAAAAATCGCCCCTGTGTTACCAGCACAAGGACGGTGATCAGGATCTCCGAAGAGATACCCCTATTAACAAAGATATTATATCATCTTCGGAGCAGTTACACAAGTCGAACATTTGTATATATGTGATCATATCAATGGATTAACGAAAGGAGTTTTCATTATGCCATTACCCAAAGAACGGATTTATACAATAGATGACATCTACGCTCTTCCGGATGGCGAACGTGCAGAGCTGATTGATGGACAGATCTATATGATGGCACCACCTAATACCAGGCATCAGGTAATCGTCGGTGAACTGTATGCTACTATCCGCAATTACATTAAAAGTAAAAGCGGATCCTGTAAACCATATGTTTCTCCATTTGCAGTGTTCCTGAATGAAGATAACAAGAACTATGTCGAACCAGACTTAACAGTTGTCTGCTCATCGGACAAAGTAGATGAAAAAGGTTGTCATGGTGCACCTGACTGGGTAATTGAGGTTGTTTCTCCTGCTACCCAGAGTAAAGATTACGGAATAAAGCTGTTTAAATACCGTATGTCCGGAGTCAGGGAATACTGGATCATTAATCCTATGAAGGGGATTGTAAACGTTTATGATTTCGAAAACGAATCTGGTACCGGATTATACTCTTTTGATGATGAAATTCCAGTATGCATATATCCGGATTTATCAATTGTGATCTCTGAATTATTATAATAAAAACCGCCCCTGCTGGTAACAGGGACGGATCAAGAATCTCCGAAGAGATCCAGTACTTTGGCAAAGATATTGTATCATCTTCGGAGCAGTTACACAATCAGAACGTTTGTGTGGCTGTTATTTTTGTACTTAAAATTACATATTTTATAAAACCGAGGTGATATTTATGAGTAGTAAAGTGGCATGTCTTTACATCCGCGTTTCGACAGAGGACCAAACAGAACTTTCTCCTGATGCGCAGAAACGTCTTTTGCTGGATTATGCTCAGAAGAATGATATGATTGTTTCCGGAGATTTTATCTTTACTGAGAGTGTTTCCGGCCGGCATGCACAGAAGCGCCCGGAGTTTCAGAAGATGATCGCCCTGGCGAAGCAGCCCTCTCACCCCATTGATGTGATCCTGGTATGGAAATTCAGTCGTTTCGCCCGTAACCAGGAAGAGTCTATCGTATACAAGAGTATGCTCAAGAAGGATAATGTAGACGTGATCAGTGTATCTGAGCCGCTTGTCGAAGGTCCTTTTGGCACCTTGATTGAGCGTATCATTGAATGGATGGATGAATACTACTCCATTCGATTGTCAGGTGAGGTCTTGCGTGGCATGAAAGAAAAAGCCCTGCAAAAAGGCTATCAGACATCTCCCTGTCTTGGCTATACTGCAGTTGGACATGGAAAACCTTTTGTGATTAATGAATCAGAATATGCCATTGTCTCTTATATTATGGACCTGTATGATAATCAGAACTTAGATGAGACAGCTATTGCCAGGCGTTGCAATGATCTCGGGTACCGAACAAAACGCGGAAAACTCTTCGAGCGGCGCAGCGTTGACCGGATTCTTGGAAATCCCTTCTATTGCGGGACTGTTGTCTGGAACGGAGTGGAATTTGAAGGAAGCCATGAGGTACGTCTTTCCAGGGAACGGTATGAAAAACGTCAGAAGCTGATCACTTCCCGGAAACGTCCGGTCAAGGCACGGAATGTCTCTGCCTGTAAGCACTGGCTATCCGGTCTTTTGAAGTGCTCTGTCTGCGGGGCCACGCTTTCTTACACCGGTAATAATAAGTGTCCTTATTTCCAGTGCTGGAAGTACGCAAAGGGATTTCATAAGACTTCTGTTGCCTTATCGGTCAAAAAGGCTGAAGAAGCTGTGATAAGTTATTTTGATCAGATCTTGGATGGAGCAGAATTTACATATGTATGCAAAAAGAAAAAGACTGATCATTCCCTGCAGATCGAGCAGTTACAAAAAGAGATTAGTAAGCTCACCATGAGAGAAAGCAGAATCAAAGAGGCTTATGAGGCAGGCGTAGATACTCTGGAGGAATATAAGAATAATAAGGACCGTCTGGTATCAGATCGGTTAGAATTGACTGCTGCCCTTTCACAGCTATTACAGGAAGAACAGGCAGAGCAGCCTGACACAGAAGAAATCCTGAAAGAGATCCGTTCTGTTGCGGATGTCCTGAAGAATCCAGACGTAGGTTATGAAGAAAAGGGAAATCTGATCAGAAGTGTTGTGGAACAGATCATATATGATAAGGAATCCGGAAAAATGTCTTTTGACATCATTATTTCCTGAATTGAAAATCCCGCAAACCCGCATAAACACTGGGTTTGCAGGTCTATTATAGGGTACTGCACTCCGGTGGCCCGGACGGTGAGATTGGCGCTTCCATGAGATATCTTTCCCAACGCTTCACCATGCCAAACCGCATGGCAACAGCCGTCCTAAACGACATCGGCACTGAGGAACTTTCTCATTTAGAAATGGTATCCACCATCGTGCACCAGCTTACTCGAGATCTTTCTATGGAAGAAATTGAGAAATCTGGATTCGGTCCGTATTATATCGATCATACTGTAGGAGTCTGGCCGCAGGCAGCAGGCGGAGTGCCATTTAATGCCTGTGAATTCCAGAGTAAAGGAGATCCTATTACCGACTTATTTGAAAATCTTGCAGCAGAACAAAAAGCCCGCTCTACTTATGATAATATTCTTCGGGTAGTACGGGATATGCCGGAGATTGCTGATCCGATTAAATTCCTACGTGCGCGCGAGGTGGTACATTTCCAGAGATTTGGTGAAGCACTTCGTTCTATTCAGGAAGAATTGGACGCAAAGAACTTCTACGCATTTAATCCAAGTTTTGACAACCCATGCACTGCATCCTGCGACGGATGCAAATGATTGCATAAAAATTGTCATATGTCAATAAATACTGTTTAACAAATCACAAAAATTTCATATTTACAAATACCCCTAACAGTGCTATAGTACCTTTGCTTTAGCAACAACAAAAGAACAAAAATATGATATAAACGGGGCTGTTTCACATATAAATGTTTATGTGACAGCCCCCTTATTGGAGGAATTATGCAAATAATTATTGTTGGGTGCGGTAAGGTTGGGCGTACCCTGGCTGAACAGCTTCAGGAAGAAGAATCTGATATTACCCTGATAGACGTTTCTTCTAACGTAATCAACTCTCTTCAGGATGATATTGATGCCATGGGAATCGTCGGAAACGGTGCCAGCATTAATACTCTGATGGAAGCAGGAATTGAGAACGCCGATATTCTGATTGCAGTAACCGGCTCTGATGAAATGAATCTGCTGTGCTGTCTGATAGCACAGAAAACAGGTCACTGCCACACGATTGCCCGCGTCCGTAACCCTATTTATGCTAAGGAAATCAGTTTTATTAAGAAACGTCTGGGTGTCACTATGATCATCAACCCGGAACTCGCAGCTGCTCAGGAGATTTCCCGTCTTCTGCGTTTCCCATCTGCGATCAAGATTGACACCTTTGCCAGAGGTCGTGTGGAAATGCTGAAATTCAAGGTTCTTCCGGAATTCGATCTGGATGGCATGGCCATTTCACGGATTACCGAAACTCTGAGATGTGATGTTCTGTTCTGTGCAGTAGAGAGCCGCGACCGCGTTTCTATTCCGGGTGGTAATTATGTTGTCCATGATGGAGATATGGTCTCTATTCTGGCATCACCGGTAAATGCCGCAGCTTTTTTCAAAAAAATAGGACTTAAGACCAATCAGGTAAAGAACGCGATCATCGTTGGCGGAGGAACTATTTCCTATTACCTTACAAAAGCTCTGTTAGATATGAACATTTCTGTTAAGATTATCGAACAGAATGAGGCTCGCTGCGAAACCTTAAGTGACCTGCTTCCAGAGGCAACGATTATCAACGGTGATGGTACTGACCGTTCTCTTCTTATGGAAGAAGGTCTTACACGCGCAGAAGCTTTTGTATCACTCACCAACATGGATGAGGAGAATGTTTTCCTGGCTCTTTTTGCCAAAACAATTTCAAAGGCAAAACTGGTTGCAAAGGTAAACAGACTTTCCTTTGATGATGTGATTGATAACCTTGATATTGGAAGTGTTATTTATCCTAAATATATTACCGCTGATTACATCCTGCAGTATGTGCGTGCCATGCAGAACAGTATCGGAAGTAATATCGAAACCCTTTACCACATTCTTGATAATCAGGCAGAGGCACTGGAATTTGCAATCCGCGAGAATTCACCGGTAGTCGGCACTCCGTTATCTGAACTGAACCTGAAAAAGAATCTTCTGGTCGGATATCTGAACCGAAACGGAAAAGTTAAGATTCCGCGTGGACAGGATACAATTCAGGTGGGAGATACCGTAATCATAGTAACTACTCACAAGGGTCTGCGTGATATTACAGATATTCTGGAGAAATAAAGGAGCCGGATTATGAACTATTCCATTATTATTTATATTATCGGGATGATTTTAAAGATTGAAGCAGCTTTTATGCTTCTTCCGGCAGTTACTGCCCTGATTTATCAGGAAACTTCTGGAGTTGCTTTTCTGATCACGATCATTCTCTGTCTGGCTATCGGATTTCCGCTCACGCGCAAGAAACCGACACGTAAAGCATTTTACACAAAAGAAGGCTTTGTAACCGTAGCGTTAAGCTGGATCGTTCTGAGTATTATGGGTGCGATTCCTTTTGTGATCAGCCGCAGTATCCCGAATCCTGTGGATGCTTTATTTGAGACTGTTTCCGGATTTACCACAACAGGAGCCAGTATTCTGAGTAATGTGGAAGCACTTCCTCATTGTGTGCTGATGTGGCGAAGCTTCACTCACTGGATCGGTGGAATGGGGGTTCTTGTTTTTATCCTCTCTCTTCTGCCACTTACCGGTGGATATCACATGAATCTCATGAAAGCAGAGAGTCCCGGACCTTCCGTAAGCAAGCTTGCGCCGAAAGTACAGTCAACCGCTAAGATTCTGTACACGATCTACTTTGTAATGACTGTTATTCAAATCGTTTTACTTCTGATCGGAGGTATGCCGCTCTTTGATACAATATGTACTGCTTTTGGTACAGCAGGCACCGGTGGATTTGGTATCAAGAATGACAGTATGGCAAGTTACAGCACCTATCTGCAGGTTGTTATTACTGTATTCATGATCTTATTTGGTGTTAACTTTAATGCATACTTTTTTATTATCACTAAAAAATTTGCCCAGGCTTTCAAAATGGAAGAAGTACGATATTACTTTGGAATCATCGGCGTTGCAACTCTGATCATCACCTGCAACATCTACCATATTTTCGGCAGTGCAGCCAGGGCCTTCCAGCAGGCAGCTTTCCAGGTTGGTTCTATTATCACAACAACCGGATATGCAACTACCGATTTCAATATGTGGCCGGAAATCTCACGAACGATTCTGGTGATGCTGATGTTTATCGGTGCCTGTGCCGGAAGTACAGGTGGTGGTTTCAAAGTTTCCAGAATCCTGATTCTGTGCAAGACTGTCAGAAAGGAACTGCATATTTTCCTGCATCCTAACGCCGTAAAGAAAATAAAAATGGATGGCAAAGCCATCCCTCACGAAGTCGTTCGTTCTACGAATATTTTCTTTATTGTGTATGTGCTGATCTTCGCATCATCTGTTTTTCTGATTGCTTTTGATGACTTTGACCTGATCACAAATTTTACAGCAGTCGTAGCAACCTTTAACAACATCGGACCTGGTCTTGAGCTTGCCGGACCTACCGGAAACTTTGGTATGTTCTCCTGGTTTTCAAAGCTTGTCCTTACTTTTGATATGCTTGCCGGACGTCTGGAGATCTTCCCACTGCTGTTATTATTTGTAAGAGATACTTGGAGGAAATTTTAATACATTGTTTTTTTATGATGTACGAGTTATATCGAGAAAATATTTTTTTACATTATGTTCATATTTTTTTCACATTTATTGGATATAATAATATTTAGAAAGACGATGAGTCTTTCTTATAAATATTTTTCTTTTTCATACGCGCCGGTACGAAAGTACCGGCCTCCTTCCATTTATGGGAGTTTTTTATTTTACAGCTTTTTTTCAACTCCCTCATAATCAAATGCCGGAATGAAACTCTCTCTGGCAGTTTCCCCATCCTGAAAGAATCCGTTTTCAATTCCAATTTCAAACGCATAATCCAGAACTTTTTCATACTCTCTTTTTGTCACACGCCTGTTTAATTCCGTATACTCCTTTTGTTTGAAAATCGGTGTATATTGATTCATGATACTGATGTAAATCTGGTTTCCATATGTCTGGTGCAGAACTGTCAACGCTTCTTTTGAATTCTTCGTATGTCCCGGCAATATAAGGTGTCGTACAATCGTTCCCCGCCGGATATAACCATTCTCATCAAACTGTGCACTTCCTGTCTGTCGTAGCATTTCACCAATTGCACGCAATGCTGTTTGTGGATAATCCGACGCATGGGAATATTTTCGTGCCAGTTCACTTTGCGCGTATTTATAATCTGGCAGATATACATCTATGTATCCCTCCAGCATTTTCAATGCTTCTACACTCTCGTATCCGCCGCAATTATAAACAACAGGAAGATTCACTCCCTTTTCCTTTGCAATTTTCAATGCGGCAATAATTTGTGGAATATAATGTGTTCCTGTCACCAGATTTATATTGGCGGCTCCTTTCTCCTGAAGTTCCAGAAATATCTCTGCCAGTCTGTTTATTGTGATCTCAAGACCACTGTCACCAATGGCAATATCACGATTCTGACAAAAGCAGCAGCGCAGATTACATCCTGTAAAAAAGACTGCCCCGGAACCTCTGCTGCCAGAAATACAAGGCTCTTCCCACATATGCAGAGCAGCCCTTGCCACCCGCACAGTCTGATCCATACCGCAATATCCTGTTTTTCCTGCTGTCCGGTCCGCATGACACTTTCTTGGACACAGGCAGCAATCTTTTAATATTTCCATATTCTCTCGTCCTTTGTGTAATGATACTCATAATAAGTATACTACATCAAACAGACAATGTCAGGTGTCAAAATATGCAATGCGGTTTCATTCATATTTTACGATTTCTTTTTTCAATCTTTTCATGATTCTTTTTTCCAGTCGTGAAATATACGACTGAGAGATTCCCAAAAGATCCGCAACCTCTTTTTGCGTTTTCTCCATGCCATTATCCTTTCCCAGTCCAAATCTCAGACGTATGATAGTCTGTTCCCTTGGAGAGAGCTTACCAATGGCTTTCGCAAGCAGAGTGATTTCTACCTCATCCTCAAGACGTTTGGAAATTACATCTTCATCTGTTCCCAGAATATCAGAAAGCAGCAATTCATTTCCGTCCCAGTCAACATTTAACGGCTCATCTATAGATACTTCCATCTTAGTCTTGCTGTTGCGCCGAAGGTACATCAGAATTTCATTTTCAATGCATCTGGAAGCATAGGTGGCAAGCTTAATATTCTTAACAGGATTAAACGTATTGATTGCTTTGATCAGTCCAATCGTCCCAATTGAAATCAGATCTTCTACCCCAACCCCGGTATTGTCAAATTTTCGTGCGATATATACGACAAGTCTTAAATTATGCTCGATCAGAACAGACTTGGCTTCTTCCTCCTGCCCTGTTCCAAGTTTCTGAAGTACAAATGCCTCACGCTGTGGCTCCAGCGGTGCAGGTAACACATCATTCCCGCCAATATAAAAAACATCTCCTGAACGGTTCATTACCATTCTTGACACTACCTGAAATGGATAACAGCCCATAGTCACAACCCCTCCCGTTAAAATAATCTGGAATTCAAAAGTACGTCATATTCCTTACCAAAAGCGGATGTTTCAAATGAAAACGCGAATACTGGTCTGTCCACACAGATAACTTCCGTCGGAGTCTGAATACAAAGCTTTTCCAGTGTGACAGCCAGCATCATCCCATGTTCCCTGCCTATACTGTGAAAAAAAATAAAATGAGGATTCAGGCCGGCAGTTTCGGCTTCTTTTAATTCCTCCGGATTTTCTTTCAGGTGTTTTAAACAGTTTACTGTTTCTTCTGAACATATTTCAGACAAAATCTCTGTCGTACCTACAGATACCGGTTTTCCGCTCACAGAATCTATGAGAAGATTTCCGGAATCATAAAATCCATAGAAGGAATATCCTTTTCCGCTGTAAAATATCGTTATCGGGTAGATATTCTTTGTCCGTATTCTTATAGAATCAGCCAGATATGACCATGCCGCGCTTCCAAACCATGTAGCTGTGCCAAGAATCAGAAACAGTTTAGGTGTCAGATTCTCTCCGGCAATCACTTCCCAAAATCCTCCGCATAAAAATGCAGCAAAGTATAATGTAAGAATTGCCTTTAGCAGTAAACCACCTTTTTTCAGATTACATCCAATCACCAACATCCCCGCAGCACAGCCACCATGCAGCAGTACCAGCGCTGGAAGATAAACTTCAGACTTCAGATAAAAGCGAAGATATATGATACCACAGGAAAATAACGCCCCCATAGCAGCACCTGCAAACGCACGTTTTCTGTTTCCCGCGCATTTGAATAACGTTCCTATAAATCTGAGTAATATGTAATCTACCAGGAGATTTGTAAAGAAAACTACATCTATGTATATTTCGTAACGCATTTTCTGCCTCCGTCCGATACTGTTTCTTTCTCGCATCAGCCGCATTCCCCTGCTGTCTAATGCAATCTGTCCATTTTCATTTTCCGGCTTCTCCTTTACTTCGGTAAGTAATACTCATTATACGGAATCACCTGCGCGAATTTTGTCAAAAGAGTGTATCTGAGGCTTATAATTTATCGCATTAAATCGACGAAATTTTCTCTTTGGTTTTCTTGACATATGATTTAACTTAGAATAAAATGATAGATAATTTCTATGTATTACATAGGTGAATTTTATGATATTAAAATAAACTGGAGGATTTTAACATGAGTACAATTACAGGTCATACAAGTCTTACTGCGCTTTTAGGAAGCCCTGTGGCACACAGTATTTCGCCCTTAATGCACAATGAGGCGTTTAGACTTCTCGGGCTTGACTATGTATATCTGTGTTTTGATGTAAATGAAGAGACACTTCCTGCGGCAGTTGCAGGATTAAGGACTTGCGGCATTCGAGGCTTTAACCTTACCATGCCGAATAAGAATAAGATTGTAGAACTTCTTGATGAACTCTCCCCTGAAGCTCAGCTGATCGGGGCTGTAAATACTGTATTAAACGATAACGGGAAGCTGATCGGATATAATACAGATGGTTATGGATTCATGCAGTCTGTACGTGATGCAGGGCATGATGTAACAAATAAAAATATCACAGTTATGGGCGTAGGTGGAGCTTCTATGGCAATCTGTGCTCAGTCTGCTCTGGATGGTGCCAGTTCCGTACATATCTTCGCACGCCGTACCAGCAGATACTGGAACCGTACTCAGAAATTTGCTGAGAATCTCACAGCCAAAACCGGATGCCAGGTCTGTCTTTTCGACAATGACGATCATACAGCTCTGAAGGATTCCATCGCACAGAGTTATCTGCTGATCAATGCAACTTCTGTGGGTATGGTTCCTGATATTGACGATACGATCATCAAAGACACATCTTTGTTCCGTCCGGGACTTGTAGTAGCTGATGTTGTCTATGAGCCGCAGGAAACCCGACTTCTCAGGGAGGCCAAGGCTGCCGGCTGCCAGACTTTCAACGGAATGTATATGCTTCTTCACCAGGGTGCAAAAGCATTTAAAATCTGGACAGGACAGGATATGCCTGTTTCCATCATTAAAGAAAAATATTTTTCTGTAAAATAATCCTTTTTATTATACGCTATAAAAATCGTCTAATAGAAACATGATTCTTATATATTTCATTTCATTTTGAAATATAGCTGTTTTCAAAGATAAAAAACGTCATAAAATGATACAAACTCCGATTAGGGATAATATCATTTTATGACGTTTTTCAATTAACTATTACACTGTTTTTTCCGTATTATTTTATCTCTGAATTTTCTAAATTCACATATTTCCCATTATTTTATCTTTTATAATTGCCAGAATTTCCCTTGGAATATATATCAGTAGTCTCCAGGAACGGTATCTGGAAGGAATCGGGTAAATTTCTTTGCATCCACATTTTCTGCCGATAGCTGTTCCGCGAAATACATGAAAGTTATTCGTGACAACTCCTACTGAATGATCCAGACCAATCAATGCCAGACTGAATCTCAGGTTCTCTGTCGTACTGGTGGATTTTTCTTCTAAGATCAGACGGTCTCTGGCAATTCCATGCTCTGTCAGGTAATTACACATTGCCTGAGCTTCCGTAATTGCTTCTCCCTCACCTTTTCCACCTGATAAGACAGCTTTCGTATCAGGATTCTCTTCCAGATATTGCAAAGCCCTCCTGGTGCGTTCCAGAAGGGCTAATGTAAGCCGGGTGCCTTCTACATGGGCACCAAGCACGATAATATATTCCAGATTCGGATGCTTACGCATTCTTTCCGCAGCAGTATTTATATTTTTTACCGCTTCCGCATGGACACGGATCGTTACGTCCGATTTTCTTAGCTTTTACAACTGTTCCTGATTTCTTCTGTTCAAGATACAGTTCTTTTCTCTTCTCAGGTGTAAAAATTGCATCCCACTGTGGCAGTTCATACAGCCAGTCAGCTCTTGCATCTACCATGTTCTTGTAAAGAAGTTCTTTGTCGAAACACAGAGAAACTTTTGTGTTCTCATCCATTGTCTCGATCGGGTTCGGGATCTTTAAACTGTCATTGATTCCATCAAGGAAACCAACCATTGTCAGAACTTCCTGTCCATATTTCTCAGCCAGTTCTTTAACTGTACCGGTTACTACTTCGTCCGGATTAGTAAGAAGCTGCTCATAAATTCCTTTTTCAATATTAAAATAATTTGCCCAAAATCTCTGAAGTTTATTACGGTCTGCCTGCTGATCATAGGCGATGGAACGCCACTGCTCTAAGATTGTTTTATCGCTCATTTCCTTTAATCCTCTTTTCCAATATTTCATAGGTATTATGCCTGTGTGGAAACATATGGAAAATTTTCCTCTCACAAGCTTTATTATTATACCATCTTTTTCATAAAAATACAAACCATATTCTTTGTATTTTTGGTGAATTTTATTTCACGCCCAGCTTCTCCAGTTCTACAGCTGCCTGTTTGAAAGACTCAAACTGAATCGCATGAATTCCCTGTTTACGTGCTGCTTCACAATTTTCTTTTCTGTCATCCAGAAATACAGATTTCTGCGGTTCAAGATTATAACGTTTGATGAGTGTCTGATAGATATCTGGCTCCGGTTTGATCTGTTTGACCTGGCAGGAGAATACTGCTCCGTCTACATATTTGAGAAATGTAAGTTCTTCCTCTGTTTTCTCCAGTGTATAAGTTGCATAGTTTGAAAGAATATAGACATGATATCCCTTATCTTTCAGATATCGTACCCAGGTTTCCGCATAATCCATTCTCTCAATTGTTTCACCGGAGCGGCGCATTACTTCACGGATATCATCTGCATATTCCGGTGCATCTTTTATCATCTTATCCACGTAATACTGCTCATCTTCACTGCTTCTGTCTCTTTCATTCCAGGTTTCACTCTCAAAAACCGCCTTCGCAATCTTATCTCTTTTCTCTTTCGGAAATCCAAAACTGTCCAGATATTTTTCCCATTCAAATTTTACAAGAACTTTACCTACATCAAAAATAATATTTTCCATATCAGATTCCACCACTTTCTTATTTTTATTCAATAGCTTATACACCATCCATATTGCATAGGCAAGTATGGGAACCATGATAGCCACTGCAAGAGAGGCTTTAAAATAGTTCTGGGAATTCTCCCCGCTTACAAATGCAAAAAACATTGGTAAACAGCAGGCAAGAAGCAGGATTACAATTGCAATCCATGCACCTGCTTTCTTTAATTTATTATTATCTTTCTTCATAATCCTCCTGATTTATTTCAAACAAATACAGACAATCCTCTTTTGCCACATATCTCTGTATAAAATACACGCCGGAGAACCTCCCCGGCGTATAGTCATTTTTTATTTATTTCTGTAAATAATATCGTCACGTCCCGGACCATTAGAAATCATTGTAATCGGGAATCCGATATGTTCCTCTACGAACTCAACATATTTTCTGCAGTTCTCCGGGAGATCTTCATATTTCTTGATTCCACGGATATCGCATTTCCATCCTGGAAGAGTTTCCAGAACTGGTTTTGCTTTCTCAAGCAGTGTAGTAGTCGGGAACTCTGTAGTTACTTTACCGTCGATCTCATATCCTGTGCATACCGGAATCTCATCAAGGTATCCAAGAACATCCAGAACTGTGAAAGCAACATCTGTTGTTCCCTGAAGACGGCAGCCGTATTTAGAAGCAACGCAGTCAAACCATCCCATACGTCTCGGACGACCTGTAGTAGCGCCGAATTCACCGCCGTCACCACCGCGTCTTCTCAGTTCATCTGCTTCTTCACCAAAGATCTCAGAAACGAATGCACCTGCTCCTACTGCACTTGAGTATGCTTTACATACAGTAACAATCTGTTTGATCTCGTATGGTGGAAGACCAGCTCCTACTGCACCGTATCCTGCCAGAGTGGAGGAAGAAGTAACCATCGGATAAATTCCGTGATCCGGGTCTTTCAGAGAACCAAGCTGTCCCTCAAGAAGTACTTCCTTACCTTCTTTTAATGCGTTCCACAGATACAAGGAAACATCACACACATATGGCTCAACCATTTTCTTATATTCCATCAGTTCTGCAAACAGTTCATCCACATTAAGGAGTGGTTTGTGATATAAATGCTCAAGAAGAATATTCTTTGTTTCGCATACACTTGTAAGTTTTTCTTTCAGATGTTCTTCATCAAAAAGTTCGCTTACCTGGAAACCGATTTTTGCATATTTGTCAGAATAGAAAGGAGCAATACCGGATTTAGTAGATCCAAAAGATTTACCACCCAGACGCTCTTCTTCATACTGGTCAAAAAGGATATGATATGGCATAACCATCTGTGCTCTCTCGGAGATAAGAATCTTCGGAGCCGGAACACCTCTGCTTACTACTTCATTGTACTCTTTGAAAAATACCGGAATATTCAGTGCAACACCGTTTCCGATCACGCTTGTAGTGTGATTGTAGAATACACCTGATGGCAGAGTATGAAGAGCAAATTTACCATAGTTATTTACGATTGTATGGCCTGCGTTTGCACCACCCTGAAATCTTACGATAATATCAGCTTTTTCAGCGAGCATATCGGTAATCTTACCTTTACCTTCGTCTCCCCAGTTAGCACCAACAACTGCTTTTACCATTATATATTTTCCTCCTGTTTTTTGCACAACAGCACCGGGGTCATACAGATCCCGGCACAGCAACATTTTATCTTTTTTATTACGATCGTGTCTATATATCAGACATTAATCTCAGCTTTAACTCCCAGAAGTTCTTTATGGGAATTCAGAATCGGCCGAACTACTTCATTCACAAATCTCTCAGTCTGCTCTTTGGCACGTCCGATGTATTTCTTAGGATCCATGGACTTCTGAAGATCTTCCAGAGAAAGGTTGAATGCAGGATCTGCTGCGATCAGTTCGAGCAGATTGTTATCCTTACCCTCTACTTTTACAGTCTTACCTGCTTCCATAGAAAGCTCACGGATACGCTCATGAAGTTCCTGACGGTCACCACCTGCTTTTACAGCGTCCATCATGATATTCTCTGTAGCCATAAACGGAAGCTCAGCCATCATGTGTTTCTCGATAACCTTCGGGTAAACAACCAGTCCGTCTACAACATTCAGACAGAGATCCAGAATTCCGTCGATTGCAAGAAATCCTTCTGGAATGCTCAGGCGCTTGTTTGCAGAGTCATCCAGAGTTCTCTCAAACCACTGAGTAGCGGATGTGATAGCCGGATTAAGGGCATCTACCATAACATAACGTGAAAGGGACGCAATACGCTCACTTCTCATCGGATTTCTCTTATAAGCCATTGCAGAAGATCCGATCTGGGATTTTTCAAATGGTTCTTCTACTTCTTTCAGATGCTGGAGAAGACGGATATCATTTGACATCTTGTGCGCACTTGCTGCGATTCCTGCAAGAATATTAGCCACACGAGTGTCTACCTTACGGGAGTATGTCTGTCCGGATACCGGATAGCATTCCTTGAATCCCATCTTCTTCGCGATCATCGGATCAATCTTATCGATAGTCTCCTGATCTCCGTCAAAGAGTTCCAGGAAACTTGCCTGTGTTCCGGTTGTTCCCTTAGATCCGAGAAGTTTCATTGTTCCAAGAACATACTCCAGATCCTCCAGGTCAAGAAGAAATTCCTGTGTCCAGAGTGTTGCACGTTTACCGACTGTTGTCGGCTGTGCAGGCTGGAAATGTGTGAAAGCCAGAGTCGGCTGTTCTTTATATTTATCAGCGAAAGCAGAAAGTTCAGCAATAACATTGACCAGTTTCTTGCGAACAAGCTTTAATGCCTCTGTCATTACAATAATATCTGTATTATCACCTACATAACAGGAGGTTGCTCCCAGATGGATGATTCCTTTTGCCTTAGGGCACTGTACACCGTATGCATATACGTGAGACATAACATCATGACGTACCTGACGTTCACGTTCTCTGGCAACGTCATAGTTGATATCCTCTGCATGTGCTTTCAGTTCATCGATCTGCTCCTGTGTAATGTTAAGACCAAGCTCTTTCTCTGTCTCGGCAAGTGCGATCCAGAGTTTTCTCCATGTGCGGAATTTCATATCCGGAGAAAAAATATACTGCATTTCTTTGCTGGCATAACGTTCTGATAAAGGACTTACATATCTGTCTGTACTCATCTTCACTCTCCTGTTTCTTAATAGGATTTTTATCCTTTTTATTTCTCTTCAATACACAGCTTTAAGTTTTTTCACTGCGTACGTTGAAATTATATAACATCATTCTTCTAAAAGCAACCACAAAAAACTCATCCCTGATGGAATTTTCCAAGAAATTCTTTCATTCGGGCATGTTCTGACGCAAATACCTCCTGTGGACTTCCCTCAACAGCGATCAGTCCTTTATCCATGAAAATAATATGATCGGAAATATCTCTCGCAAATGTCATCTCATGGGTAACGATTACCATAGTAATGTGCTCTGCCGCCAGATCCTTGATAACTTTAAGAATCTCTCCTGTAAGCTCCGGATCAAGCGCCGATGTAGGCTCATCAAAAAACAGAATCTTTGGATTCATGCATAATGCACGCGCAATGGAAACTCGCTGCTGCTGTCCACCGGAAAGCTGGAATGGATATGCATTTTCTCTGTCGGCAAGCCCCATCTGTTTCAGCAGCACTCTTGCCTGCGCATATACTTCTTCTTTCTTTCTCTTCTGCACTCTGATCGGCGCATCTGTAATATTTTTTAATACGGAAAAGTGTGGAAAAAGATTGAAATTCTGGAATACCAGTCCCACATCTCCCTGCTTGACGATCTCACCACTATCCGGTGTTTCGAGTCCTGTTGCACAGCGAAGAAGTGTGGATTTACCGGAACCTGACGGACCGATAATACTTAATACTTCTCCCTCTTCTACCTGAAGCGAAATATCCTTTAACACTTCAAGACTTCCAAAACTCTTTTTTATGTGTTTCATTTCAAATAATACCATGTCAAGTATTCCTCTCAAATATGATACTTCGTTACTGTTCACTCGTAACTGTTCACACGCTACTATCCCGCGAGGTGTTTTGGCATGAAAATGCCAAAATTCCGAGACATACAAGCTAAAATTCCATTGCCGCAGGCAATTTGGAATGAATTTTGGCTACGTTACTGAGAACGGAGTGAACAGTAACGTTCACTCCGCGCCCGGTGATTCAGAAAGGTTTTCTGTGAACAGGTAAGCTTTCTGATCAGCGATAATAGTTTAACTTCTTCTCAATCTTATCCATCACGATTGCAACCAGAAGATTGAAGATAAAATAGAAAACTGCCGCGATCACAAATGGCATCATCGTTGTCTGCGCACTTGCGATCTGCTTTGCAATCGTAAACATTTCGGCGACCGCCACAACGAAAGCTAAGGACGTATCCTTTACCAATGTGATAACCTCATTTGTCACAGACGGAAGAATTCTCTTTATCACCTGCGGCAGAATAATTCTGAAGAAAGTCTGTACCTTACTGTATCCAAGAATCTTCGCAGCCTCATACTGTCCTGCTGAGATAGATTCGATTCCACCTCTGTAGATTTCTGCAAAATATGCAGCATAGTTGATACTAAACGCGATAAATACAGCGATCAGGCTGTATCCCATAGAAATACGGATTCCAAAAATAAAATACGGTCCGAAATATACAACCATCAACTGCAACATTAACGGCGTTCCTCTCATAACAGATATGTAGGCAGACACGATCCCACGAATCACCGGATTCTTAGCCATTCTGCCAAAGCAGATCAGAAGTCCCAGTGGAAGTGAAAAAATCAATGTCACTACAAAGATCTCCACAGAAACTACCATACCACTGGCAAGCTGCTGCAGCATTACACTTAAAGACATATCTTTTCCTCCTAAGAAATTTCTCCTGTACAGTAAGAAAAGAGGGTGCACAAAATGTACCCTCCATTCCTTTTATAATACAGACAGCTCTGTACAAGTCTGTCCTCTTGTATCTTTATCAGCTACCATTCACTCCGTAAACAATCGCCTCTATCATTCACTTCATGAAAAATATTTTTTATTCAGCATCTTCTGCTGTATCTTCTTCAGAAGTCTCAGCCTCAGAAGTATCTTCCTCTGCTGCATCATCTTTCTTGTCTGCGGATTCTTCGTCATCACTTCCAATACAAAGCATATCTGCAACTTCGTATTTCTCTGCCAGTTTGTCAACTTCGCCAGCGTCATAAAGTTTAAGAACTTCAGCCCATACAGTGTCTTTCAGTTCATCATTGCCTTTTTTGAAGCCGATTCCGTACTGCTCGCTCTGGATTGGCTCATCAAGGATTACGTATTTACCTTCTTCTCTCTGAGAAAGCTGATATTTGGCAACACCGATGTCAACTGCAATCGCATCTGCCGCACCGGAATCCAGATTCATAAATGCTGTATTATAATCAGGGTTCTCTGTCAGTGATCCAAAGCTTGCTGTCAGATCTTTATTATCATCGCTGTTTAAAGCATCCAGTGCTGCGGAAGCTGCCTGAACAACAACATTCTTGCCTGCCAGATCGTCTAATTTCTCAATCTTAGAATCAGCAGCTACAACCATAACCTGTTCATTATTCAGATATGGATCAGACCATGTATAATCATCTTCACGTCCATTAATTGTGAATCCATTCCAGATACAGTCGATAGAACCAGAATTCAGCTCCATATCCTTAGAATCCCAGTTGATTGGTTTCTTTACAAGTTCCCATCCAAGATTGTCACATACTTCCTGTGCAAGATCGAGGTCGAAACCAACATAATCTCCATTATCGTCTTTATATCCGAAAGGAGGATACTCTGCGTCAAATCCTACAGTTAATGTCTTGCTGTCAGCATCTGCATATACAGAAACAACGCCTGTCATCATAGAAGCTGCCATAACTCCTGCCATGAGTACTGCTAAAGATCTCTTTTTCATGATAAATATCTCCTCTTCATCTGTTTTGTCATTTACCACACAGCCACTCTACCATGTGAAAGTATGTTTTAATCCTAACACACCCATCCACTCCTGTCAAGCGCAAGTTACTGACACTTTTCATTATCTTACCTTACATCATTATTGTACAAAGGATGATTCTCAGTCATTGAAAGCACTGCCTGTCACGATCCCGTACTTCTGTGATATTCTTTCATAAGTTTCTCCAGAAGTGCATCCAGATTCTCTTCATCTATCTTCTTCTCGGGTACACTTGCAAACGTCTTCATAGACTCCTGGATTTCCTCTTTGATATCTTTCTTTACTTTATCATCCACGCCAAGTTCTTCCATGACTTTATCATAGTCCGTCTTATCGTGAATGCTGGCATACGCTGTCACATACGCCTTCAGCACTTCTGCCGACTGGCTCTCTTTATATGCCTGTAAAAAACATTCCTGTGCCTTCTCCATCTGGAAAAGATAGCTGTACGCACAGCCAAGGTTATATCTCACTGCAGCCGAAAAACCTTTTCTCTGCTGATTCAGGTCATCTCTTTCCAGAATCTTCTGGTACACCTGGATTGCATTTACATACATTCCATTCTCTACCAGAGCATCTCCTTTTCTCTTCTGCCGGACTGCCTGGCGTTCTTTTCCAAAATCTGCAAGACAGATGTTAAAACTCTTCATCTCTTCGTATGTCAGATAATTGATTTCTTTGAAAATCGGATAAACCATATCTTCTATACTTACATTTCTCTCCAGATTCTGTTTCAGCTTCGCTGCCAGATGTGGAAGTTCCAGTTCGTCCCGGATCCAGCTGCATAATTCTTCATTAAATATCGTATGGTCAGCCAGGTAAAGATTATGATAAAGATAATAGCACAGTTCCTCTATAGAATAGATATTCATACTGATGTTTTCTATATAATAAGGACGTTCTGCTTTTTTTGTCTGGCATAAAATATATCCGCTCATTCGTCCATCTCCTTTACCATTCCACTGTCTCTGTCCAGGTCTTACCGTTGGAAGGGAACAATTCTCCAAATCCCAGATCGGTTACTGTCACTTTACATTCTGTTGCTGAAATATACTGTAATTCCAGCAACAGTCTGGTCGTTTTATTCGGGCGCAAAGGAATACCAGGCAGCATCATACCTACTTTTCTCTTCTCCGGTCTGTCATAAGTGCTTACCGTAAACACCAGTTCCTCTGTATCATCAAGAATAATTTCGCAAGATGATTTACTGTCATACCAGTTATTTCCGGCCTCGATCATCGGATAATATGTCGGAGATCCCATTACTCTCATTTCCATTCCGACATCGGCCATCACAAGGTTATCACTTAAAAAACGATAACCTTTCAATGCCTTATTTTCCGTTCTCTCTTTGCCGGCAGAGCACGCTCCTTTTGCAAAAAGATTATTTCCATAGAAAACTTTTCGCTTCTGATAACATAACAGTCTGACAGACTGCTCTGCCCAGTCCTGGGAAAATCCCTCTCCTGTGATCTGAATACTGGAGAACAAATCTTTTCCCAGTGTTTTCTGGACGAATTTACAGAATTCAGAATCTCTTTCCTGTCCGTCAACAGGAAGTGTTGTTTCCACAGCCTCTTCCAGTTTCACAGTCACCGGTTTTGTCGCACCATTCATCGTCATCTTACGGAAAGATACGCTGTCCGGTTTAAATGCATACCAGGCAACACTGCGGTTCCATGTTTCTCTTTTCTGGGATAACACATAGTAATAGAAACTTTCCCCGTAATCCAGAAGCATATATTTCTCATGTGGAAATCCCAGCGATTCAAATGCCTTCTGGAAATTCTCTACCTGAATCTCTGTCAGATGAGGCAGTGTCACTGCTACACATTTTATATTCTTGACCAGCTCTGCTACTCCAAGAAACTTAAGCATTCCCTGCAAAAACTGTGCAAGAATTTCCCATGGTGCAAGCTTTCTTCCTTCTGACAATACGAAATCTTTTTTCTCGCAGATTCCATAGACATCATCAATCATGACTCCGCCCTTTTCGCGGGCAAAGTATTCAGCCTCCAAACCCACACAGTAATCCTTCTGTTCAGGTCTGTAACATACACAGCTTGGGGCTTCATACTGATTTCCACCAGCCTTCATGGAAAGAGATCTTGCCTCATCTCCCTTGCGGTCATAATAACATATCTGAGAATATTCTTTACCAAAATCAATTCCAACGATTAAATCACGAATTTCGTTCATCTGTTCCTCCTGGTTTCAGGGTTATCTGTTCCTGTTCTTCTTTTTCGATCACGAACATATTCTGTACGTACTGTTCCTGGCGAAGATAATTCTTTACCTGAGAAAGCACTTCCTTACTCTTATCCAGTCTTCGTGCAGAAAGCATCTGGTTAATCATATGATACTTGCTCACAGGAGCACCCTCAATCTTACTCATAGTGATCACGCGTTCCTGTGTTTCATTTACCTGATCTCCCACTTCTGATCTGAAATAATATCTCAGAGTTTCGCCATAAAACAAAGTAAACGCCTTCGCAAAAATACCTTCATACAGATTGCGGAGCGGCTCTGTCTGGTATTTCACCTGATTTCCAAGCCCTGCATCAAGTGCATAATATAAGGTTACTTTTGCAGATGGGTCTGCATGATACTCCACAAAAGTCTTGTCATCCAGCTGATATGGACTGAGAATAGATACCGGAAGCTTCTTAAAGAACGCAAAGTACATATCTTTTTTTATACATTCCTGCAGGATTTCTCTGGCATTTTCCAGCTGTTTTTCTTCCAGGTTCTTCTCCTTTGAATATGCCTCCAACAGTGCAAGACTGCATACAAAGTCAACCGGACTCTTTTGTTCATATGCATTCTCCAGCTGACTTCTCACGAAAATGCTCATTGGATATTCTCTTACAAATGTTCCAAATGCCACCTGTGTAAGATATGCCCCTGCTATGTTTTCTTTTCCGCTGTGATGTACGTAATCTTCAAAGACTTTCTCTCCTTCTTTACGATAATCAGCTGTAAACATCAGTAACTGAAGGAGTTTTTCCTCAAGCTCATACGTATCCATCTCGAAGCCCTGTGCACTTTTCCAGACAGATATCAGCTCATCTATCGGACCATATCTGTAATCCATCAGATATTTCAGAATCACTTCGTCATATTTTCCATGTCTGTAAACATCAGATGCAAGTGCAATCAGTTCATCATCCTCTTTCATCTCACATCGTGTCAGCATTCTGCTGATAAGCTTCAACTGACTTTCTACGCGGATTCCCTCGTATCCAAATTTAGAAACTACCACCATTGCCTGCTGATACAGTCCCTTTGCGATCAGCACTTCCAGAAGCCCTGTTCTGTCCACCTGGGCATATTTTTCGTAATCCATTTCTCTCAGATACTCATCCGTCACATCATCTTTGATATGTTCTGAATAGTAAGAAAGTAGTTTCTCTCTGACAGCTCTCTTATATTCGTCTGAGAATTCCTCTGTATCCGGAATCTTCTGGAATGCTTTCAGATTATCCTGATTGACTTCGGTATTCTCACTGCAGTGAAGCACCAGTCCCGGTTCTTCTATATCAAAGGCAAGAACCTTATCTATCAATTCCCGTTCATCAAACAGTTTCTTGATATTATAATCTACTGTTGAAGCATATCGTCTCTGGTTTGCGTCTTGAAACAGGATCACAGCATCATCCGTATAAATTCTCGGATATGCCACACCCTGCATACATGGATAGATTTCTTCTGTCCGAAGCTGCTCATGACGTACGATTACATATCGTATTTTCTTGTCATCACAGTAAAGTCTATTCGTAAACATCTTTCCGGCAATCAGAGAGGCCTGTCCCTCTGTTTTTGGATTACTTAAAAATTCCTGATAAAGAACCGCATAGTTCTCATTCATCTTTCCTTCTTTTGCCTTACGCATGGCAAAGACCTTCATGTGATCGCTGTAATCCGCATATGTCTGTGGCTGACGTCCTCTGTTACCCACGATACTTGCATAAATAAATGCTTTTTTATCATCACCAAGTGATGTGTTATTATATGCGAAATACATCAATAGAGGTTTCGGGAGTTCTCTTTGATAGGAAGTGTCCATAGTCTCCACATAATACTCATATAATCTCGTCAGGCGGATTCCCTTCTCCACTGCCAGTGAAAACCATCTGAAATACTCTTGTTTTCTTGGGTTTCCAAGCATGATATATCTGCAGATAGCTTCCAGGGTATCATCTGATTCAAAAGCATCATAACCCATCGCCAGTGCTCTGTACATACTTGTGTTAAACTCTCTCTCATATCCTGTAAGATAGGCAAATCTCATCACAAGTTCTTCTGTCAGAAGACCTTTCTCTCCTGCAAACAAGAACACCTGTGTCCAGAAACTGCTCATCCTGTGAAGAAGTGAAGTATCACTGCTGATGTAATTCCATGCTTTCAGATACAGGAAAGGACTTCTGCATCCCTTCTCAAAAAGTTCTTCCATCATAAATACAAGTCTTGATGAAGAACCTTTCTCTTCAACAGTTATTTCCTGCCAGAGTTTAAAGAGCAGGAAACTATCCTCTTTCTGTAAAAAGAAGCTGCGCAGACGTCTTGCCGCCTGTTCTCTGTCTTTATGCAATCTGGTAAGAACGCAAAGGTAGAGATATACTCCTGCCAGTTCCAGATTTTCTCTGGAAAAATTCTGGTGTTTAAATTTCTTAAGGATTTCCTTTGCCTGTTCTTCCTCTCCTTCCATATGAAAAATATATGCTTCATACATCTGGTATTCCGGATAATCACAGCCCTCTTCCTTCAGCTGATTAAGTACAAATCTGCTGCTGCCGATCCAGGTCTTACCATCCATTCTCTTACAAGAATATTCCAACAGATCCCGCATCAGTTCCAGCTTGTGGCGTTTGACATGAATCTCTGTCTTAAGCTGCACCTGCGGCTCCATTGATGCGGTGATCTGATAGACCAGCTGCTGATAAGGACTCTTTACAATGATCTCACCAAACTGGCATCCTTTTTTGAGTTTCTCTTTGTGTATCACATATTCTACCTGATAGTAGCTGCCAATGAAATCTTCATCTGTAACCACATGTCTGGAAACTTCCAGAAAATCTCCCTTTGCCTCAACGTCCAGTCTGAGATGTCCCCATCCGTTCTTTCTTACAGCAAATGATTCACGTACAGATTCATTAATATCATAAAAGCTGTTATGGTCTGCCTTTAATTCAATTTTTACAGCTTCCTTCCTGCCCGTCGCAACAAGAAATTCCTCTACATTCTGAAATGTCACAGGCTGTTTGGAAAGTCCTTTATAAAGGGCTTTCTCCTTCCTGCCGACATCTTTTAAAAGAAATTCAAATTTATGATCTGTAAAAATACGATATGCCTCTTTAAAATCGTCTTTCGCAATATTGACAAACGTATCCATATCCGGTATTTCACCGGCTATGCTCTTAAGTTCTGTTTTCTCTGCCTGAATCACAAATGGAAGCTTATATTCTCCAATATTCGTAGTAAAACAAATCCATCCTTCGTGTCTCTCCCCAGGACACATTCCCATACCGTCAATCCCATACTGCAGTCTCACAGTCGTCCCCGAAAACTTCTCTGTTCCAGGTACAACACGCCTGTTGGAAGAAGTAATATATCCTCTGATCTTTTCGTTATCCTCTGTTCCGAAATACAGTTCTCCTTTATACACTTCTCCCGCTTTCAGCGTTACTTCTATCTTATCCTGTGAAAAAAGAAGCTGTGGCTGCTCATGTCTGAATTTTCCGCTTAATAGTTCTTCTATCGTCTTTTTCAAAATTGTCCACCTTATATCCTTGCTTAAATTACTAAGCTGCTGTTCGCTTTATGACCAATACATAGTTATTTCGAAAACGATGTACCAAGTAACGTCACAAAGCCTATTGCGTCTAATTATACACCACAAACTGTATCCGCGCAACAGCCCTCACCTTGGGATTTTCGTGAATAATTTTTATTCGTTACCGGATACACAGCAAATAGCAGCCGTTATTTTATTTATTATTGCACAAAGTCAAATCATCTTATATAATAGTTTATATCTTATAATTGAAACAGGCAATTCTTCTGAAAATATTACTTTTATCAGAAATAAATGTGTCAAAATGTCTGTTTCCTGCAAGCGGATGAATTGTCCGCTTAAATCATTTACTCAAAACGGAGGTGCTCTATGAAAAAGCTAAAAGTATTTTCTGTATCTGCAATTCTTATTGCTATCTGCTGCTCTCTTTTCTTTTCAGCTTCAGTTTTTGCAGCATCAAAATACCGCGACAAGTTTAACCGCAAACCCAGCGGAAATATCTACTACTATGATGAGTCCGGACATACCGTAAAGGGATTCGTTACGATCCGCGGAAAGAAATACTACTTTAATGAAAAAGGAATCCAGCAGAATGGCTGGCAGAAAATAAAAGGCGACTATTATTTCTTCCAGATTCGCAGCGGAAGTGCTGCTTCCATGGTAACTTCCCAGCGCGTCAATGGTATTTATCTTACCAAGAATGGAAAAGCACGTTATAACAGCGAAGAAAAGCGAAAACTGAATCTTATGGTCACTGCTAATCAGGTAATGCGTCACGTAACAACAAAAAATATGTCCAAACCGGAAAAATTATGGAGATGCTATCTGAAGGCTGTCAGCTACGGATACGGCGGAACCGGCAACGACTATGATTTCCGCTATTACTATTCAAACTGGGATGTCAGCTATGCAGAGGACATGTTCTATCGCGGTCATGGCGACTGCTTCGCTTTTGCATCCGCATTCGCTTACCTTGCAAATGCAGTTGGATTTGAAGCCAAAGTTATTTCCTCCGGCGGACATGGATGGGCAGAAATAAAAGGCGCAGTCTGTGATCCAAACTGGGCCAAAGGCACCGGAAATATCGAAAGATATTATCGAATGAGCTATGATCTAAGCGGAGTGGACGGACGCCCTTATTATAAGGGAAACAGAGCTTATGTAATTACAATCTAAGCATCAAAAAAGTTTCGGACAAACCTGTCGCCCAGGTTCTCCGAAACTTTTTATTATTAACAATGGAGATATCATTATGCAAATAAAAATAGACCAGTCACTTGCCATGCAGATCGTAAACACTGTTAAAGACGTCTGCGGACAGGATATAAATTTTATTGACCAATCCGGAATTATTTTTGCAAGTACAAATCCGAACAGAATTGGAACTTTTCATGAAATCGGTCAAAAATCCGCTGCCACCGGGAATACTATTGAGGTATCTTCCGATAACAGTTTCTATGGTAGCCAGAACGGCATTAATCTGCCAGTCTACCATAATCAGTCACTTCTCGCTGTTATCGGAATTACCGGATAACCAGACAATGTCAGAAAATATGCACATCTGGCAGAACGCATCACCAACCTTCTTGTACGTGAACAGGAACTTAATATGATCAGCCGTAACCAAAACGACAAAAGACAGTACATTATAGATTCTCTGATTCAAGTAAATACCAGATATAACATGGCTAACCTCTCTCTTCTGGAGCAAAAGGTAACGCAGATGTTTTCTATATTTCCACTGCCTCTGTATGCATTTCATTATCCAAATGAATATCTGGCAGTTGCAGACACTGCGCTTTTTGAAAAAAATTCGTTTATCTTAAAGCAATTTGCCGCAGATAATAAGGTACTTTTAAAAATTGCTGTAGGAAAAAGCACTTCTATTTACCAGCTTTCCGATTCTTACTCTTCTGCTCGCACTGCTTTAAAAAGCATTAATGATTCCACAGAGGATTTTGTAATGTTCGATGATTTTATGCTGGAAATCATTCTTTCCGGATTAGGTGAACAGGAAAAAAAAGAGTTCCTCTCCCAGACTATTGCAAGTCTCACAGAAGAAGAACTCAAAATTATCACTACTTATTTTGAACAGGATATGTCCCTGCACGACACCAGCGAACAATTATTTCTACATAAAAACACTCTCCAGTACAAGCTTAATCACATTTATAAGAAAACTGGGTTAAATCCACGTAAGTTTAAAGATGCGGTTCTTTTGTATCTGGCTGAAAAAATGTAATACATAATTACCACTACAATTGCACCGGAGTTCTTATTTTCTTCTTATGTTCATCAGACGAAATACCTGTTCCACAGTATCTGTCATGTTTGCTTTCGCGTTTTCAGATTTCATGGCTTCTTCTAGCGTTATTACCCCTCTGAGAATCGGGAAGAAGGCATCGATTCCATTCTGATTACATGCAACTGCCTCTTTTGTAACACTTCCTGCAAAAGCAATGACAGGAATGTCATGTTTTTTTGCAAGACGTGCTACTCCGACAGGAGCTTTTCCCATTGCGGTCTGTCCGTCTAATCTGCCTTCTCCTGTAATCACAATATCTGCATTTTCCATATATTTTTCCAGGCAAGTTTCTTCTAACACAATTTTAATTCCTGACTCCAGAACTGCATTTGTAAAGCTTAAGAATGCAAAGCCAAGTCCTCCTGCCGCGCCTGTTCCCGCCTGATTTGCATTGGCTTTTGTAAATTTTTTTTCAACCAGTTTGGCATAGTGTTTCAGCCAGTTATCCATCTGCATAATCATAGACGGAGTTGCACCCTTCTGTGGTCCATACACCGCACTGCAGCCATTCTCTCCACAAAGAATATTGGTGACATCACAGGCAACCCGGAACTCACATTCTGCCAGTTCAGGAAGTACATATTCATCTGTAATCTCTTCCAGTACCTCAAGTCCTCTTGCTCCAAAAGGAACCTGTTTTCCGTCTTTATCAAGGAATCCATATCCTAATGCCTGAAGCATTCCGACTCCACCATCATTGGTTGCACTGCCGCCAATTCCTATGATAAATCGTCTGCAGCCTTTGGCGATTGCATCTTTAATCACTTCACCAACTCCATAAGTTGTCGTGTAAAGCGGATTTCTTTTTTCATCCGGAACAAGGGTGATTCCCGCTGCTCCTGACATTTCAATTACTGCTGTATGGCTGCTTTCAATGATTCCATACTCACAATTTACCGGAGTTCCAAGAGGTCCTGTTACCATTACATTCTGTGCAACTCCACTCATACCGCTTACCAATGCCTCAACAGTTCCTTCTCCCCCATCTGCCAGAGGTCTTACTACGATTTCCGTATCCTGTCCATGAACTCTGCGGATTCCGTCAGCAATAGCATATCCAGCTTCCATGGAGCTTAAGCTTCCTTTTAAAGAATCGATTGCAATTACCGCTTTCATACTTCATCTTCTCCTTTTGCATTTCTTTGTGTACAATTTGTTTTGATGTACACAGTATAACTAATTTGGGCTTAAATTAATATGTTATGTCGAACATTTATTTTTTGATATTTTTATTTTATTGTTATTTGTACTATTTAAGCTTGTGAAATCACTCTCCATGATACAAAAAACTGACCAATGCCTCTATCACATTTAGCCAGTTTCCTTCAATTCCTTTGATAATATCTTACAGTCAAGACCAGACAGATTCCAAATTACTGTCTCACCAATCCTATTGTTTCCTATGATTCCTACTATCATGTCATGGAGTTCTTTTCATCCAATCAATACTTTCTTTCCCTGAAAAGCAAAACCGCAGCACCGTATTCTCTCCTGTTTTATCCCTCTTGCTTCCAGTTCACTAATATAATATTTATCCTGTATTTGTTTTTTTGCCGCTTTTACAGTGTCTTCCAATGTATGTTCTCCTGCTTCGCATACCTTAAATTCCAGTTTTATCTACAAGAAAGCAGTTATTTTCTCTGATGTATGCAAAATCCTGCGCTCCCAGGGATACCGTCTGTCTCAAAGTGATCACCTCCATTTGAAAATCATGTATCAGACAGACCTTTCGTATATCCGTTACTCATTTTATTTAGTTTAACATGAAGCAACAGGCAAAACAAGTTATCGTCAGTCTTTATAAATAAAATGTTACTGTTCACAGATAGTATCCCGATTTCCTGCATCGCGAAGCGTGTTACTGAGAACGCAGATTAAAACAACTCACTAATTACTTCCTGCACTGTCTCCAGCCGGTCTGCTTTCCATGCTTTCGCACCGCAGAACAACAATCCATCATCCACATTTCCTTTTACTGCATTGATCAGGCCATCTGTAATGCAGTATGGAATTTCTTTTGGGCTGCATTTTACCAGGCATCCATGACATGGGCTGTGTGGTATCTGTTCACCGCTCATCACACGTTTCATAAATTTGTTCATGATTGCACGTCCAGGCATTCCTACAGGGCTTTTTACAATGGCAATATCTTCTTTTCTGGCATTTAAGTGCGCTTCTTTGTACCGGATATCTGCATCACATTCTTCTGTTGTTATAAAACGGGTAGCTACCTGGACTCCATCCACTCCCAACGCAGCTACTTTCTGCACGTCTTCTTTATCGCAGATTCCACCAGCTACAATTACGGGAACTTCTGTCTGATATTTCTCCGCATAGGATTTTACTGTTGCAATTATTTTCTTTATCTCTTCTCTGTATGATTCTTCTGTATATTTTTCCAGTTCTTCTTTGTGAAACCCAAGATGACCGCCTGCCTGCGGTCCTTCAATCACTATCAGATCTGCAGTTCTTTTATATTTTCTGTCCCAGTATTTCAAAATTACTTTTGCAGATTTATCTGTAGAAACAATAGGTGCAATCTTTGTCTGACTGCCCTTGACCAGTTCCGGAAGTTCTGTAGGAAGTCCTGCACCGGATATAATGATATCTGCGCCTGCTTTTACAGCTGCTTTTACGTGGGATGCATATTCTTTCAATGCGACCATAATGTTATATCCTATGATTCCATCCGGTGAAATTACACGGGCTTTTTTCATCTCACTACCAATTGCCCTCTCATTAGCTGCTGCCGGATTTTTATCAAAATCTGCTTCTCTGTAACCGATCTGCGCCGTAGATATAACACCAACACCGCCTTCTTTCGCAACCGATCCGGCAAGTCTTCCCAAGCTGATGCCAACTCCCATTCCACCCTGAATCAGTGGAATTCTTGTGATTTTATCTCCTATTTTAAAATTCTTCATCTGTTTTCTCCTGTTCTTGTTTTGCTATTTTATTTGTCTTTAAAATATTTTGATATTCAAAGTATATCATAAATTCCATTCTTGTCAAGAAAAACTATTTAATATAGTTTTTAATACTATATATGTGTATTTCCGAATGTTCTTACATCATACTTCTCATATTATCAAATAAATCATAAAATGTAGAATTACTGTTCACTCCGTACCCAGCGCAGATCGTAAACCTTTTTTTTATATTCAGTTGACATTTTGTACTTTTATATGTTAAAGTAATATCCATACACAAAAATCGCAGGAAGGACATCACTATTATGAATTCTGAATTTTACGAAGAAGTACCTGGTCTCTCCAGAGAAGAGGCTATCGCCATTTTAAACACCCCGAATGATGAACTTGATACACTAATCGACCGCGCCAAAAACTTACGATATAAATATAAGGGAAACCGCGTAAGCATTCATATTCTTACCAATGCGCGCAGCGGAAATTGTTCACAGGATTGTGCTTACTGCGCACAGTCATGTCGTTCTACTGCAGATATTGATAAATATAAGTGGGTAAATGAGGACAAATTATATCAGGACAATGATTTTGTAAACAACTATCATTTATCCAGACATTGTATTGGTCTGAGCGGCATGAAATTTACAGATAAAGAAATCGAAGAACTTGCCCGCCGAATCCGCAAGATGAAGGAACATGGAACGCATCTTTGCTGCTCTATCGGTTTTCTGACAGAAAAGCAGGCAAAGATGCTCAAAGAAGCTGGTCTGGACCGAATAAACCATAACTTAAACAGTAGCCGTTCCTATTACCACAATATCTGCAGTACGCATACTTTTGAACAGCGCGTACAGAATATCCATATGCTTCAGAGACTTGGATTTGAAATCTGCAGCGGCGGCATCATTGGTATGGGAGAGAGCAAAGAAGATGTTGTTGATATGCTTCTTGAATTACGTGAAATACAGCCAGAAGCACTGCCAATTAACTTTCTTCTTCCAATTAAAGGAACCCCGCTTGGAGATGCCGATATTTCCATTCTGACAACAGAATATTGTATGAAAGTCCTCTGTCTTGCAAGGCTTCTCGTCCCGAAAGCAGATATCCGCTGTGCTGCCGGAAGGGAAGTTTATTTTAAAGATGAAGAAAAGAAATTACTCAGTGTCGTTGATTCCATCTTTGCTTCAGGCTATCTGACTGAAAAAGGTCAGGGAATTGAAGATACCCTGAAAACTATCACTGATGCAGGATTTACTTATGAGATTGAATCAGCATAACCTCTGTATCTTTCATCATCTAAAGTCAATCTGCTTATGTGATCCATATAAATCTTAATAATATTTTTAAGGAGAATTTTCTGACATGAACCAAGTTAAAAGTATTACCGTACCCCACAGCAAAACCTACGATATAACCATGACCGCACTGATGGCGGCCGTTACCTGTATTCTTGCCCCACTGTCTATTCCAATCGGCCCGGTTCCGATCTCATTCACTAATCTGGCAATATATCTGTCTCTGTATCTTCTTGGATGGAAAAAGGGAACCGTCAGTTATCTGATCTATCTGTTAATGGGGCTCGTGGGACTTCCGGTATTTTCCGGATTCACTGGCGGTCCTGCGAAGCTGGCAGGTCCTACAGGTGGATATATCATTGGATTTATCATCATGGCAGTCATTGCCGGACTGGTTATAGATAACTGTCACAAATCATGGATACAATTTGTTGGTATGATTGTCGGAACTATTATATGTTATCTTTTTGGAACAATATGGTTCTGTATCGTTGCAGATTACACTTTTAAAGCCGCTCTTGCAGTCTGTGTAATCCCATTTATTCCTGCCGATCTGGTAAAAATGATTATTGCTATGATTATCGGACCGATGATAAAGAAAAGAATCCGATAATATAAAAAGCGACCATACAAAAATGTAATCTTCCTGTATGGTCGCTTTCTTTACCGTTTATCAAACGGATACTCACAATCTGCTTTCGCTATGTGATTCTACACCGAATAACTGTCTTATTTTACCTGTTCATTATAACGTTCCGGTGATTTTCTCTGAATCATCATTGCTATCAATCAACTGCTCGCAGCTAAACAATTCCCTGACTACACTTTCATATACAACACATTTCTCAGTTTTTTTTATTTTCTTGGCATACTTTTTATTATTTGTAAACATCGGTATCAGATAAGACCACAACTCTTTCATGCGAAATAGAATATTTCTGTCCCCGGACAGATCTTCACAGTATTCATTATACATAATATCATGAAATCTGCGGATTTCTTCTTTTGAGGCAGGTACACCACCACGTATTTCTCTGGCAAGTGCAGGATTTCTTAGTGTTCCTCTGCCTGTCATGATACATTCTAGCGCTGGAAAACGTTCTTTCAGGCTAAGATAGTCCTTTGCTGTGACGATATCTCCATTATAGCACACCGGGGTCTTTGAATGTTCCAGTGCCTCCCCAAATGTTTCAAGACGTGGTGTATTTTTATAATAATCCTTTTGCACTCTTGGATGAATGATCAGTTCCTCCAGCGGATATTTGTTATAGATTGCCAGCAAGTCCTCAAATTCATCCGGTTCGTCCATTCCCAGACGGGTTTTTATGGAAATCTTCACATCGCATTTACGAAATATCTCACCCAGAAATTTATCCAGTTCATCCGGTCTGTCAAGAAAACCTGCTCCTCTGCCTTTCGTTACAACAGTCTTTGATGGACAGCCGAGATTCAGATTTACTTCATTGTAGCCATATTCCTGCAGCGTTTCCGCTGTCCGAATAAAATCTTCTGCATTCTTTGTCAGAATCTGCGGAACTGCATACATTCCTCCATTGTTCTCAGGCGCAATGTCCTTCTTCTCTCTTGTGCTGAGATGACCTTTTTGATTCGGAAGAATAAATGGAATAAAATATTTATCAAATCCTCCAAAGCACTGATGAAGTGCACGTCTGTATGTGTATCCTGTGATTCCCTCAAGTGGAGCTAAATATATTTTCATGTGTTTCTCCTGTTTATTATATTTTTATATACTCATCTTCATAATGCTGACTACTGCACTCTGCAACATTTTATCTCATTCATGCAAACAAAGGTCAACAATCAACAATTACTATATACGTTTTCTCTACAATTATCGTTTTCCATTCTATCGTTTTATCCAATTCCCGTCAAATCATTTCTGGGAAAAGCACAGACTCCCTGTCCGTTACATAAACTATATAGAAATCCCCTTCGAGGTAAGAATTTGAAGGCTTTTTTGAAACCTTTGTCCATATCGCAGGAAAAATATTATCTTCAAAAATATCAGGAGGGTGATTCTCAGGCTAAGAATATCCTGATTGAACATAATCTCCGGCTGGTGGCTCATGTAGTAAAAAAGTACCAGGGAACCGGTGAAGATACAGACGACCTGATTTCTATCGGCACGATTGGGCTGATCAAGGCAGTCACAACCTTTGATCCACAGAAAGCTTCACGCCTGTCTACTTATGCTGCCAGATGTATAGAAAATGAACTTCTGATGTTCTTTCGTTCTAAAAAAAAGCATTCGAGGGAAGTGTCTCTATATGAGCCTATTGGCACAGACAAAGAAGGAAATGAAATTAATCTGCTTGATGTGATAGAGAGTACACCTGTAGATATTGTGGAGGATTGTTACATCAGAGAAAACACTTCTTATCTTCTGAAATCCCTGAAAAAAATCCTGTCAGAAAAAGAATACCAGGTAATCTGTTATCGATACGGTTTGTTTGGCATGGAAGAAGAAACGCAGCGCGAAATCGCACGAAAACTCTGTATCAGCCGTTCCTATGTCTCCAGAATCGAAAAAAATGCCTTGCAGAAACTTCGCGGACTTTTTCCTCAAATGCAGTAAACGCAGCCAACGTTAATTTTGTTGGCTGCGTTTACTGTATCTATCTCTATTCAGCTCTTCTGAGCAGATCATAAACATCAATCTCTGTTCCCAGATCTACGAACAGCTTCTGCTGTGCATGAGGTGCACTCTCCATCGGATTACCCTCTTCATCATAAATTCCCTTTACAGTAACAGATACATTCTGTCCGTCCGGTTTCATGATCTCAATCGTCTCACCTACTGAGAACTTATTTCTCTGTGTGATCTGCGCATAGCCACATTCGTCAACAGCTTCTGCAAATCCCAGATAAGTATATTCTTTCTGATAAGTATTATTATCGTAAATCTGTGTATTCTCATCCGGTTTTCCATAGAAAAATCCGGTCGTGAACTGTCTGTAAGTACAGTTGGAAATCTGCTCCTGATACCATGGCATATTTGCCTGATATTTCTCAGGACTCTCCATATAATCATCAATTGCCTTGCGGTAGGTTCTGGCAACTGTCGCAACATAAAGAGCAGTTTTCATACGTCCCTCTATCTTCAGGCTGTCAATTCCGCTGTTGATCACATCATCCATATGCTCGATCATGCAGAGATCCTTTGAATTGAAAATGTAGGTTCCTCTCTCATTCTCAAATACCGGCATATATTCTCCCGGGCGTTTCTCCTCAACGATGGAATATTTCCAGCGGCATGGATGGGTACAGGCACCCTGATTTGCATCACGACCAGCCAGATAATTGCTGAGCAGGCATCTTCCTGAATAGGAAATACACATAGCACCATGAATAAATGTCTCAATTTCCATATCATCAGGAATATGTTCTCTGATTTCTCTGATCTCTACAAGGGAAAGTTCCCTGGCTGTTACTACTCGTTTCGCACCCAGATTATACCAGAAACGATAGGTTTCATAGTTTGTATTATTTGCCTGTGTGCTGATATGTCGCTCAATCTCCGGACAGATTTCCTTTGCATACATATAAATTCCCGGATCAGCAATGATCAGGGCATCCGGCTTCAGTTCTTTCAGCTCTGTCAGATATTCTCTGACTCCCGCCAGATCATAATTATGAGCCAGAATATTTACAGTTACATAAACCTTTACTCCATGTTCATGGGCAAAGGCAATTCCCTCTTTCATATCATCATGGGAAAAATTCTTGGCTTTAGCTCTCAGTCCAAAGGCTTCTCCACCGATATATACAGCATCTGCTCCGAAAATAACAGCAATCTTTAACACCTCAAGGCTGCTTGCCGGAACCAGCAATTCTATTTTTCTCATATTGTTTACTCCTGTTTCACACTGACCGTAACTCCGTCTCCCAAAGGAATGATCGAAGTTATCAGGGCTGGATTATGTTTTAGTTCATACAGATACTCGCGCATCCGTTTATATATAGTTCTGTTTCTGCGCTCCACCAGATAATGGGATTCTATAATATCCCCCTCCTGAAGCACATTGTCAGAAATAAGAACACTGCCCTTTCGCATAAGACGCATTACATCTGGAAGCCAGTTAATATACTGTCCTTTTGCCGCATCCATAAAAATCATGTCAAAAGAACCATCCAGTTCTTTTAATATCTGTCCGGCATCTCCCTCCAGCAGAGTAATCTGTGATTCACGACCGGCTTCTTTGAAGTTCGCTTTTGCAATAGGAATCCTTTTCTCATAATTCTCTATTGTCACGATTTCCAGATCCTTCGTTCCATATTCACACATAAGAAGTGTGGAGAAGCCAATGGCTGTCCCCACCTCCAGAATACGCTTCGGCCGGTTTAAAGCCAGAAACATTTTCATAAAACTCTGCATTTCTCTCCGGATGATCGGTACACGTTCCTTTATGGCATACTGTTCCAGATTCTCAAGGAACGGTGTATTTCCCATATCCAGTGAATTGATATAGGTACGCATTCGCTCGTCAACTATCACGAATCACTTACCCCTTCCTGTTCATCATCTCCTGCCAGAATTCCCATGATACGGTTCGGTGTATATGCTGTACTCAAGAGATAAGTTCCCGGCTGAAGCTGACCATGATAAGTGGAAAGTCTCTCCTGCACATAAAAAACAGGAGCGCTCTCGATCAGTCCTTTTTTCTGAAGAGTTTTGGCAATTTTGTATAAAGAATCATCTTCCTTAATTACCACGGTAACTTCCTGTCCTTCTCCAGGACTCATTGCATGCTGATTAAATACATCATGTCCAAACTGAAAAGAAGACTTCCCGATCCAGAAAAGCAACACTACCACACAAACATAAAGTGCGATTTTAAAAAACATGCCGACTACAACAACGCCAGCCGCACCTGCACGTTCTTTGGTATCACTCATAAACTATTTCCTTTCTGCAATTCTAATGTTTACAGCAACTGTTCCGTACTCTCATAAATCCAGATTGACAGACAGTTACTACTTACGCTACTGTGCAGGATATCACCTGTCGGATGATTTCCTGTAATTTACAGTACACCAGGGATATCCATGTCGATGCCTTCTGCCAGTTTTACGCAAATCTTCTGCATCATTTTGCAGAGAGCAAGCTCTGCATCCAGATATGCATTTACTTCCGGATGTCTGCGAAGCTCTGCAGATTCCTTTCCCATCTGTTCTACAACATCGAACAGATTATCTGAGCCACATTCATTCTGAACTCTGTAGTTATCTCCTCTGAAAGCATCCACTCTTTCTTTCAGTTCAGGTTTTTGCTTCAAAATCTCATTCTGTTTCTGAAACTCCACATATTCAGGACTCTCCTTAAGGGCTTCCAGAAGGCTGCTGATATTTTCATCTATTGTATTTGGTTTCATTTTATGCCTCCATAATGATCGGCAGGATCATCGGACTTCTCTTGGTACGTTTCCATAAGAATTCGCTGAGCGCATCTTTTACAACAGTTTTGATCTTGCCCCAATCTGTAATATTACGTTCCAGACAAGAATCCAGTGCATTCTCTACTACTTCTCTTGCGTGATCCATCAGATCCTCGGACTCTCTTACATATACGAAACCTCGGGAAACAATGTCCGGTCCTGCAAGAATTACATTGCTGTGACGCTCTAAGGTTACCACAACGATCATGATTCCGTCTTCTGCAAGATGCTGACGGTCACGAAGAACGATATTACCTACGTCTCCTACTCCAAGTCCGTCAACCAGGATAGCACCTGTGTGTACGGTTCCTGTTATCTGTGCGCTCTGGTTATCAAGCTCCAGAATATTTCCGGATGCAAGAACAAAGATATTCTCTTTCGGAATTCCCAGTTCTTCTACTACATTCTTCTGGGCTGTCAGATGTCTGTATTCACCATGAACCGGAATTGCATATTTCGGTTTAACCAGAGAATAGATCAGTTTGATTTCCTCCTGGCATGCATGTCCGGAAACATGAACATCCTGGAAGATAACTTTTGCACCCTTCATGGAAAGTTCATTGATAACCTTGGATACCGCTTTCTCATTTCCAGGAATTGGATTGGAACTGAAGATAATCGTATCATTCGGTTTAATCACGATTTTCTTGTGGATATTCGCTGCCATACGGGAAAGCGCAGCCATAGATTCACCCTGGCTTCCTGTTGTGATCAGCACCACCTGCTCATCCGGATAATTCTTAACCTGATCAATCTCAATCAAGGTCTGATCCGGAATGCGGAGATATCCAAGCTCTGCTGCAGTAGTAATAACATTTACCATGCTGCGGCCTTCCACTGCAACCTTACGGCCAAATCGATATGCTGTATTGATGATCTGCTGTACACGGTCTACATTAGACGCAAAAGTCGCGATAATGATTCTGTTTGTCTTATATTCATTAAAGAGATTATCGAATACATGTCCAACAGAACGCTCAGACATCGTAAATCCACTTCTCTCAGCATTTGTACTGTCGCACATCAGTGCCAGTACACCTTTCTTGCCGATCTCAGCAAAACGCTGCAGATCAATAGCATCTCCAAATACAGGTGTATAATCCACTTTAAAGTCACCTGTATGCACTACGATACCTGCCGGTGAATAGATTGCCAGCGCAGATGCATCCTGGATACTGTGGTTTGTCTTTATAAATTCAATAGAAAAATCTCCAAGATTGATGACCTGTCCATGTTTTACTTCTTTTAATTTGGTGGTGCGGGTCATATTGTGTTCTTTCAGCTTATTTGCAATCAGGGCAATGGTAAGCTTTGTAGAGTAAACCGGAACGTTTACATCTTTAAGAACATACGGCAGTGCACCGATATGATCCTCATGTCCATGTGTGATCACAAAGCCTTTTACCTTAGAAATATTTTCTTTCAGATAAGTCACATCCGGAATAACAAGGTCAATTCCCAGCATATCATCTTCCGGGAAAGCAAGTCCGCAGTCTACTACCACAATGCTGTCCTCATATTCAAATGCTGTAATATTCATTCCGATCTGTTCCAGACCGCCAAGTGGAATGATCTTTAATCTGGATGTCGGTTTCTTGGGTTTACGTGGAACACTCTTTACCGGATTCTTAAATGGTACCGGCTTTCCGCTCTTCTCTTTATCCGTTACAGCTTTACGATCCTGTATCAGTTTTCTTCCATGAGTATTTCTGTGCTGCGGTTTATATTTATAATCCTTCGGTCGGTTATATGGTCTTCTCTGGCCATGACCGGACTGTCCTTCATAATTTTCACGTGCTTCGTTATTATATTGGTTGTTATTTTCGTTATTCAAGCATTATACCTCCCGGCTACATTTCAAGGTCTACGTCATCTAACATCTGTTCAAATACTTTAAAAACTGCCTGCAGTTCATCCTCGTCCTCGACCATCTCATAGCAGGCTTCCTGACTGTCATCCTCTGACACATCTTTAAAAATATAGGCAGTTGCCTCATCATCCATAGAGTCAGATACCAGAAGATATGTGATTCCTCCGATTCTGGTCTGCTCTTCTACATAAAACTCCGCTTCTGTTCCGTCCTCGAGCTGAAATTTAATTTTATCCATTTTATCAATCTCCTAACAGGACAGGGAATCCAGATATCCCTGCAAAATAAAAACAGCTGCCAGCTGATCCAGATACTGTTTACGATTCTCTCTGCGCACACTGGCTTCCATTAAAGTACGATTGGCTTCTACTGTAGTCAGACGCTCGTCCCACATGATCACTTCCAGACCTGTCCGTCTCTCCAGCATTTCCTTAAACTCCAGCGATTTCTGGGCACGTTCTCCAATCGTATTATTCATATTCTTCGGATAGCCAAGTACGATCCGTTCCACCTGATACTCCGAAATAAGTTCTTCTATACGGGCAAGTGTCTGGCGCAGGTGATTCTCCTGCTTACGCCAGATTGTCTCCACTCCCTGTGCGGTGATTCCCAGCGGATCACTGATTGCCACACCGACTGTTTTTGAGCCATAATCTAATCCCAGGATTCTCATATCAGCGTTCCCAGGATTTATTCTTAATATACTCGTTTAAAAGTTCCTCTACCAGTTCATCACGCTCTACTTTCATGATCATGCTTCTAGCGCCCTTATGGCTGGTAATATAAGTAGGATCTCCGGACATAATATATCCAACGATCTGATTAACCGGATTATATCCTTTCTCATCCATTGCTGTGTAAACGAGGTCCAGTACCTCTTTTACCTGAAGCTCCTGGTCTGGTTTTGTTCTGAAATATTGGGTATTACCCAGATTGTTCTCTGCCATTTTTTTCACGTCCTTACCTGATTTATTTTCGCAGAACCTTTCAGTTATCGCATTGTCTCGTACCTTCACGCACTTCGCAATAATATTACTGTTCACCCCGTTCTCAGTAACACGCTTCGCGATGCAAGAAATATGAACCTCCTTGTGCAAAGCCCAAGGAGTATCGTTTGCTTCGCAAACTTAATTTATGCTAATCGCATAAATTCGCGCCGTATGTCTCGGGATTTTAGCATTTTCATGCCAAAACACCTCACGGGATAGTGGCGTGTGAACAGTAACGCAATAATTCATCGTTTCTGCTATGTATTGCAAATTTCGTATACAATACACATATATTCTTCTATATTTTAATATAATTCCATCTATTCTGCAACCGCAAATTTGTTGCAGTCATTAGCAAGTTAATAGTTACTGTTCGCTTTGTACCCTATTCCGTACACAGTACTCCGCCGGTCAATGTATGATTTTTCAGAAATCTCTCAGCTTTTACAGTAATTATGTCATTTACTCCATAAGCATCCTGTTTTCTTACTGCTGTTTTAATATATTCCTTGCTGTGACCGATATACCACTGTTCTCCATTAATCTCTACTTCTTCCTCAAGAAGAACTCTCAGTTCACTGCCAATCATGGATTCCTCATATTCTCTTTCATGTTCTTCATTTAGTGCAAGCATCTTATCGCTTCTGACAGCTTTCTGCGCTTCTGTCAACTGACCTGACATGGCGGCAGCCTTCGTTCCATGACGACGGGAATATTTGAAAATATGTGTCTCATAAAAATGGATACTTTCCACAAAGTCATAGGAAGCCTGAAAATCTTCCTCTGTTTCCATCGGAAAACCAACAATCACATCTGTTGTAAGTGCCGGATTTTTAAAGTATTTTCTCAGAAGATCACATTTCTCTGCATATTCTGTGCTTCTGTATCTTCGGTTCATTCTTTCCAGAGTTGTGTCACATCCGCTCTGCAAAGACAGATGGAAATGTGGGCACATCTTCGGCATAGAGGAAATCGTTCTGGCAAATTCCTCCGTAATGATTCTCGGCTCCAGAGAGCCCAGACGGATTCTCTCGACTCCTTCTACCTCATGTACAGACTGGATCAGTGAAAGCAGTGTTTCTCTTTCTTCTTCCGGGAAATCTACTCCATATGAACTTAAGTGGATTCCTGTGAGTACCACTTCTTTATATCCCTTGGCAGCAAGTGCACGGACTTCATCCATTACCTGTGCAATTTTACGACTTCTTACACGACCTCTTGCATACGGGATGATACAGTAGGTACAGAACTGATTACAGCCGTCCTGAACTTTAATATATGCACGCACATGCTCTGCTGTGTGATTGATCGCCAGTTCTTCATATTCTTTTGTCTGATTGATATTTAATACATGCTTCTGCTTGGTGTGCTGCTGTTCATATTCCTGCAGCACCTGGACAATATTTCCCTTCTGGTTATTTCCAAGGATCAGATCTACTGCCTCGTCCTTATCCAGTTTTCCCTCATCTGTCTGAACATAACATCCCGTTGCCACTACAATCGCATCCGGATTCATTTTCTTTGCTTTATGCAGCATCTGTCTGGACTTACGGTCTGCGATATTAGTGACTGTACATGTATTGATCAGATAAACATCAGCTCCCGGCTCAAACGGTACGATCTCGTATCCCGCTTCTTCCAGAAGCTGCTGCATTGCCTCTACTTCATAGGCATTTACCTTACAGCCTAAGTTGTGAAGTGCAACTTTTATTCCCATTCTTTCCTCCTGTTTCTTATCTAAATTTGTAATTCCTTGTAACTTTATGACTATTCCGCATTCTGCTATTCTGAGATATGCAAGTCAAAAACTCATTGTCAAAGCTACTTTTCAATGAATTTTGTTTGCAGAATAAACGCCTGTTCCCGTACAATATTGTTCATTTTTTACAAAACTATAGAAACTTTCGTCATTGTTATACATTTTCACTAAATCTTTCTGGAAATTTTATCCGTTTTCACCTTGACTTTTTGCAATACTGCCGTTAAGATGAAAACTGTAAGCTGACAGGCTATTAGGTCAGCAAATAACTATTATTAAGGGAGGTTCTCATAATGAAAACATGTAAAATTTCACTGAACTCTATCGATAAAGTGAAAGCATTCGTTAATGAAATCAGCAAATTCGACTGCGATTTCGATTTAGTATCCGGAAGATATGTAATCGACGCAAAATCTATCATGGGTATTTTCAGCCTTGATTTATCCAAACCGATCGACTTAAACATCCACGCTGATGGCGCTGCTCTTGATACCGTTATGGCAATCGTTAGCAAATACGTTACAGAATAATTTTTTCGCAGTCATTGAGGAACTGGTTTACAGTTCCTCTTTTCTTTTAGTCAATCTCAATAATCTCAACTGTCTCCAGCGCTGTTTTCATCAGCTCATCGATCTTCTCTTCCAGTTTTGTTTCTGAACGATGGATCACATTCAGATTTGGCTTTGTAACCGGATGTTTTGCCACAAAGATCGTACAGCAGTCTTCAAATGGCTGGATAGACGTCTCGTAAGTTCCGATTTCCCATGATCTCTCTACAATTTCCTGCTTGTCAAAGCCGATAACCGGGCGGTATACAGGAAGTGTGCAGACTTCATTGGTAGCGGCAAGACTCTGTAATGTCTGACTTGCAACCTGTCCGATACTCTCGCCTGTGATCAGGCCAAGGCATTTGCTCTGTTTTGCAAAATGCTCTGCAATACGCATCATATAGCGACGCATAATGATAGTCAGCTCATCATGTGGACACTGATCATAAATGTAAAGCTGGATATCTGTAAAGTTTACTACATGGAGATGAATCGGTCCACTGTATTTTGCTACCTGTTTTGCCAGATCTACGACTTTCTGTTTTGCTCTTTCACTTGTGTAAGGCGGCGCATGGAAATATACCGCATCAATCTTAACACCACGTTTTGCGATCATATAACCGGCTACCGGGCTGTCGATACCGCCAGAGAGAAGAAGCATAGCTTTTCCGTTTGTTCCGATTGGCATTCCGCCTGCTCCCTTGATTGTCTGGGAATATACATAAATCTTGTCACGGATTTCTACAGAAAGAGTAAGCTCCGGATCATGTACATCTACGCTTGCATCCGGGAATTCATCCAGAATACGTCCGCCAAGTTCTGCACTGACTTCCATAGATGTGATTGGATAGGACTTCTTTGCTCTTCTTGTATATACTTTGAAGCTTCCATTGTAATTTGGATGACAGTTCTTCATGTAAGAAACAACATCCTTTGCCATCTGCTCAAATCCCTGCTCCTCATAGATCACTACCGGGCAAATTCCGACAATACCAAATACATGCTGTAACGCATCTACCGTCTCATCATAATCATACTGTTTCGGGCAGAACACATAGATTCTTCCCTGTTCTTTCTTTACTTCAAACCCTCCCTCAATTTTGGAAAGTGCGATGTTCATCTGCTTTACAAGGGCGTCTTCAAAAATATATCTGTTCTTACCCTTGATAGCGATTTCTGCGTATTTTATTAAAAATGCGTGAAATATCATTCTATTCTCCTTTTGTTCTTTCTATCATCTTAATTACACATTGCCTGCATTGCAATGTATCTGTGGCAGCATGCATATCCTGTCACTTTCTGAGTTTCGCCAGGCAGCGATGCATTATTGTCCACTGATAATATCCTACCGTCAATCTGTTATCTGCGGGCGTATCGTTTCAACATTGGAAGCACTTCATTTAATACCTCCAGGCAGTAATCAACCTCTTCAAATGTATTCTCCTCCGAGAAACTGATACGCACAGTATTCTCAATCTGTGCATTGCTCATTCCCATGGCAGAAAGCGTGGCGCTTGGTTTTCTCTTATGGCTGGAGCATGCGCTTCCCGCAGATACAAAAATATTTCTGTCCTCTAATGTGTGAAGCAATACCTCACTTCTGATTCCCAGAAAACTTACACTCAGGATATGAGGCGCACCTTCTATGACAGGCATTCCATTAATCACTACGTCATCTATTTTAGAAAGCCCCTTTGCCATACGTTCTTTCAGCTGATAAAGATGTTCGATCTTTTCATCAAAATTCTGATACATCATCTTCGATGCCACGCCAAGACCTGCGATTCCCGGCACATTATCAGTTCCGGAGCGCATTCCATTCTGCTGTCCGCCGCCCAGGATCAATGGCTGCACCTTTGCTTTACTGTTAATGTAAAGAAATCCGACACCTTTTGGTCCGTGGATCTTATGTCCGCTGACAGAAAGAAGATGGATTCCCCATTTCTTCGGATAGATCCGATATTTGCCAAATGCCTGAATTGCATCTACATGATACAATGCTTTCGGGCTCTTCTCCTGAACCATAGCACCAATTTTTTCTACAGGCATCACTGCTCCGGTCTCATTGTTTACCATCATTGTAGATACTAAGATCGTATCCGGTCTTAATGCCTTTTCAAGTGCGTCAAGTTTTACAACTCCGCGCTCATCCACCGGAAGAATCGTCACTTCAAATCCTTGTTCCTTAAGAAAAGCAATCGGCTGACTGACTGCTGCATGCTCTACAGCAGTCGTGATGATGTGATTTCCACTTCTCTTATTTGCAAGCGCGCCACCAATCAGTGCCAGATTATTAGACTCTGTTCCACCGGAAGTAAACAAAATTTCTTTCTCTGTTACTTTCAGTATCTGTGACAAAATTCTGGCAGATTCTTTGACATACCCTTCCGCATCGACACCCTTCTGGTGCATGGCAGATGGATTTCCGAAATCTTCCATCATTGTCTTAACCACGATATCCTTTACTTCTTCAAAGCAGCGGGTCGTAGCTGAATTATCAAAATATGCTTCCATTTTTACTCTCTCTTGTTTCTATATATTATCCTGATGTTACTATTCTCAGTAACACCAAAATACCTGAACTTTTCCCTGATCATACAACTTCATATTACTGTTCCCGGTAACAATTAATATTATCTAAGAAAAACCGCAGGTTTTCATTTTCAACTGTTTCTTATTATAACTTACTCATTCTCCAACTGAAACATCAGTACAGACAAAATCGCAAGTCCTGCTGTCTCTGTTCTGAGGATGCGCCTTCCAAGTGTAATGGCATGTGCTCCTGCCTCCAGTGCCTTTGACACTTCTTCTTCCTCAAATCCACCTTCCGGCCCGATGAAAATGCCGATAGACTGTCCCGGTCGGAGCTCGTTCAGGATTTCTCTGGTTTCTTTCATTCCCTTTGCAAGCTCGTATGGAATCAGCTTCACGTCTAAATGTCCGGCAAATGCCAGCGCCTCTTTATAAGTCATAACTTCGTGAATCTCGGGGATCAGCATTCGCTTTGACTGTTTTGCCGCACTCTCTGCGATTTGCTGCCAGCGGGCTACCTTCTTCGCCGCTTTCTTCGCATCCAGCTTCACTACACATCGCTTTGTCTCTACAGGAATCACTGAGAAAGCTCCCAGCTCCACTGCTTTCTGAATAATGAGTTCCATCTTATCTGCTTTTGGAAGTCCCTGAAAAAGATAAATCTTGTTTGGAAGTTCATATTCCGGTTCCTGTGCATAAAGAATATGAAGTAAAACTTCATCCTCTCTCAGTTCTTCTACCTGACAATGATATTCCTTATTGCCGCCATCGCTGATCCAGACATCCTCCCCACATTTCATACGAAGTACGTTTTTAATATGATTCACATCTGTTCCATTGATATGAATACGATGCGTTTCTTCCTCGATCTGATAAGGTTCCACAAAAAAACGCTGCATAAGATCAGTCCTTTCTTGCTGTGACAGAAACCCATTCGCCCTGATGTGTTACCTCTACAACCGTCAGTCCTGCTGCCTTCACAGCTTCCACTACTACCTCTTCTTTCACATCAAGAATACCGGAAGTAATGTAGTAAGCACCTTTCTTCATCTGATTAACAATCACCGGTGTCAGCGGAATCAGAACATCTGCAAGAATATTTGCTGTGACAATATCATATTTTTCATAGCCTGCCTGATCCTGGATTGCTTTGGCATCGATAATATTTCCAATAACCATGTCAAAAGTCTCATCTGCGATCTGATTTGCTTCTTTATTCTCTGCAACTGCCGGAACGGCACATGGATCCAGGTCTGTTCCCAGCACATGTTTTGCCCCGAACTTGAGCGCAACGATACCAAGAATGCCGCTTCCGGTTCCGACATCCAGCATCTCTGTATCCGGTGTCACATATTTCTTTAACTGGCGGATCACAAGCTGTGTAGTCTCATGCATCCCTGTTCCGAAAGCTGTACCCGGATCGATATGCAGGATCATTTTGTCCTTGTCCTCTTCTTTTATTTCTTCCCAGGATGGAACAATAAGAATATCATCTACATAGAACTGATGGAAATACTGTTTCCAGTTATTGATCCAGTCCTTATCCTCTGTTTGGGACTCTTCGATCGTTGCTTCTCCGATATCCATGAAATTTCTTAAATCATCCAGTGCTTCACGCACATCCTTAAGAATCGCGTCTTTATCAGCATCTTCCTCCAGATAGAAATTCAGATATGCAACACCGTCATCTGCAGGACCTTCCGGCATAATGTCTACAAACATCTGAGCTTTATCTTCCTCTGTCAGTGGCTGCTTGTCCTGAATCTCCACACCTTCGATTCCAACCTCTGCCAGTGTGCTGATTACGATATCTTCTGCTTCTGTTTTCGTTTTTACTGTAAAACGGTTCCACTTCATATATTATTCTCCATTCTTAATTATTTTGTATAATTAACATTTATTCTTACGGTTCGCATACCACTTTATATCTTAGTACAGCGAAAATTAAGTTTCTGCCATATTGACGCAGGATGATTTCTTCATCTGCAAGGCGGAGGAATGAGGCGTAGCGGTGGCTACGCCGATTGACGACAACGCCGCAGACGAAAAATCAGACAAGTCAATATAGCAGTTACTTAATATTTGCTGTACTTAGTACAGCGTTTCACCAATCGTACAGACAAGTAAGTGATATAGTTATTTCGAAAACAATGTACCAGAAATCTTTTCAAAAAACTTTCTGAAAATATCATGGTGATTTCCAATGCTGTAAAATCTCCACGCCAGTTCCACCAGTCCTACTCCGGCGATTGCATCCACCAGATAATGCTGCTTAAGTACCTGCGTGGAAATAATGATCAGTATTGCAAATATCAGAGAAAAATGCTGATACCACTTCGGTATCTTCTCTGATTTTCTGACTCCCCGCCAGCTCAGCCAGCTTACATAACAGTGAATCGATGGAAATAAATTTGAAGGAGTACTTGCCCCATCTATCATGTAAACAAACTTAAGCAACTGTTCAGACCAGGTATTTCCCACAATCTCAGGTCTTATATTCGTAGTCGGCAAAATCAGAAAAAACACAAAACAGGCAAAATGTACCGTCAGATCTGTCGCTACAAACCGGTAAAAACCATCCCTTCCTCTCTGCGACGCCAGAATATAATTCACCGCCCAGAAAGGAAATGCCAGCACATAGATCCAGATAAACTGTGGAATCAATGGCACTGCCCTGTCCAGTGATGTGGTAAAATCAAAATGATATCTGTTCGCTGTCAATATGCCACTGCCCCAGTAAATCAGACAATTCAGCACAAAAATACTTATCAGTGGCAAGATTGACCACAACGGGAGATATTTCTCCCGAAAAAATCGAATTTTTTCTTTTTTAGTCAAATATCTCTCCATTTCTCAGGAATCCCTGTCCCTGCAACTTGTTGGTACACCACATGGTCATACATTATTTTCTTCTGTTTTTTTTGCCGTTACCTTTCAATATACACGACCACGCAAAAAAAGAAAAGAGGTTTGACCTCTTTTCTTTAATTTTCTTTCATTTTTCTTTTAAAATCCAATTTTCAAATATCTGAAAATCAGTCCTCAAAAGTCTCTTTTAACTTATCCATGAAGCTCTTTTTCTTCTTTTCGGATTTCTCTGTCCCTTCGGAAGACTCCTTCGGGCGGTTGCCACATGCCTCATCGAATTTACGCAACGCTTCTTTTGCTTCTTCGTTGAGATTGGTCGGAACCTGTACAACGAATGTCACATAATGATCTCCACGTACATTCCTGTTTCTTAAGGATGGAACACCTTTTCCCTTCAGACGGATTCTTGTATCAGTCTGAGTTCCCGGCTTCACTTCATATTCCACATCTCCATCCACTGTGTTGATACGGACAGTACCACCCAGTGCCGCCTGCGCATATGTAAGAGGCGCAGTGGAGAAAATATTCATATCCTGTCTCTGGAAAATCGGATGACGTGCAACATTTACTTCTACAAGAAGATCCCCTCTCGGTCCTCCATTTGTACCCGGTTCACCCTTCTCACGGATACGAATACTCTGACCATTGTCAATACCAGCAGGTACAGATACCTGAATCTTCTTTCTGGAAGAGGTATATCCTGTTCCGCGGCATGCGCTACATTTATCTTTAATGATCTTACCAGTTCCATGACAGTCCGGACAAGTCTGTACATTACGCACCATTCCGAACATGGACTGCTGTGTATATACGACCTGACCTTCACCGTTACATTTCGGACAGGTTGTCGGTGAAGTACCTGGTTTCGCACCTGTTCCATGGCAGGTGGTACATTCGTCCTTCAGTACGATCTCCAGTTCTTTTTCACAGCCAAAGACAGCTTCTTCAAAAGTAATATTTACGCGTGCACGAAGGTTTGCGCCTTTCATCGGACCGTTATTGGCACGTCTGCTTCTGCCACCGCCGCCAAATAAATCACCGAAAATGTCGCCGAAGATATCACCCATGTCAGCACCGTTGAAGTCAAAACCTCCGAAGCCGCCACCAGCACCGCCACCGCCGTTTTCAAATGCTGCATGACCAAACTGGTCATACTGTCTTCTCTTGTCCGGATCACTTAAGATGGTGTAAGCTTCTGTCGCTTCTTTAAATTTCGCCTCAGCCTCTTTATCACCCGGATTTACGTCCGGGTGATACTTTTTGGCTAACTTACGATATGCTTTTTTAAGTGTTGCGTCATCGGCGCTTTTGTCCACGCCTAAGACTTCATAATAATCTCTCTTATCAGCCATGATTTATTTATTCCTATGCCCTAATTTGCTCTAAATTAAACTTCTTTGTAGTCAGCATCTACAACATCATCGTTGCTTCCTGCTCCAGTGTTTCCAGCTCCGCCCATGTTGTTCATGTCCGGACCAGCCTGGCCGCCTGCCTGCTGTGTCTGCTCATACATCTTAGCGAACAGTTTCTGAGCACTTTCCATCATCTTCTCCTGAGCAGCTTTGATATCAGCTACCTGAGAGTCTGTCATCTCTTCTGCATTTGCAGTCTGGGACAGTAAGTCTTTCAGTGCATTCAGATCTGCTTCTACAGCAGCTTTATCGTTAGCATCAATCTTGTCGCCAGCTTCTTTCAGTGCATTCTCAACCTGGAATACCATGGAATCAGCGTTATTTCTTGTATCGATTGCTTCTTTACGTTTCTTATCCTGAGCTTCGAACTCAGCAGCTTCTTTGACTGCTTTATCGATATCAGAATCAGACATGTTAGAACCAGCTGTGATTGTAATATGCTGTTCTTTACCTGTTCCAAGGTCTTTTGCAGATACATTTACGATACCGTTTGCATCAATATCAAATGTAACTTCGATCTGCGGAACACCACGACGTGCTGGCGGGATTCCATCCAGACGGAACTGTCCAAGGGATTTGTTGTCTTTCGCAAACTGACGCTCACCCTGTACAACGTTGATATCTACTGCTGTCTGGTTGTCTGCTGCTGTAGAGAAAATCTGGCTCTTTCTCGTAGGAATAGTAGTATTTCTCTCGATCAGTCTTGTTGCGATACCACCCATTGTCTCGATAGACAGTGACAGTGGAGTAACATCCAGAAGAAGAATATCGCCTGCGCCTGCATCACCAGCAAGTTTACCACCCTGGATAGAAGCACCAAGTGCAACACATTCATCCGGATTTAAGTTCTTGCTTGGCTCTTTGCCAGTTAACTGTCTTACTTTATCCTGTACAGCCGGGATACGGGAAGATCCACCAACCAGAAGTACCTGGCCAAGTTCAGATGCTGTGATACCTGCATCAGAAAGTGCGCGACGTACCGGTTCAGCTGTCATTTCTACTAATTCATGTGTTAATTCATCAAATTTAGCTCTTGTAAGGTTCATATCGAAGTGTTTCGGGCCTTCTGCTGTAGCTGTGATGAATGGCAGGTTGATGTTTGTAGTTGTTGCGGAAGAAAGTTCTTTTTTCGCTTTCTCTGCAGCTTCTTTTAATCTCTGAAGTGCCATTTTATCATTGCTTAAGTCAACGCCTTCTGCTTTCTTGAACTCAGCAAGCATATAATCTGTGATCTTCTGGTCGAAGTCATCACCACCAAGACGGTTGTTACCAGCTGTGGAAAGAACTTCGATAACGCCATCACCGATCTCGATAACGGATACATCGAATGTACCACCACCTAAGTCGTATACCATAATCTTCTGTTCTTTTTCATTGTCAAGACCATATGCAAGAGCTGCTGCTGTAGGCTCGTTGATGATACGTTTTACATCAAGACCTGCGATCTTACCTGCATCTTTTGTTGCCTGACGCTGTGCATCGTTAAAATATGCCGGAACTGTGATAACTGCTTCTGTAACTTTCTCACCAAGGTATCCTTCTGCATCTTTTTTCAGTTTCTGAAGGATCATAGCGGAAATTTCCTGTGGAGAATATTTCTTGTCATCGATTGTAACACGGTAATCTGTACCCATCTCTCTTTTAATAGAAGAAATTGTTCTCTCTGCGTTTGTAACTGCCTGACGTTTTGCAGGTTCACCTACAAGACGTTCTCCTGTTTTTGTGAAAGCGACAACTGATGGTGTTGTTCTTGCGCCTTCTGTATTAGCGATAACTGTTGGCTGTCCGCCTTCCATTACGGCTACACAGCTGTTTGTTGTACCTAAGTCAATACCAATGATTTTTCCCATAATCTTGTTCCTCCTGTTTATTTTCAACTAGATTTGATATATTCTATATTTTCATGTAAATTAGTTGGCTACTTTTACCATACTGTGGCGGACTACGAAATCCTTGTAGGTGTAACCTTTCTGGAATTCTTCTACCACAATATTCTCACCGGCTTCTTCATCCTCCACATGCATTACTGCGTTGTGGAAGTTCGGATCAAATTCCTTACCCACTGCTTCAATCGGTTTCACGCCCAGCTCATCTAATGTGGTGATCAGCTGTTTGTAGATCATCTTCATGCCATCTGCAAAAGAATCTCCTTCAGGTGCCTGTGCAAGACCTCTCTCGAAGTTATCCACAACCGGAAGGATTTTCTCAACAATATCCTTGGCTCCGATGATGTACATGCTGGATTTCTCTTTCTCCGTTCTCTTACGGAAGTTATCAAATTCAGCCATGTTTCGTTTCAGTCTGTCTGTCAGATCTTCGATCTGCTGTTCAAATTTATCTTTTTCTTTTTTCTTCTTACCGAAGAAAGAAGTTTTTGATTTGCTGTCTTTCTTGTCATCCTGGGAAGCTTCCTCGTCTCCATCCTCTACCGGGATTTCTTCTGCTTCTTCTTCACCATTCTCTACAACTTCAGGTTCATCCTCAACAGTTTCTTCTGTTACAGGAGTCTCTGTTGTTTCTTCCTCCAAAGCTGTGTTCTTTGTTTCTTCTGACACTCTCTATTACCGCCTTTCTAACTCTCTTTCTTAATCAGTTCGTCCAGCTGGACTTTCAAAGCCTTCAGGCTGTCAACTACATTTGCGTAATCCATTCGCTTCGGACCGATGATACCAATGGTACCATGCATTCCTTTTCCAAGTTCATAGGTAGCTGTCACCACACTGCAGTCCTTCATAGTCTGCACCGGCATCTCATCACCAATGTACACCTGAATTCCTGTGTTCTCGGTATCAGACATTCTCTCTTTCACCAGATCTACCAGATCCTGCTTCTCTTCAAATGCTGAGATCAGCTCACTTGCTTTACTTGTATCTGCAAGCTCCGGATATTTGAAAATGTTTGTTGCTCCTGAAGTATATATCTGCATATCGTCTTCATCTACCTGAATGGTATCTGCCACTGCATCAAGGACTGTTCCAACTACAGAACTGTGTACACCTGCCTGTTCTTTAAGGCGGGCGATCATTCCGAGGTTAATGTCCTGAATCGGCACACCATTTAAGTTGGTATTGAGAAGAAGATTTAATTTCAGGATTGTCTGATCGTCCATCTCCTCATCCAGATTGATGATCTGGTTTCGGATGACGTTGTTATCACTAACTACTACTGCCACAAGCTGAAGTGGTGTCACGCGGGAAAGCTGTATGAATTTAATCTTGCTTCCGCTGTACTGTGGCACAGAAATCATTGTTGCATAATTGGTATTGGAGGCGAGTACCTTCGCTACCTGTTTAAGCATCTTATCCAGTTTATCTGTTTTCTCAATCATGAGATCTCTGATTTCCTGGACTTCTGATTCCTTTTCTTTCATCAGCTCGTCAACGTAGAGGCGATAACCTTTATCAGAAGGAATTCTTCCGGCTGAGGTGTGTGGCTGTACGATATATCCCATATCGGTCAGGTCTGACATCTCGTTCCGGATGGTGGCAGAGCTTACATTTAAATCTGCAAACTTGGAAATGGTTCGTGAACCGACGGGCTCACCTGTTTCCATGTAGGTTTTGATGATGGCTTTTAGTATTTTCTTTTTACGATCATCTAATACCTGATCCATGAAGTTCCACTCCTTTTCTGCCTTTGTTTTCAGGCTGTTAGCACTCAACTTTTAGGAGTGCTAACAGCTTATGTTCATAAGATAGCACTCTTGATTGGGTTTGTCAATATTATTTTGTGAATTTTTTGTTATTTTATGAACAATGGAGATTATTAAGATTATGTTATAGAAAGGGACGCTAGGAGAAATTATTAATAATTTCTCCCCGCTGGCTGTTCATGACGATTATACAGGCGGGGCTCTCGCCTGGGAGGCGAATCGCCTCTTCTATAGCAATCCTTGTAAATAATGCATTTAAGACAGTTCAGCAAAGTGTGAAAGACAAGGAAGATATCTGCAGGCGTGTTGACGCACGGCAAAGATATCTGACGCAGGATTTCACACTCTGATGGGCTGGATTAAGAAACATTATTTGTCCAGCGTATCCAGGTTCTTTTTCAGGTCGATCATTTTGTCGCGGAGTTCGGCGGCCTGTTCGAAGTTGAGGTCTGCTGCGGCGGCGCGCATTTGTTTTTCTACCTGGGCGATGAGTTTGGTGAGTTCTTTGCGGGTCATGGACTCTGGGTCTTTCTGGAGTCGGACCTCGGTTTCAGCTACTGCTTTAGATACGGCGATGAGGTCGCGGACTGCTTTTTTGATGGTGGTGGGGGTGATTCCATGTTCTTTGTTGTAGGCTTCCTGGATGGTGCGACGGCGGTTGGTTTCGGTAATGGCTTTGTACATGGAATCGGTCATGTTGTCTGCGTACATGATCACGTGGCCTTCGCTGTTTCGGGCAGCTCGTCCGATGGTCTGGATGAGGGAGGTTTCGGAACGGAGGAAACCTTCTTTATCTGCATCCAGGATTGCTACCAGGGTAATTTCCGGGATGTCCAGGCCTTCCCTGAGGAGGTTGATTCCTACCAGTACATCAAAGACATCCAGACGCATATCGCGGATGATGCGGGCACGCTCTAAGGTATCGATATCAGAATGGAGATAGCGGACCCGAATTCCTACTTCTTTCATATATTCTGTCAGGTCTTCTGCCATTCGTTTGGTGAGAGTGGTGATCAGAATTTTGTGTTTCTTTGATACTTCTTTGTTTACTTCTCCGATCAGATCGTCGATTTGTCCTTCAATGGGGCGGACTTCTACTTTCGGATCCAGAAGTCCTGTTGGACGGATGATCTGTTCTGCGCGGAGGAGTTCGTGATCATACTCATATTGTCCCGGAGTGGCAGATACAAACATGACCTGATCCAGTTTGGATTCGAATTCTTCGAAGCTTAAGGGACGGTTATCCTTGGCTGAAGGAAGTCGAAAGCCGTAGTCTACCAGCGTCTGCTTCCGGCTCTGGTCACCGGCGTACATTCCTCCTACCTGAGGTACTGTGATATGAGATTCATCTATAATAAGTAAGAAGTCATCTCCAAAATAGTCCAGCAGTGTGTATGGTGGCTGTCCGGGCTTTAATCCTGACAGATGTCTGGAATAATTTTCGATTCCTGAACAGAATCCAGTTTCTTTCATCATTTCAATGTCGAAATTGGTGCGTTCTGAGATTCGCTGGGCTTCCAGAAGTTTGTCTTCACTTTTGAAATACTCTACGCGTTCTTTTAATTCTTCTTCTATTGCTACAGCTGCTCTCTGGATCTGTTCTGCAGGCACTACATAGTGGGATGCAGGGAAGATGCTGATATGAGAACGCTGGCATTTGATTTCTCCTGTCAGTACATCAATTTCTGAAATACGGTCGATCTCATCTCCAAAAAATTCTACTCTCACGGCTGTGTCGGAGCTGTTGGCAGGGAAAATTTCCAGAGTATCTCCGCGGACACGGAAGGTGCTTCGGTGGAAGTCCATCTCATTTCTGGTATATTGAATGTCAATCAGCTCCCGAATCACCTCATCCCGGTCTTTGGTCATTCCCGGACGCAGGGAAATCATCATGTCAAAGAATTCCTGAGGGGAACCCAGTCCGTAGATACAGGAAACGGAGGAAATGACCACTACGTCTTTCCGCTCTGACATTGCGGCTGTGGCAGAGAGACGGAGTTTGTCAATCTCGTCATTGATGGAGGAGTCTTTGGCAATATAGGTGTCTGAAGACGGGACATAAGCCTCCGGCTGATAGTAGTCATAATAGGAGACAAAGTATTCCACTGCGTTCTCAGGGAAGAATTCCTTCATCTCGCCGTAGAGCTGCGCTGCCAGTGTTTTATTGTGGGCAAGTACCAAAGTTGGTTTGTTGAGCCGGGCAATGACATTCGCCATGGTGAAGGTCTTACCGGAACCTGTAACACCAAGCAAAGTCTCAAACTGGTTGCCTTCCTTGAAGCCCTTGACCAGTTTTTCGATTGCCTGAGGCTGGTCACCGGTGGGTTTGTATTCGGAGTGTAATTTGAAGATTTGTTGTGAATTTTGCACAAAAGCACCTCCTGATTTTTATAGCAAAAAAGTTCATCTATCAGGCAGAAATTCGTCGAAGCGCATTTCCTGATTTTACCCGAATACACCTCTCGACGAATTTTGTTCACCACCTGACATTTTATAGACTGGTAAAAAGTAGTAAAACTAACGTGGACGAATTAACACTCAAATGTAAAAAATATTATATCATGGAAATTTGAAATTGTATATATGATGTGAACATTAGTTCTTTAAAAATTTATCTACATTTATCATTGTATCCAGAACAATTTCTGTATCAAGCTCCTTCTTTTTCAGGAAAACTTCTTCCATATAAAAAGCAATTCAGGCGGGATCTCCTCAGCTATAATATTTCCATTATCTCCATACACATCCATAGTTATCAACTATATCTGTGATATGCATAATTTCTATGCTGTCAGAAACCATGTTAAATTCGTTCTGCAATTATACCGTTTATGGTATGGAAATCACCCATCCGGGTATCTGCCACGAATAATGAAGCCGAAAGGCTTCTAAGGAATTATATACGGAAACAGGCGCAGGCCATGACATTTAGAAGTTTTGAAAGTATCGATCATCTCTGTCAATGCATGAGCATGTTTGTTTTGATGCGCCTTGAAGATCCGGCAAATATATATGACAGAGTGTCCGGGATATTTGGATAAAGAACAGTAACTAAAAAATCTGAAGAACCAGCTACAGTCCTTCAGATTTTTACGTCATTCTATGAAAAAAATGATCTGATTTTAATTGTTTTTGTTCAATCTGCAGATCATAACTGCCAGATGTCCGGCACAATTTCGGATTTCTTCTTCTGTAAGTTTACCTTCTTTATATGCCTGGCGAATATTCTTATCATCATCCGGATTTCCAGGCATGATAATGTCATTGCCTGCTGCCACACATTTCCATGGAACGCTTCCATTTTCCGGAACTGTTGTGTTCCAGTCTGACATAATTGCTCCGTCAAATCCCCATTCTTTTCTGGCAACTGTCATGCACAGATCTTTGCTGTTCGCCGCATGAATACCGTTGATAAGATTATAGGAAGTCATAATAGAAACAGGATTTCCTTCTTTTACTGCAATTTCAAATCCGCGGAGATAGATTTCTCTGAGCGCACGTTCGGATACACAGGAGTCAACACCCATGCGGTTATCTTCCTGATTATTGCATGCAAAATGCTTGATTGTTACGCCACATCCTGACTTGCTCTGAACACCCCGGGTCACTGCTGCTGCCAGCATCCCTGACAGATATGGATCTTCTGAATAATATTCATAATTTCTTCCACATAATGGATTTCTGTGGATATTCATGCCTGGTGCAAGCCACAGATTCACATGAAATTCTTCCATTTCTTCTGCGATTGCTTTTCCAAACTCTGTCATAAGATCTGTATCCCAGGTCTGTGCCAGTGCTGTTCCTACCGGAAAAGCAGTACAGTACTGATAATAAGTATCTGCATTCTCATGATGCACACCAGGTTCCAGAATTCCATTTTCCAGTGAACCAAGAACTCCCATTTCATAGATGCTGTCTGTCTCTTTATCTACCTCATACCACTGTCTGAGGCGGATTCCTGCCGGACCGTCTGCCATAACAAGAGACGGGATTCCATCCTCCTCCAGAGCACCACTGGTCTCACCTGCTGATCCCGGTACGCGGATTCCCGCTGCACCCAGAGTGCTAATATTCTCTGAAATTTTTCCATAAAGCAGAGGAATCAGTTCTTCAGCAGATCTGCCTTCCAGAACAGAAACAAATCTTTTTTCTTCCTCTGTCAGATTTTCCTGATTTTTTCCGGCATTTTCCGATTTTGCCGGTATCATCGCAGGTTTAAAATAATATTCCGGAACCTGCGCTGTTATCAGTTTTTCCTGTCTCTGCACAGATTTTTCTTTCAATTCTTTTGTCAAATGAATCTGTTCCAGTTCTTCCTGAAGCGGACAGATTTTATCCATCTGTTCCAGTACTGTATCATCTGAAACTACCAGAACTGCTTCCAGTTTCAGTTTGTCTGAACTGTTTCCGACCAGAATGCCATATTTGCCTTTTTCCACTATCCATGTATGTGTTTCCTCATTGAAAGAAGCCAGTTGTTTCTGTGGAATCTCAACAGTAAGTGTTTGTGTTTCTCCCGGCTTCAGAAGTCTGGTTTTTGCAAAACCTGCCAGTCTCTTATACTCTTTTTCCAGTTCTGTCTGCGGAAGCGTAACATAAATCTGTACCACTTCTTTACCAGCATATTCATTTCCTGTATTTGTAACCTGAACCTCTGCTCTGATCTTACTTTCTTCCATATTTATGCTGCAACACTTCATCTCAAACATAGTATAAGAAAGACCAAACCCAAACGGAAACATCACCTTTTTGTCAAAGCTGTCAAAATATCTGTAACCTACATAAATACCTTCTTTGTATTTTTCCTTTTCCAGATTGCCATTCAGATACCCATACTCTTCTGAAACCGGATAATCCTCGTATCGCCTTGCCCAGGTTGTTGTCAGTTTACCGCCCGGCACTTCTTTTCCCAGAAGTACATCAGCCAGGGCATCTCCCCCTTCCTGACCAAGCTGAGAAATATTTAAGATTCCTTTTATATTGTCTGTCTGTTCCAGAATATCTGTCAGCTCCACAGGACCACCTGCATTAAGAATAAGGATCACAAGTTTGTTCATTTCTGCAAGATAACGTAAATCTTCCTCTTCTCTCTCGCTTAAATAGTAATCTCCCTTTACTTTGCGGCGGTCTTTTCCTTCTCCTGAAATACGACTGATCACATAAATCACCACATCTGCTTCACAGATATCTTCCTCTGCCACCTTACGTCCCAGCGGCATTGCAAAAGGATTCTCTGCATAGGCATCAAAAGGATTATCTACTTTCTTAGCTTCTTCCAGAACTTTTTCTTTCCACGCCTCTCTCGCCTGCTCATAGCGATTGTGATAATCGCTGATCCAGTCTTCGCTTACAATTTTTACTCCTGCTTCTTTCAGTCCCTGATAAATAGAAATATTCTTTCTGTTGTTAACATCTCCAGAACCAATTCCACCCTTTACGGTTTTCTCTGCTCCATACCCAAGAAGTGCAGCAGCTGTATCTTTCTTTAAAGGAAATCTTTCCTAAAATCATGATCTTTCTGTTTTTTTATTAGTATTTTTGTATAAAAAGTACCATTTTTCTATAAATCAGCCAGATGAATATTCGTAATCTGATTCATTACCTGCTCATATATTTTTCTAAAATTGTGTTATTTTATGTCATGATTCTGATACTTACTTCATGTTTCTTATTTCCGAAAGATCTCAGTTCCGATATAATTTCCATACAATATTTATGGAAGGAGAAAAATGTTGAAACATATTAAGTTTATTGATAATCATGGAAGCTTTTGTGTGAACAGACCGGAAAATACCAGTTATCTTTATTTTCCTCTTGCATCAGAAGCAGGTCTGAAAAGTTCCGTTACACCAGTGCTTGGAGGTGACAGCAAAATTGATCAGGATACCTTCCTGCTGGAACCGGTCAGTTCCGAAAATCTTCATAACAATCGTTCTTCCAGAAATTTCTGGATCGTAAAAGAAGGACACATTCCTTATTCAGTAACAGGTTCCTCTACTCAGCAGGAAGCCGACCGTTTTACTGACAGGCAGGAAGACAGTGAACTAACCGCCGGATTCATGTGGCAGACTTTGAAAAGGACTTCCAGAGAACTTGGGCTCATCTCCACAGTTACTTCTTTTATCCCCAAAAGTGATAATGTGGAGATTATGTATGTGACGGTTGAAAACCAGACAGATACTGTACAGAAATTTACTGCGTATGGTGCAATTCCTGTTTACGGAAGAAGTGCGGATAACATTCGTGATCATCGAAATGTCACTTCCATGCTCCATCGTATCAAGACAACAGAACATGGAATCAACGTCTGCCCCACCATGTCATTTGACGAGCGGGGACATCAGCCAAATCATAAAATCTATTATGTAAATGGCTGTTCCGGAAAGGGAGAAAATCCGATTTCCTATTATCCGACTGTAGAAGATTTTATCGGAGAAGGTGGTACCTATACACATCCGCGCACAGTATATGAAGGATATAAAGGAGTTCCCGCACACAGTCTGGCAGCAGGAAAGGAAGCAATGGGTGCTTTCTGTTTCTCATCTTTCACACTGGCTCCCGGTGAAAAAACAGACTTTATTTTATTATCAGGTATTGCCGACAGTAAAGAAGAAATTGAAAATATTTTTGAAAAATACAATACTTCCGATAAAGTGAAAAATGCACTGGAAGAAACCAGAATTTACTGGAAAAAACAGGTAAACGTTGACTTCCACACACAGGATCCTGACTTTGACAGTTATATGAAATGGGTAAGTTTCCAGCCATTCCTGCGCCGTTTATTTGGCTGTTCTTTCCTTCCTCATCATGATTACGGACGCGGTGGACGCGGATGGCGTGATCTGTGGCAGGATTGCCTTTCTCTTCTGCTGATGAATCCTCAGAATGTAGGTGCCATGATTGAAAAGAATTATGGCGGCGTACGTATTGATGGTACAAATGCTACTATTATCGGAGACGGTGACGGCAATTTTATCGCTGACAGAAACGGAATCGCACGTGTATGGATGGATCATGCACTCTGGCCGCTAATCACGACCAGTCTTTATATTAATCAGACCGGAGATATAGAAATCCTTAAGAAACAGGTTCCTTATTTTAAAGATGCACAAACCATGCGTGGCACAGAAATTGATACTCTCTGGAATGACGCATATGGAAATAAACAGCGCACCGAAGACGGTCAGGTATATACCGGAAGTGTTCTGGAGCACATTCTGATCCAGCAGCTTGCCGCTTTTTATGATGTAGGTGTTCATAATATTTACCGTCTCCGCGGAGCTGACTGGAACGATGCCCTGGATATGGCAGCAGAAAATGGTGAAAGTGTTGCCTTTACCTGTGCTTATGCGGGCAATCTCCACACTCTTGCTTCCATATTACGCCTTATGGAATCTGCAGGCGAAACCAGTATCCCGCTGTCAGAGGAAATTGAAATCCTGCTGAATGACCAGACAGATATGTTTGACAGTGTATCTGAAAAGAAAAAGATTCTTACTGAATATGCCAAAAGCTGCAGGCATAACCTGAGCGGCAGAAAGAAAAAATTCTCTCTCTCCACACTTGCTGCCAACCTGATCCAGAAATCCAACTGGCTGACAGATCATATCCGTTCACAGGAATGGATTGATGGCAAAGACAGCGAAGAAGGATGGTATAACAGCTATTACGATAATCATGGAGAGGCAGTGGAAGGTTTCCACCATGAACAGGTGCGTATGATGCTCACGGGCCAGGTTTTCTCTATTATGGGAAATGTTGCCACTGATGTGCAGATCAGAAAAATCGTAAAAAGCGCAGATCATTATCTTTACAGAAAAGAAATTGGCGGTTACCGCCTGAACACAGATTTTCAGGAACTGAAGTTTGATATGGGACGTATGTTCGGTTTCGCTTATGGCGAAAAAGAAAACGGTGCTGTTTTCTCTCATATGGCAGTTATGTATGCAAATGCCTTATATCAGAGAGGCTTTGCAAAAGAAGGCTGGAAAGCATTGCGTTCTCTGTCTGATACAGCTCTCGACTTTGATACCAGCCATATTTACCCGGGAATTCCTGAATATTTCCGTTCAGACGGACGTGGCATGTATCATTATCTGACAGGTGCTGCAAGCTGGTATCTTTTTACCATGATCACAGAAGTCTTTGGTGTCCGTGGAGTTTTCGGAAACCTTCTGGTTCATCCAAAACTTCTGGCAGAACAGTTCGATGAAGCAGGAACTGCTTCTGTCTCTGTTACTTTTGCAGGAAAACAGTTCCATGTTACCTACCGAAACACAGACAGAAAAGATTATGGTTCTTATCATATCGCCGCTGCGGACTGCGACAAAACAGCAATAGAAATCGCAGAAGATTCCCATATTATGATCTCCAGAGAATTTATTAACAACCTCTCTTCTGATCTTCATGAAATTACAGTGACACTTGCCTGAAAACAATAGCTGCTCAGCCTCCATAAAAGCAGGCGACAGGCAGTTATAAATATTGTTCTGACAGAAAGGATTTACTATATGAAATACGGATATTTTGACAATGAAAACCGAGAATACGTGATTACTAATCCGGCAACACCTGCACCATGGGTAAACTATCTGGGTTCCCCGGAGTACGGTGCAATCATTTCCAATAATGCAGGGGGCTACAGTTTTGCAAAATCCGGTGCAAACGGACGTATCCTGCGCTATGTTTTTAATAACTTTGACCAGCCGGGACGTTACATTTACATTCGCGATGACAGATCATCAGACTTCTGGTCTGCATCCTGGCAGCCTGTAGGCAAAGATCTGGCTCAGTATAAGAGCGAATGCCGTCACGGAATCGGTTATACAAAAATTTCTGCCGACTACAGCGATATTCACTCAGAAGCCCTTTACTATGTTCCTCTTGGAAAAAGTTATGAAGTATGGGCATTATCTGTGACCAATCATTCTGATCACGAAAGGAATCTGACTCTCAGCGGATATGCAGAGTTTACCAACCACAACAATTACGAACAGGATCAGGTTAATTTACAGTACTCTCTTTTTATTTCTCGTACACTGTTCGAAGGAAACAGGATTACTCAGCAGATTCATGGAAATCTTGATGCAATTCCTGAAAATGAGAAAGTAGATGAGAAAAATGTGACAGAACGTTTCTTTGGACTTGCAGGTGCTGAAGTTTCTTCTTACTGTGGGGACAAAAATGAATTTCTCGGAAGTTACCATGGATATGGAAACCCTGAAGGTATTGTCTGTGGTGATCTTGGTGATAAGACAAGCTATAATGAAAACTCCTGTGGTGCTCTCTCCTGCAAAATAACTCTTAAAGCAGGTGAAACCAGAACAATTGCTTTTCTTCTTGGAATGAAACCGTCATCTGAAGCTGCTGAAGTAATCAGATGTTACGAAAATCCGGCTCCAACTGTAGCAGAAGAACTGGAAGCATTAAAAGCTGACTGGAACAGTAAGCTTGATAATCTTAAAGTCAGCACTCCAAGTCCGGAATTTGATACTATGATTAATACCTGGAACGCATACAACTGTTTTATGACTTTCATCTGGTCCCGTGCAGCTTCCTTCATTTACTGTGGACTCAGAAATGGATACGGATACAGAGATACTGTACAGGATATTCAAGGAATCATCCATCTGGCACCGGAAATGGCACTGGAAAAGATTCGTTTCATGCTGTCTGCGCAGGTAAATAACGGTGGCGGACTCCCTCTTGTCAAGTTTACTCACACACCTGGAAAAGAAGATACTCCGGATGATGCTTCTTATGTACAGGAAACCGGCCATCCGGCTTACCGTGCAGATGATGCATTATGGCTTTTCCCAACTGTATATAAATATATTTCAGAAACCGGAAACACTGCTTTTCTTGATGAAGTGATTCCTTTTGCCAACAAAGATGAAGCTACTGTATACGAGCATCTGAAACGTGCAGTTTCCTTCTCCCTTGATCACCTTGGACCTCATGGAATGCCCGCCGGACTTTATGCAGACTGGAATGACTGTCTCCGTCTGGGTGCAAACGGAGAATCTTCTTTTGTTGCTTTACAGTTCTATTATGCAATGACAATCCTGAAAATCTTTGCCGAATATAAAAAAGATACAGAATATGTACAGTATCTTGAAGAAACTCAGAAAGCATTTGGCGAAAAAGTTCAGGAACTGTGTTGGGATAACGACCGCTTCGTACGTGGTTATACAGAATCAGGAGAAAGAATCGGCGAAGCGGCTGCTCCTGAAGCAAATATGTGGCTGAATCCTCAGAGCTGGGCTGTCATCAGTGGTCTTGCCAGCCCTGAACAGGGAGACGCTGCACTGAACAATGTATACGAACGTCTAAACACAAAATATGGTGCGATCCTTATGGATCCGCCTTATCATGCACATGCTTTCGATGGTGCACTGGCAGTTATCTATAATCAGGGTACAAAAGAAAACTCCGGTATTTTCTCCCAATCCCAGGGCTGGCTGATTCTTGCTGAAGCACTCCGCGGTCATGGAGAACGTGCTTTTACCTATTTTATGGAAAATTCTCCTGCTGCGCAGAATGACTGTGCCGAAATCCGTCGTCTTGAGCCATACTGCTATGGTCAGTTTACAGAGGGAAAAGCAAGCAAACACTTTGGACGCTCTCATGTTCACTGGCTGACAGGAACTGCTTCTACTGTAATGGTAGGATGTGTGGAAGGTATCCTCGGGCTTCGCCCTGATCTTGAAGGACTTCGACTGTCTCCTTCTGTGCCAAAAAGCTGGAAACACTTTGAGATTGAGAAAGTTTTCCGTGAAAAACAGCTTCATATCTCTGTAGAAAATCCAGACGAAAAAGAATCTGGCTGCTGCAGTCTGGTTCTTAACGGACAGAAATTAGCAGATAATTATATCCCTGAAAAACTTCTTCAGGATAAAAACGAAGTCATATTAACTCTTTAATCCCCCGATATTACCAGATGAAAATAAGCGGCCGGCTTACAGAAAATTTATATTTCCTGTAAGCTAGCCGCCTGTTTTACTTATCTTAATATTTTGATTAATCCTGTTCTTTTTTCAGTTCCGACTCTGATGCGACACAAAGTTCTTTTTCTATATCCCAGTGTATCATATAATGTTCATCCCTGTATTTGCCCGGTGTCATTCCCGTAACTTCCCGAAACTGCTGGATGAAATGACTCTGGGAAGAAAAGGAAAGACGGTTTGCAATCTCAATGATCGGATAATCACTGTACTGCAAAAGATTTTTCGCCATTTCTATCTTCTGTCTGCGGATATAGGCACTGACCGATATTCCTGTTTCTTTTTTAAATAATCTGGAGAGATAGCTCGCAGATACTCCAAGTGAATCTGCAAGATCTTCTATTGTAATTCGTTCTTTGATATGAGAATAAATGTATTCTTTACTTGCATTGATATGTTTAGAATAAGTGTTGTCTCTGAAATATCTGCGCATTTTTTCAGTATAATCCATCACCATCTCATCATGAAGGCTCTGAACCTCTTCTACTGTATGAATGCCATCCAGCTTTTGAATATAAAAATCACTCAAGCGAAATGCCTGTTCCATCTCCATTCCATTTTGTTTACAGAGTCTGGTTATCATTGCGGTAGTGATAACAAAATGATATTTCATATTTGTGACCGCATTCTTTGACAGTACTCCCACACCATCACACTCTGTAAATCTCTGCTGTTCACAATTCTTCTTAACAGCTTTTATATCTCCACTTGCAACTGCACGATAGAACAATAATTCCTCTATCGGTTCTCTGTGCTCAATTTCATCAAACTCATCTTCTGCCTCAAAAAGAAGCCATTCATTCTGATAACTCATTTGTTTCTCCTATGCCAATGCCAGCAAATATTATTGTTCACTCCGCCTGCTTAAAACCCCACAAATAGTCTTCTCAACTTTTTCTGCATCAACACTTCGCTCATTCCGATACCTGTATCAATTACCTGAGTCCGTATCCGCACATAGTCTTTCCTGTCACAGTCAAGCTCTGTGATCCTTATGGTAACTCTTCCCCCTGAAGCTGTATATTTTACCGCATTACTGATCAGATTGAGGAAAATTTCCCTGTTCTTCGTCTCATCGCAGATTACGTGCTCATGCTTGACATCGTATTCCATCTTAAGGTGAATACATTTTTCTCCGCTTCCGTCTGGAAAATTTTGTAAATTCCCTGATAAATATCTCTGATCTTCACATAATCTTCATCCAGTTCCACCTTACCGCTTTCAATCCGGGCCATGTCCAGCACATTATTGATAATAGACAGAAGCAGATTTCCGGACTGTTCCATCTTCTCCTGATAATCCAGAAGTTTCGGATCAGTCAGTTCCCTTTTTATCAGCTCACTGTATCCCAGCAGGGCATTCATGGGTGTCCGGATATCGTGAGACATATTGAAAAGGAAATCTGATTTGGCGGCATTGGCCTTTTCTGCCTGAATCTTGGCTTTTCTCGCTTGTATCAGCAGATAAACTATAATCCACACAATGACCAGGACCACACTTACAAACCAAATGGAAACTACCCGCAGATTATCCTTTATGTATTCTGCCAGAGTAACCTTGCCAGGTGCGTTTTCATATACGCAAAACTGACTGGAAAGTCTGGAAGCAGGCAGAGTCTGAATGGTTTTGTTCAGGATATTCATTAATGTTGTGTTTTCCCTGGTGACCGCAAAGCAGGAAGCGCCGGATTTCGTAAGAAAAATACTGCGCATTTTGCTGTCCTCCAGTGTCTTTAATGACTGTCCTGCCTTCGCAACAAAGCAGTCTGCCTCTCCACTTTGAACTGCTTTATCGGCCTCAGCAGATGAGTCATATTCCTTTATTTTCCAAAAAGGATAGTTAAAAGAAATATACCACTTTCCCAGCAGGTTATTCCTGCTCACTGCTACTGTATTCTCTTTATTTTCATCAAACTTCTTAACACCGGTGAGTACTGCAACATTGAATTCAAAAACAGTATTTGACAATATAACATCGTTTTGCTCAGCTTCATATGGATTCTGATTCATATGAAAAATCATATCAATCCTGCTATCCTTTAATGCCTGCAGCTCTTCCTCCTGGGAATCAAAGCCTGTCAACTGAAATTCTATGGCTTGTTCACCCAGATAACCAGATACCAGACTAATATAATCGTTAATAATTCCTACCGGTTTCTCTGACTCCGTATCCACAAGGCTGATACCCACATCATTTTTCAGATATCCAATCCGGACCGCCCCATGCTGTTCCAGCCAGTTCTGTTCCTCATCCGTAAGAGTTTCAAGGGAATTTGCAGAGATACCTTTTATAAAGATCGTCTGTATAAAAAGGATTCTCCCTCTCTATCTTCTGCATTACCTGATCCAGCTCTTCTTTCAAATCCGGGCGTTTTTTGCTGACTGCAAAATAGTTATAGGAGCCGCCGATCAGAAGAGCTGGTGAAATGTTGTCTCTTTCCCACTGTGGAGATTCATTTAAAACAAATCCGTCAATTTCATAATTTTTCAATTTCTGACGAACATCATCTGCACCGGTAATATCAACCTGCTGCGTGTTCACTCCATGGCTTTTCTCCCACTCATGAAACATCTCGGTAGAAAGTGTATCCGGCATCATCCCGATTCTCTTCTCATTTAATGTAGTCAGATTTGAAGCAGAAATGTCTGTATTGGATGGATTCACATAGAGATAATATCTATCCTCGCCCATAGGCAGTTCCGAAAAAAGCATGGAAGTGGAACGTTCCTCTGTATAGGAAATGCCTCCCAGCAGATCGATCTGTCCATTTTTCAGCATGCTCATCAGTTCTGCCCAGCTTCCCTCCACATATTCATATTTCCATCCGGTATGCGCAGCTACTGCCTGCTGGTATTCGTAGCTGTAGCCTCTCCTCTGACCGTCTGGTCCTGTGGTATTATAGGTTCCCTCATACCAGCCTACTCTGACAACCTTAGATCTGTCCTCCTGTGCTGATACAGAAAGGGGAAGCACAGTAATATATAAAATAAGGCATAATAAAATGCAGATGTAACTCTGTACATTTAACTTAAACTTTTTCATTTATCGGTTATCCTTCTCACGCTGCTTTAATACCAGTGCATACACATCCGGCCATTTTTTCTCCAACTGCTCATCCAAAAGCCGCCTGCGCTCCTCGAACATTGCCACCAGCTCTGGATGCTCTTTCAGCATCTGTTCCCGAAGCTTCTTTCGATGCTTCTCAAAACGTACAGTCAGTTCCTGTTCATCCTGTCCGGAAATCTTTACAATTTCCTTCATGTGCTCTTCCAGATGCTCAATCCATGCATCTGCATCAAGTTCATCCATATGATTCCACTGGCCATGGAGCAACTCCTGCATATTTCCGTTCTCTTTCAGCTGTTCAATCTGCAGATGGATCTGCTTCTCTATCTCTGCCTCAGAATCAGAACCAAAAGCCCAGACAAATTCCTGTACACTGTTGTCCACACGCTTCCTGAACGGAGAACGTTCTGTATTATCTACATTGCCCTTCAAAGGATAAGGATAATGGATTCCCATATCCTTCAATGCAACATGTATAGTCCGGCGTACACGTCCCTCTTCAATCATAAATCCAAGTCCCAATGCACGCATCTGTTCATTCAGCTCAGCGATATGCTCTGTTATGTAGAAACGAATTCCTTTTGCTTTCAGAGAACGGTACAGAATTGCAAGCCTGTCCGCAGCTGTAACATCAATGCTGCCAATGCCGCTGGCATCCAGAATTACTGCTTTGGTATCCGGCCCAATGGCATTCTCAATATCCTGCTGTAAAATATCTATATTTGCAAAAAACAGGCTGCTGCTGAATCGATAGATCACCACACCCTCAATCTCGCAGTTATGCAGGCTTTCCGTAAGATCCTCGAAATGCCTGTGCCCCGGCTGTACTCCCAGAAAACAACGTGCCGGTTTTGCAGTACGGATGATCATCTCTGCAAAGGAGAGAATAATACCGATCAATACCCCATTGATGGTACCAAACATCAGCACTCCCCAGAATGCGCCCCAGTAGATCAGGCATTCCTTTTTGCTGATTTTTCTCAGACGTACAGCCAGATCAAATTCCGTTGCCCCCAGAAGTGAGGATATCACAATTGCAGTCAGCATGGGAACCGGCAGATAAGCGATCAGCCCGGTTGCTCCCAGAAGCACCAGAATCATGGAGATTCCTGCAACAATTCCGGTCAACTGTGTTTTTCCCTGGTACTGTTCACTGATGGCGGTACGTGACACCGAACCGTTGATCGGACAACAGCCGGTCAGAGCTGCCGCCAGATTTCCCATGGAAAAGGCTACCAGTTCCTGGTTGGCATTTACCCTGTAACCATTTTTCTGTGCAAAGCTGTTCTCACCAAGCAGAGTTTCTGCCATGATCACTACAGCAATGGACAGACTGTAGATAACTGCTTCCTTCAGACCGATGGCAGAGAAGTCAGGAATACTCCATACAGGCAGCCCTGGTTCTACTGCATCCAGTGTGCAGATTCCCCAGTTGGAAATCGGGACGAAATAAGATAATAATACACCTGCAGCCATCAGAACTACTACCATAGGAAACTTAGGCATGATTTTTTTCATCACCAGAAGAATGACCAGAGAAACCAGACCTAAAATCAGGGAAGGCAGATTGATCTGTCCCAATGTAGTCCAAATATGCTCTGCCAGTTCCGGCAATTCCCCGGTTCCTGCAGTTCCGCCCATTAATTTGGGCACCTGCATGAGAATGATCGTGGTGCAGATACCTGTGATAAAGCCTCCCATTACAGGTGCGGAAATATAGTTTACCAGTTTTCCTGCTTTAAAAAATGCAAATATAAACAGCCAGACTGCCACAAAAAATGTGAGCACCGGCACAACCGCCATGGCCTGTTCCGAACCACTCTGGATTCCCATTTCCACCAGTGCCGCCCCGATCAATGCTGCAGGTGCTGCATCCACTCCGAAGATGAACTGAGGTGATGTGGAAAACAATCCAAACAAAATAATCGGGAATACAGAGCCGTACAGTCCATAAACCGCCGGAAGCCCCGCAATCTGTGCATAGCCCATGGAAATCGGGATCGAAACAGCCATGATGATCAGCCCGGTGAGGATGTCCTTTGATAAATTTTTTCTGTCGTAATTTCGCAATGTTTTGGCTAACTCAAGGTGCATTTGTTTTATGTTCCTCCGCTTATAACTGTTCTCTGACTAACATTAACGCATATCCCAGAAGATTGCTGCCTTTCCATTTACTTCGCTCAAACCTGTTTGGATCTCCCATGGATAAACCTATTCCCCAAATCTGATCTCTTACTGCGCATTCAGCTAACACAGCATCACCTGTATCAACAAGTTGTCGTTTTAAGTCTGTGTTTTGACTGAATTTCGCTTTTAATCCCTCATAAACAATAAGTTGCCTTACACCATTCCAGGCATTTTCATCATAGTCATGTACTTTACGACCTAATTTCTTAATCTCAGCAACATCATCTGTATGAAGTATGTCATTAGCTATTTTTTCATCATGAAAGCGGCATGCTTTCTGATACATCATAAACTGCTCCATTGACGAAAAATCTATTCCGTTGACTGTGAAATGACTAAGATACCAGTTACTTAAATAGCCATTTTCTTCATCTGGGTTATGGAAACATATAACGTTCATTACATTTCACCTACTTTCTTTTTACAAAATCATTTAATTTAGATAAACAACTGTTCTAATTTTCTCTATGAATTTGCACTGCTCTCAAACAACAAGTGGCTGTTCTCTGGCGCTGACTCCAGTTTGATTCCCCTACGAATTTGCACTGCTCTCAAACATGGAAGTTATTCCTGTTCTCGAAAGTTCCGTTTGATTCCCCTACGAATTTGCACTGCTCTCAAACAGATTCGTAGCTTTCCCGGATTCGTTCAAGGTTTGATTCCCCTACGAATTTGCACTGCTCTCAAACAGTACGCATCTCCAGTTGTTTTACTTTCGTGTTTGATTCCCCTACGAATTTGCACTGCTCTCAAACCAGGCAGCAGAATTTCCAGAGATGGAAGCAGTTTGATTCCCCTACGAATTTGCACTGCTCTCAAACAGAGGATTTGATTATATATGCGATGCCATGGTTTGATTCCCCTACGAATTTGCACTGCTCTCAAACTTAATAGCTATGGGTAGAAAGGATTTTTTGTTTGATTCCCCTACGAATTTGCACTGCTCTCAAACCTCAAATGTTTGAAATAAATGATCTGCGAATCACTTGTGCAATTTCGCAAGTTGTATTTACTCACCCCTATACTAACACAAAATGCAGAAATCTGCATCTACAATATGTCTGCATTCCCATTCAAGAATTGGATGTTCGCTACTTTCCAGTATCAGTATCTGTATATCTCTTTCTATTATATTCTGCAGAAATAAATTCATCTCTGCATCTGAAAGATAACTCCGCAAATTTACCAGGATAAATAATTTTTTTCCATCATATTCCTGAACTAATTCAAAATAATCCAACAGTTGTTCTCCCAGGTTGTCATAATCATCGTCTACACAAATTCCCGCAGCTTTAATCAACGTCTCAATTGATATTTTTGAAAATCCAAAAGCTCCAACCATATCCAATGATAATTTCATGAGATATTGCTCCCACTTTCCAAGCATTTACTTTGTTTCCAGATAATGGCTCTCATCTATCGCAATATTCTGCATCCTTGTCGTCATTTTGGTAATAAGATTTTTCTGATTCATATCAAATGGTACAAACCTTGTAATCAGTTCAATATGTTTTGCCATAGGCAGAACCTTATTATCTTCTGACAGCACACTTATTCCTTCTTCTCCTTGAACCTGATTAAAAATATCTCGAATCACACTATAAAATAGTTTTTGATTTTCAATAACTATGCTACAGCATCGGCCACCCGCACAATCAAATATATGATCAATCTCAGATAAAATTATTTTCATAATATGATCAGCCTCTCTTCCGAATCTATGATATCACTGGTATATTCCCCCACTATATAATCCATTTTTACAAATTGTTTCTCCGTAATAGTTATTGTCTGAATCAATCCCTTAGGTGGTTTATTATTATGTACCATATTTTTCATAGATTTTTCCATAGATGGACTGGTCATCATTTTACAGTAAACAGATTCCTGTAGCATAATAAAACCATTTTTGATCAAAACCTTGCGGAACTTCCTATAATTACGTTTATCCTCATTGGTCAGTGTTGGAAGATCAAAGAAAACTATCATTCTCATAAACCGAAACCCACTCATATCTCTTTCTCCAAAACAAGTCACACTATACTATAAAATTTAATTTCCGCAGAATCTTTGTCGTTAATCGCATCTAAAACACTTTTGGTATATATTTTGATAGCATTCATTACAAATTGATTCTGACCGTCAATCATAACTTTCTGATCCAATAGAGTCCACATAAAATGTTTTTCATCCTGTTCAAATTTTGTTGGCTGCATACTATACACCATACGGTCTACCAGAATACGAAATGGCTCCATAAAATCACAGGAGAGGTTGTAATGATTAAACATGTTGTTATGGAATATTCCAAGCTGTGTCAAATACCCATTTGCACTGACTTCCCGGTTAATAGCCGATAGAACTAAACTATATCCATAGTTAAGTGCAGCATTTGCAGGTATATCTGCACTTCTGGTAAAATCCATACCAAACAGTGCATTAAAATATACCTTTGCAGCATGTCCCTCACGATTAGTCGAATCTGCCAGTTCTACTTGTTTCACGTATTCTGACAACATACCTGCCTGTTGTATTTTTCCAATTTCCATCAGAAACTCTGACTGCTTGCGGATCTTTTCACTGACAATATCTCTCCAGATAATATCTTTAATGTTCTGTTCCCAGACAATCTGCGTTCGTATTTTTGCTGCACTGTCATGACATCCATGATGAGGCATCAACTCAGCTACTGGATTCCGTTTCCGATCGCAGAAAATAACTTTGATTTTTTTCTCTGTTAATGCTTCAATCAAAATCCCAGTTAATGAAACTGCAGGATTCTCTATTAGAAGAATTCCAATTTCATCAAGCAAAACCCTTTTGGTTTCTAATCCTCTAACGACCATATATCCCATTTTATAATCCAGTTTTGCCTGATTTTCAATTACTACAATTCTCCAACTCATAATAACTCCAATATATTTTCTGAACGCTTTTCCCATATTCCGGATGGTGACTGATCAATAATTCTGACATCTGAGTATAGCTTTTTCCAATTTGATATTGTTGAACTGAAATTAACTGTTGCACCGCTATTAGACGAACCACCAATCAATGACAAATCACAGCCACTTGTCATACGACCAAATACTGTTTGAATATTCATCAAAACCACACATTGTTCTTTAATATTCAATTTTTCAAAACGTTCCTGTCCATCCATGAGAATTTGTACTGGTGAATTTACGCGCTTACTAAAAATTGTATTCTGTAATTTTTCAATATACAGTTCATAAAGTTTTTGATTTTCCTCTACAGATACCTTATCATATTCTTTATCATATATAAAATCAGGATTCTTCTTAAATTTTTCAGTAAATTTTTCCAACTTCTTCATATAGCCTTTCCAACAATCCTCTGAAGAAAACTGCATTACCGACTGTGCCACCAGACATTTTCCTTTGCCTCCAGTTCCAGTAATACATACTCTGAATCCATCTAACGATAGCATTGTATTAATCTTCCATGGACGCATACCCAACGGAAATGAAATTTCATCTACCTTCTTGCCTAAAATACTTTTTAATCTGTTAAACGTATATTCTCTGGCAAATGTTTCATCTTCTAAAAAATGTTTTCCATGAAGCAATTCTACCGGCATAATTATAATTGCACATTTTTTCCTGATTTTATATTTGACAGGCATCAAAAACATTATACCAGCTTTATTATACCCACCATATTTTTCAGTAGGCAATCCCGCCTTTAAAGGAATCAAGCCGGTTCCTTTCTTAACTGGATTCTGGTCAAACAATCCTCCTGTTTTAAATGTAGCAAACTTCACAAAATGTGCTGTGTTCTTCTTCGCGATTTTCTTGACCTTTGCAAGCATCGACGCTCCATCCCAAACTATGGTTCCCTGGCAATTCACCGGATGAGAAAAAACTGTTTTTGTTTTTATACTATATTCTGAATCAACACTAAACCATTTCTTTGAAAATCGCATATTATAAACATTTCCTGCCACAATATTTAAATATGCATCCACTGCATGGTGCAAATCATTATAAGTTCTGGACTTTGGCAAATCAAATTCGTGTCGAAAATCAGAAACAAGTCCTGCCTTTACATAAACAATGTCTATGTTCGGAAATCTTTCCTTCAACAAGCCTGCTATTAACTTTGTAGATTGAGATGTCTCTGTAAGCTGTCGATTAATAAATCCATATTTTTCATTATCTGTAAACGGTGTTGACCTGATAAGACGCTTATATTTTTCATCACTGATCACTCCAATATGATGCCACCAGGTCCATTGTCCCTGCATTCTATTACGAATTTCAGGACTAATAGGGTATACATTACCTTTTGTTCCATTTATCTTTGATAATACCAATACTTTGTTATTAATAATACTGTCATCCTTTACATATGCCTGAGGATATATGTGATCTATGTCGTATTCTTTTGAGCCAGACATAAGCTTTTCCAGTTCTATAGGCATTCCACTGTATGCACATTTTCCAAACTGTATAAAGTACAGAAACAGATGCTCTCCCTGGAGCCGACTGTCCACACGCTCTCCCATAGATTCTAGTTGCTGTTTTAAATCCCGTACATCTTCTTCTCTACATTTAGCGTAAAGCTCAAGAATCTGTTGTTTTCTGCTTTTTGTTCTCTTTCCTTTCTGATCGGCCCATCCGCCACGCGTCATTTCTACAAATATCTTATCTGGCTTTCCAAATGCCTTTTCAATATCTTTTACAACAGCAAGAGTTCTGTAAACCGGACGCCGCACTGAATTGGAAACACGCATTTCATCAAGACGTTCTTTTAAACTCTGTTTTTTCCCAGTGTAATATTCCTGTGTAAATGTCTCCACAGCTTCCCGAAATGTATATTTATCCGAAAGTATTTCCATTAAATTATCATTGGTTTCCCACATTATCCGCAGAATCGTTGTCATCTCTCCATCCTGCTTATTGCATCCCTTTAATTCTGTTAAAAATGTTCTGGATAATTTTCCAAACTCTTTAATTTTGATTTTAGTGATGTAGCGAATATCATCCTGTGAAAGATCAGGATATTCTTTTCTAAGCCATTTTTTTACACGACTCTTGTCCTCTGCATAAGAAGCCCTCTCTATAATTTTTTCTACATCATTTTCAGATAAAATTTCTCTGCTCAAAAGATTTCGAAATGCATAATAAGATGACAAACAGGAATGCACTTGCTCATCAATTCCGCTTATCAGTTCTGTCGAACCCTTAGCCAGATAATTATTGCTTATAAGATATTCTTCAATATCCTTTCGCCGCACTTTCTTTTTCTTTTCAAATAATTCATGATAGATTCCCTGTTTTACTTCAACAGGGACTTTGCGCCCATCAATCTTAAGATTATTAAGTTCATTCAGCACCATAAATTTCTGATAGCATAGAGAATCTTTTGGCAAAACATCTTCCCCTGGCAAATAGGTGCATTTATTTGTCATCCTTTTGATAAATGCATTCTCACTGGCATCCTCGTCTATCATGTCTTTGTAATTCCATGGAGTAATCTTTCCGGCTTTACGTGAAATCCATGAAAAATCTGATTTCTTATTTAACGGTCCTACATAATACGGAAGTTTATACCTGAAAATGGATACCACTTTGTCCATCTCACTGATTCCATTCCTGACTTCATTAAGAAAAGGCAAATATAAGGATGCATTTTTCAAAATTCGAATCAACTCATATTCATATAATTGATGTGGTATTACACGATTATCAGTATTCTTTTGTTTAGGCAAAAAGATATTCAGCTTCAGACGTTCACACATATCCTCATATGACTGTAAATCTGTTTTCTCCGGCTTTATTGGACTCATAAGTTTCAAGACATATTTTGAAAACTCCTCTGCTTTTGCTTTCTTTTTAATCTGACTTGCAGTATCTTTATCCATGTGACCTGTGTAAGCCACATAATTATCAGCTTTTGCTTTTCTGAATACTTCATTGTATTTATCAGGTACATATTTACGGACAAAATATTTCAATATCTGTAAATCTTTCCCATGCTGCTCATATATCTGTACTTTTGCCATGGAAATCGTTTCAGAATGACCGTTTAAAATATCTGCCAGTACACTCCAGTCATATAGTCCACGTAATGCTATGAGCAGGTCATAATCCTCTCCGATATTGCCTGAAATTTCACCAAACTTCTCCTCGTCCATCCCCAACGATACTGATCCCAAATCCAGATATTCTTCTTTGCAAAAAACGTCCTTTAATTTACACTGCCCGCCTGCCAGAAGTCGTATGATACTGTCCTGGCTAAAAGGAAACTCTTCAGTTCCGGATTTTTCCGGCTTCTTTCCTTCCAGAAGAATATTTTGTAATTCTTTATTTTTTACCGTTACACCTGTTTTTTGTTTCAATACCTCTGACAAAGCACTTACATCTATTTCACCCCATGGTCTTCTGTATCCATTTTCAGTAAAATAATTTATAAAATTTTGATACACTGAGCTGATATCCATGATTTCATCCAGTTTTTCCACATTGAGATTATTAAGGAAATGTCCTCTGTGTGTTATCAGCCATGCGCAGGCCAGATATATCAGGCGCACATCATGAGGATTCTTATTATTCATTAATTCACAGATCAAATGGTGAATCGTTGGATATTCTCCCATATACTGAACATCTGTATATTCCTCATCATTGAAAAAAACATACCGGTCCTGAACATCCTCTCTCCAACGATAGCTTTCCGATAATCGAATAAAAAAACGATCATCTACCTTTGAAATTTCTTTAGCAAAAATTTCCTGCAGCAGATTTATTCTTTGCTGTCTCCTGTCCAGTCTTCTTCTTGCAGAACGATGACTTCTTCTTTCATCGCTCAAAGAAGCTGCATCAAATATAACACTGCCCCATACATCATCCCCATGAACTCTCAAAAGATTATACTGATCATCTGTCACAGCATATCCGACTGAATCAGTTCCAATATCAAGTCCCAGATAAATTTTTTTACTTTTCTTTTCCATTTGACATTTCTCCTCCCATATATTATTATAAAGATGCAAATCGTAGTTCCCCTACGGATTTGCACTGCGAGTTCAAATAAAAGTAAACTCAACTCACTGGTTTTTCCAGTTGCACAGTGTGTGCATTTAAAGACTTCATATTATGTTATGAGGTCTTTTTCTTTTTTCCAAAATAGAAATAGCTTTTCACATATCCACCCTTTACCCTCCTGATAAAGCAGTTGATCATGCAATGTTTATAATGAAATGCTATCTCCTTCTTCTGATAATCTTTACAATTCCAAAGATCAGCAGCAGAATCACCCCAACAGCCACAATACAGATTCCCACAATCGCTATTGCAAATTTATTTGGATGTTTTACCAGATTTATGATGTTTTTGCTGTTGTCTGCAACTTTTCTTTCGTGTGTTGTATTATAATATTCCGGCACATTTGCAATTCCGTCTTTGTTTGTGTCTTCAAAGGATTGCATATACTCTGCAATTGCAGCCCAGGCTTTCAGTTCTTTTTTTCCATCCATAACTGCATAATCTTCCAGATTCTCTATGGGATTGCCGTTTTTATCTTTGGGGACGATGGATATCAGACCATAGGATTTGTCCAGAACAGAGCCAAGCATACGGCCAGTGTACAGGTCGGTGACAACATGATATAATTTATCGTCCTGTATTTCTTCCCTTTCCCCGTCCTTGCCTGTCAGATAACAGTCTGTTATTTTATTTAAGATCATGCGGTGGGGATTATAGGTGAAATTCATTCCACTGCAATATAATCTGGCTATTGTCATAAAATCTGAAATTGAGGCATCTACCTCTGCCACTGTTTTCAGTTCTTTTCCCGTTAAATATGCACTGATCAGAGGATAACCTGCAAGTCCGTCCTTTCCTGTTCCCAGCGAGAAGGAATTATATACCTGCTCCACTGTTATATCGCCTTTTGTATAAGTATCTCTTACAGTTCCGGCAGGTACGATTGCAACATCTACTTTTTCTCCGTCAGAGTCTCCTGTATTCTCTACTGCATATACATAAGCATCTGATATGATATCTCCCAGATTTAACTCCTCATGCTTTGTTTCCATCTCACTGAGGCTGTTAAATTCAATGTCATTCTCTGCCAGAATTTCCTCTCTGGTGTAACCAAAATTGGAAAGATAATTGGTGTCAACAGTATCTGACAATTCATCTATTTTCTTCTGTGTGGCTTCATCTGCTTTGATTTCATCCGTAACCGGAACAAGCTCATAGGTATCCGTTTCCCACCGTCCATTCTCTTTCTGAGTCATGGAAAGTGTTCCCAGGTTTTTCCCATATTCTCCACAGGATACGATGCAGGTATATCCCTGCAGGATTGGTTCTGCCAACTGTGTGTGGGTATGTCCGCTGACGATCAGATCAATGTCCGGAACATTCTTTGCAAGGATTTCGTCCTCTGATACTTTTTCGTCCTCCCATGTTCCGCTGTGTGATACACAGGCGATCATGTCTACATCTTCGTTCTTCTTTATTTCCTCTACTGTTTCTCTGGCTGCTTCTGACGGATCTTTGAAAAGAAGCTCGCAGGTAGGAGCGCAATCCAGAGAATCCTTGCCGAAAACACCCAGTACTGCAATCTTTACATCGCCTTTTTGAATTACCGTATAGTCTTTTACTCCATATGTCTGAAATGCTTCATAAATCTGTTTCTGTCCTTCACTGAGTCCGGCTTTTTTCATTGCATCCCAGTCCACATTACACACAACCATCCCGGGAAGATTTTCGCCTGAACTGACTGCGGCGTTCAGCATATCTGCCAGACCATCGGAGCCGTAATCAAATTCATGATTTCCCAGAGTTGTCACATCACAGCCCAGATATCCAAGCATCCGCAGTTCGGCGGCCTCAGTGTCATATACAGTCTGTATCAGAGTTCCCATGGAGAAGTCTCCGCCATCCAATATGAGTGTATCTGTATTCTCTTTCTCGTGCTCATTGATCAATGTTTTCAGCCGGGCAAACCCGCCGGTCTCCTGCTGTGTCCCGTCTACAATCATTTGAAAGCTGTTCAAATGGGAATGCAGGTCATGGGTGAACAGGATATCCAGATGTTTTGGCTCCTCTGAGGCGTTTACCTGATATCCTGTCAGTCCTGAAACGCTCAGCATAAATATAAATGTGAATGCGAATGCTTTTTTTAATAATTTCATAAAATTCTCCTGTAATATCAAAAATGGTTTCGCAGTATCATTTATTTTCCCGCAGGATAATGATACCATGAAACCATTTTACAAAAAAAACTAATTTATCTTTCATCTCCCACAAAGAACAAGGCCATTGTTCCCGGACCTGAGTGAGCGCCGATGGTGGCTCCTACCTGATTCATGATAATCGTGTTGATCTGGTATTTTTCTTTTACTTTCTCTGCCACATAATTTGCATCTTCTTCGCAGTCGCCATGACTGATAAATATGGTATGGCAGGTGTCATGATAGCTGCCGATTTTCTCATCCATAAGCTTTACCAGCTCCTGAAGGGATTTTTTACGGCCGCGGACTTTGCCGATGGCAGTGAGTTTTCCGTCATTGTCTACATGAAGAACCGGTTTAATATTCAGCATGCTTCCTACTACTGCAGTGGTTCTGGAAATGCGACCTCCGCGGTATAGGTGATTTAAATCGTTGACTGTAAAAAGATGTACCATATGAAGCCTGTTCTCTTCTGCCCATTTCGCAACTGTCTCCATATCTTCTCCCTGCTCTTTCTTCTCCTGTGCAAGGTAAACCAGAAGCCCCTGACCAAGGGAAGCGCCAAGAGAATCTACCACGATGATCTTGCGGTCCGGATAGTCCTCCATCAGTTCCTCTGCTGCGATACGGCTGCTATTGTATGTACCGCTTAAAGCAGAGGAAAATGCAATATGAAGAATATCTTTTCCTTCTTTCAGGTAAGGCTCCAGCAGTGCTTTTGCATTTTCAGGATTTACCTGTGCTGTGGTTGGCATGGAACCATTTCTCATTGCCTCATAAAATTCATGCTCCGGAAGGAAATTTCCATGCGTATAATTTTTTCCATCCATGGAATAACTGAGATACATGCAGCCTACTCCATGGTCTTTGAGATATTCCTCAGGAAGATCTGAATTGTTGTCGGTGGTGATCACATATTCGCTCATGTTGTCGCCCTCTTTTTCTGATATTTTTCACTTTCTGCACATTAACTGTTCAGTGTCTTCGCAGTTACAAAGCAAATCCGCTGCCTGCTCAGCAATGGGCTTTTCATCTTATCTATCAAGTCAGGGGCAAAATACCTTTCAACCCTGACATCATATATACAGTATAACATCAAACTATCAGCCAAACAACTACTTTTCCTTCTCAACTGCCTTAATCGCTTCCTGCAGCTGATTATCCTCATCATGGGTGATCTCGTCTTTATTCTTATTCAGCAGGCTGGTATCCAGAGAAACCTCTATATCAGGTTTGATTCCTGTTTTGTTGATGTTGTTTCCTTTTGGAGTGTAGTAGTTGGCAACAGTCAGTTTAATGGCACTTCCGTCTGAGAGCTGGCGGATGGATTGTACCACGCCTTTTCCGTAAGTAGTTGTTCCGACAATCGTTCCAATACCATAATCCTGCACTGCACCGGCAAAAATCTCTGATGCACTGGCGCTGCTTTCATTTACCAGGACTGCAAGCGGAATCCGGAGTTCGTTTTTGCCATCACATTTTTCCTCTTCTCTGTTTCCGTCCTTATCTTCGGTGTAAACGATCAGTCCTTCCGGAAGGATTTTCCGCAGGACATCACAGACAGAATCAAGAAGTCCACCCGGATTATCGCGGAGATCCACAATCATTTTCTCCATTCCCTGTTTTTGCAGGTCATCAAAAGCTTCCTGATACTGTTCGCCGGTAACGCCTGTAAACTGTGTAATGCGGATGTAACCGATTTTAGAATCCAGCATTTCATGGAAAACAGACGGTAATTCCACATCTGTGACAGGGACTGTGATTTCCATGGCATCTTCTGCACCTTCTCTGTGAACAGTAAGCACCACACTGTCTTTATCTGAATTGCGGACAATGTCTGCAACATCAGATACTTCATCCTCTGTGATATCTTCCCCGTCAATGGCACTGATGATGTCCCCTTCCTCCAGTCCTGCTTTTTCTCCGGGACCGCCCTCATAGCATTCAACAATCTTTACTCCGCCTTCTTTGTTCTTCTCCATAAGAATGCCGATCCCCACATAGCTTCCCTCATTGGAAGAATTCTCAGAATCGTATTCCTCTGCTGTATAATATCTGGAATAAGGATCATTCAGCCCATAGAGAAGACCTGCATAAAGCCCTTCCTGAAGCTTTTTTTCATCCTTATCTCCCAGATAGTATCTGTCGATCAGCTCTTCAAGATATGCCAGCTTTGATGTACACTTGCGATCACCAAGAGCTGTTCCTTTTGCTGCAAGACCTGTTCCCGCAAAGGCACCTGTACCGATGCACGTCACAACCAGTGCTCCTGCTACTGCACCTTTCCAAAATTCTTTATTTTTCATGTCTGCACTCCTGTAAAAAAAGCCGCCGGTTTATGATATGATATCATTGTTCCGGCAGCTTCATGCTTATCTGCTTTTTATTATACTCTTAAATGCTTTCTTGTTGTAAAGAAACTTCCGATCAGTCCGATTCCGATTCCAAGTGCCAGTCCTATAGGAAGCAATGTCTGGTAAATCTGCCATACCGGGATAAAATCAACCACACCGGTCAGCACATTAAATTTGTTCAGAATATAAGATACCGCTGCATTATAGCAGAAATAAAGTCCGACCAACGGTATAGCAGCACCGATAACTCCCAGCACAATGCCTTCCAGAAGGAATGGAGCTCTTACAAATGCATCGGTCGCTCCTATGTACTTCATGATTCCGATTTCTTCCTTACGAACCGCAATACCGACAGATACTGTATTGCTGATCAGGAAAATAGAAATGATAAGTAATAATGCTATGATTGCAATGGAAATATAGGAAACCAGTTTATTGACATTTCCCAGTGTCTTGGCTGCTTCCTCGGACTGATTTACCAGACGTACATGTTTCAGCCCTTCTATATATGAAACCAGCTCTGACTGTTTCGTGATATCGTTCATGTATACACTGTAGTTTGCCTGGTTTGCAAGCGGATTGTCATCTTTAAATCCGTCTGCCGCTTCAGATCCCTGGAAATATGTCTCTTTAAATTCTTCCCATGCCTCATCAGCGGATGTGAATTCAATTTTCTCTACTTCCGGGCGTTCCTTAATTTTCTTACCGATTGCCTTGATCTGTTTGTTCGTTGTTCCTTCATCAAAGAATACTGTGATCGGGACTTCCTGCTCTACTTTATGAGCAACATTGTTTACGTTATTCACGATAGAGAAGAAAATGCCAAACAAAAAAATACAGGCAGCCATGGTAATGATAGATGCCAGGGAAAACATCCAGTTTCTCTTAATGTTCTTGATACCCTGTTTCAGGGTATACCATATTGTGCTAGGCCTCATGATATTCTCCCTCTTTCTCGTCACTTATTATGGAACCTTCATGCATAGTAACTACACGTTTCTTCATTGCATTTACGATCTCTTTGTTGTGTGTTACAACAAGGACTGTGGTTCCTCTGTCATTGATCTGCTCCAGAAGCTTCATGATTTCCTCGGATGTCTTAGGATCGAGGTTACCTGTTGGTTCGTCTGCCAGAAGAATATCAGGACGGTTTACCAGAGCTCTGGCCAGTGCTACTCTCTGCTGTTCTCCACCGGAAAGTTCATCCGGGAAAGATTTGTATTTGCCGGCAAGTCCAACTTCCTGAAGTACCTCAGGGACACGTTTGCGGATTACTCGTGTCGGGCGGTTGACTACTCGCTGTGCAAATGCCACATTCTCATATACGTTTCTGTCTTTCAGGAGACGGAAATCCTGGAATACTACGCCTAATTTTCGACGGTATTTGGCCACTCGTCTGTGTTTCATTCCTTCCAGACGTTCACCGCTTACGATTGTCTGGCCGGATGTGGAATCCAGTTCTTTCATAAGAAGTTTGATCAGGGTTGTTTTTCCTGATCCGCTGTTTCCTACTACGAAGACGAATTCGCCTTTATCTATATGTAAGTTCGCATGGTTTACTGCCGGAAGGCCGGGGCCATAGGATTTACTTACATCTATAAGGTCTATCATATGTTTTGTCCTCCAAAGGGTTCATGTTTTTGTAACAATATTGTAATGTATGTTTTGGGGGATTGCAAGAGGTTTTTGTGGGTTCATTGAATGTTCATAGTTTTAATGCTCTCTAATCCCAGATTTCAACTATACACTGTGTAAAGAGATTTGTAAAGTAACAAAATGCCTGTCACAACGTGTAAGCTGTGACAGGCATTAAAGTTTTGTTTCCATTACAGTATATTTGTATTAGTACTCCAGTGTCTCCATGTATTTCATGTATCGTACTACCATGAGTGCTATCTTGAATGTGATGGCATCTTCAAAAACACGGAGATCTAAGCCGGTACTTTTCTGGAGTTTGTCGAGGCGGTATACCAGTGTGTTTCTGTGGATGTAGAGTTGTCTGGATGTCTCGGATACATTCAGGCTGTTTTCAAAGAATTTATCGATGGTTACCAGTGTTTCTTCATCGAAGTCATCCGGGGATTTGCCACCGAAGATTTCTTTGATGAACATCTTACAGAGCGGGATTGGGAGCTGGTAGATCAGTCGTCCGATTCCCAGGGAGCTGTATGCGATTACTTCTTTGTCTCCGAAGAAGATCTTACCTACATCGAGAGCCATGCGGGCTTCTTTATAGGATCGGGATACTTCTTTCAGTTCGTTGACAATGGTACCGTATGCCATATGGGTCTTGCCATCGTTACCCATTCCGAGGGTATCAAGGATGGTGTGTGCAAGCTGATCCATTTCCGGATAGTTCTCACCTTCATCGAGTTCCTTGACAACAATGATGCTCTTCTCGTCTACGGCTGTGATGAAATCTTTGCTCTTACCACCGAAAAGGCTTTTCACGCTCTCCATGGAACTGTGGTCTTTTTCATGAGGCATCTCGAGGATCATAACAACGCGGCGTACATCTGCTTCTATGTGCAGTTTCTTCGCACGGTTATAAATGTCAACAAGGAGCAGGTTGTCAAGAAGAAGGTTCTTGATAAAGCTGTCTTTGTCAAAGCGTTCCTTGTAAGCTACGATCAGATTCTGAATCTGGAAAGCTGCGAGCTTGCCTACCATATAAGTATCTTCATCATCACCATGAGCAACTAATATATATTCCAGCTGATAGTCATCACAGACTTTAAAATACTGGAATCCCTTTACCAGCTGGCTGTCTGCCTGTGATTCCACGAAAGCCTGCACATCTGGTGTTGCGATGGAAAAATCTGCAAAAGTACTTGCGAGTACTTTGCCTTCTGTGTCGAGTACACAAAATTCTGTTCTGGAAATTTCTTTTAACCCTTCAAGAGTATTCTGAAGCACCTGATTCGATATCATCCAATTTCAATCCCTTCTCATCTATAGTATTGTTCGTGCTACCGTTCACTACGTTCTCAGTAACGTTATTCCGTTTTAACCATAAAACCTTATACCTGTATTGTATTTTAATATATATTTACCAAAAATAAAAGAGGAAAGATTAAAAAATTTACAATTTTTTGTATATTTTTTTGTGAGTGTTCACCTTATCTCTTCTTTTTCTACTTTTTCTCTATGAATCCTTCTCCATGGACTTCTCTGGCATCTGTCACGATCACAAAGGCTGTCGGATCGATCTCATCTACTTTTTCTTTTAACATTACGATTTCTTTTTTATTTACCACACAAAAAAGCATCAGCTTGTCCTGTCCGGAGTACATTCCTTTTACGTTGATGCCGGTTACGCCTCTGTCCAGGTCATTGATGATCATATTTGAAATTTCATCCGGCTTTCCTGTGATGATGTAAGCAGCTTTGGAGAATTTCAGACCTTCGATCAGACCGTCAGATACTTTTGTGACCAGGTATACTGCAATGATCGCATATAATGCTTTGTGGATACCAAATACGTACATACCAACCAATACAACGCCTGCGTCTATAATCTGCATAATCTGTGCAATTGAATAATGTTTCAGATATTTCTGTATAATTGCAGCCATCATATCTGTTCCGCCGGTCGTTCCACCGCCAAGAAAAACGAGTCCGATTCCCACGCCCTGGATCACACCGCCGTAAAGAGCCGCAAGCAGGAGGTCATCACCGGCAAGATTCCATACCGGCTGAAAGGCCAGCCATACAGACAGAGAAATTTCTCCTATCAGTGCTTTCTTTACAAAAGAGAAACCATGTATCTTCCATCCGATCAGAAACAGTGGAACATTCAGTCCAATATTGGTTACCCAAAGCGGGATTCCACCGTCAATGACTCCTTTTGTCCAGGCCTTTACGATAATCGCTACACCTGAAAAACCGCCGGTAACCATTCCTGATGCATCAAATACAGAATTGATTGCCAATGCCATCAGTCCGGTTCCCACAATAATCATTAAGTATTCCAGTAATTTAGATTTCTTTCCATTTGCCAACTTCATCTTTCGCCTCCTGTTTCTATCTCTTATTCACTTCGAGCACAGCGTTTGCATTGTATCTTTTTCAGCCAGCATTTATCCACAATTCAAGCCGATATTCTCAGGCCATTTTATACTCAAATGCATCTATGATGCCACTTTATCACTGCGCCGTATTTATTTCCCCGTAAACTACAAGAACGGCAGCAATCCACGAAGGACTGCTCCCGCTCTTATTCTTACCTTATTTTTCAGGCTTATTGATAAAATTTACAAAATGATAACTCTCCATTATCTGGAAGTATTTAACGATCCTTGGATATAAAGGCTCTGCCTTCTCCCCAAATTCGTCTTTTACCAGTGCAGCAATATCTTCCACTGTCTTCCTGCCATCTATGAGTGGCCAGATAAATGTGCCATTGTCATCCAGATGTATCTTCGTATATCTGGGTTTTCCAAACAGCTTCTGGGCAATCGTGTTAAACGCGCCCTTATTCTCTATTTCCAGCACCATTCTCCCCCTGATATCAGTATGCCAGCGAAGCTGTGCACTGCGCTCAGGAATGAGATCCAGATAATTGATCTGTAATTCTTTTTTCTTTTTACTCATTTAAATATTATCATCTCCGCCTGATCAGGCTTTCTTCTTGTTCCAGATACTGAATTTCAGAAGGCTTAAGATCATAAGTAACATCAGGATCACGCCGCCTGCATTACCAAGGTTAATGCTTCCGGAGAGATCAAATACACTGCTTACGTTTACTACTGCAAGGATTGCAAGAAGGATGCCTACAAGACCTTCACCTGCGATCATACCTGCACAGTAAAGTGTACCGTCTGTTGCCTGTTCTTCTTTTGTCTTATCATCAACATTCTTTCTTCCGTCAACGAACATACGAACAACACCACCGATCATGATAGCAGCGTTGAGGTAGATTGGAAGGTAAAGACCGATAGCAAATGGCATAACCGGAATTCTTAAGATTTCCAGACCAATTGCAAGGAATACACCGATAAATACCAGTGTCCATGGAAGCTTGCCGCCCATGATACCTTCTACGATCATCTTCATCAGAGTTGCCTGAGGAGCAGGTACTTCTGCACTTCCGTATCCCCATGCAGTGTTCAGAAGATAAAGAACTCCACCGATAGCAAGACCGGCAACAACAACACCGATAAGCTCACCGATCTGCTGCTTCTTAGGAGTTGCACCAAGAAGATAACCTGTCTTTAAGTCCTGTGAAGTATCACCTGCGATCGCTGCTACGATACAGATTACGGAACCAATAGCAATTGCTGCTTTCATTCCGTCGATACCGGTATTGCCTGATGCTTTGATAACCATTGTTGCGATCAGAAGTGTAGCGATAGCCATACCTGATACAGGGTTGTTGGAGCTTCCTACAAGACCAACCATACGGGAAGATACAGTTGCAAAGAAGAAGCCGAAGATTACGATAATCAGCGCACCGATCGGGTTAACCGGGATAGCAGGAACAAGCCAGATGATCGCAACCATTGCCACAATACCGATCAGGATAACGTTCATTGGAAGATCCTGTGCAGTTCTTTCTGTACTTGTATTCTTGCCACCTTTCATGCTCTTCATGGAATCACGGAAGGTTGTAATGATCAGAGGCAGGGATTTGATCAGGGAAATAATACCACCTGTTGCGATAGCTCCTGCTCCGATATATTTTACATAAGTACTCCAGATTTTAGCTGCTCCGCCTGCTGCATAAAGAGCAGAAATTGTTTCTGTTCCGGGATACATAACTGTATCAGCTCCGAACAGACAGATTACCGGAATCAGCACCATCCAGCCAATAAGAGAACCAACAAACATAAAGGATGCGATTCTTGGTCCTACGATATATCCAACACCGAGAAGTGCAGGATAGCATTCCATACCAATTTCACCTTTGAATCCTTTAAATGCTACTGCAACGTCTGCAGGGATTACCTTTAAACCGTCAACGACAAATTTAAAGATCGCTGCGATTCCCATACCTGAGAATACTGTCGCAGCGTTTGCACCACCCTCTTCACCTGCAAGAAGAACATCTGCGCAGGCAGTTCCTTCCGGATAAAGAAGTGTTGCATGCTCTTTTACGATCAGTGCGTTACGAAGTGGTACCATAAAAAGTACACCAAGAACACCACCGCAAAGTGCGATTAATGTGATTTCCACGATACCCGGCATTTCACAAAGTCCTTCTTCTGCCCAAAGGAACAGAGCTGGCATTGTGAAAATTGCACCGGCTGCCAGTGATTCACCGGCTGAACCGATTGTCTGGACCATGTTGCTCTCCAGAATGGAGTTCTTTTTCATGATCTTGCGAATTACGCCCATGGAAATAACTGCTGCCGGAATGGAAGCAGATACAGTCATACCAACACGCAGACCAAGATAAGCATTGGCTGCACCGAAGATGACTGCAAGGATAACACCCATGATGATGGATGTCACCGTAAATTCTGGTGTGATCTTGTCAGCCGGAATATACGGTTTAAACTCTTTGTTTTCGTTCATGATTTCCTCTCCCTTTTGTATTAATTTATAAACATAAAACATTATAGCGAAATTTGTACAAAAAGGCAAGGTGAAAAACTGGTTTTTTATGCACTTTACCATATTGACGTGCTAATCTAATAATTTCTTAATATATCAGCACGTTCAAACAGCATATTTTCGCCCTGTTTTATCTGTCTATTCATCCGAATCCAACTGTTTAATCAGGTATCTCCCAACAATTCTGGAAAAATTCGAAATATCCCGGATATATGCGAAATCTTTTCCAAATATCTTTTTTTCTGTGGATAGGTCCTTTTCTTCCCCTGCAAACACTCCCAGAACACTTACTCCAAGGTTTCGCAGATGCCGTACTTCTGTTGCAGTGTCATTGACTGCATATTTTCCCATATAAGGTTCCGGATTCTTTGCATGAGGTCTGTTTACGATCACATCGTATGGTTTTCCATCACTTAATACAATGAGGATTTTTTTCTCCTCAGATCTCTGAAGCAGACCGTATCCTGCGGTTTTGATGGCAAGTCCATCCCTGTTATTGGAAGAAGTTACATAATTAAAAATATTTTCATTAGCTGACTGTGGATCATCGTACTCGCGGAATCTGTGAAGGATCGTATAGTCCCAGAATGTGCAGAAGCTCATGACACGGTGAGGCAGGTTTACATTACTTAATGCTTCACTGATGATGTAAGCCTGTAATGCCACATCCCCCTGCCTGGACATCTGGGAACCGCTGGCATCGATCAGCACATCTACTACGAAATCAGATGCATCAGATTTCAATTCTCTTTTAAACAGATTTGCTTCACTGCTTCTGCCCACACGCCAGAGTCTGGACGGAATGATCGTTCCTCTGTCTGACAGTACTTCCTGCGTCTCGCTTTTCAGCACCAGTGTCTTTCGCAAAAGGTCTGTAAGGGATGCGATGTTCTGCTTTACAATCCTGTGTTTGTCATGGTAGAGCCAGATATTCTTATTCTTTAATCGCACTGCATATTCGTACTGATAATTTCGTTTCACCGGATTCTTGAGAATTCCTTCTGTAAAATAAAGGCTGCAGTCCCTGTGAAGTTCCCTGCACATCAGATAATTCATTCGCTTCTCTTCTGCTGGAGTGAGATAAGTTTTTCCGAAATTCAACTCTACATAGGTGTATGCTTTCTCGAGTTCCTCCTCTGTAAGAATTGTAATTTTGTGTTTGGTCTGGCGCTGTTTTTCCATTTCTTCAGTGACAGCAGTATCTTCCATGTCCGTGATTTTGTTTGTCATCTGTTCAATGTAACTCTCCAGAGCTTCCTCATAGAGTTCTTCTGTAAGAAAATCTTCCCAGTCGTATTCTGTCAGTTCTTCCATGGTGACTGCCATAACCTGTTCCAGTGTTCCATGATCTTTCTCAAAATTCGGATCAATAATGGTGTTATAAAGACTGTCAATAATACGGATCAGTTCTATAGTGTCTGCAGCTGTTCTGGCTTTGTAAACCATGTCGCGGATTTTTCGAAGACGCTCTTCTACATAATGGTTTCCATTCTGTAAACGGTCACGCAGGATGGCAATCTTCAATCGGCCAAGAATATCTCCGTATGCGGGCATCTGTTCAAACTCCTGATCCAGGATATCCTCGAATGCTTCCTTCTGCATCTCCCGGACTCCCGGACGTTCCTGACAGATTTTGTCCCCGATTGCTTCTTCTACACATAGCTGTGCTACTGCAGTCAGTTCTCCTTCTCCTGCCTGGCAGAAAACTTTTTTTACCAGATATAAACCCAGCAGATTTCTGTCATAATATTTTGCCAGAGCGCCCTGCTTGATGCCGTCATACAGAGCGATTGCTTTTGAGCGCAGATACAGAGAAACATCTACTTTCATATTTAATGTGTAATCTCCGCTGATAGTCCAGAGGAGATTGCGGATCCTGTTTTCCAGTTCCAGACGGTAATCGTCGATTTCTACGATTTTCTCATCTTTCATATACATCATCCCTTGTCCAGTCTGCCGGAATTCTGGTTTTCACAATATCCTCTACGATTTCTTTCTCAAAAATGTCAAAGGTCTTGTTCACCACCCCCATAGTAACTGCTTTTCTCGGAGAAAGTCCGGTTTCTACAATCTTCATGGCTGCAAGGAGACCTCGCAGATCCAGAGGTTTGGTGGAAATTTCACTGTTTGTGGCTTTGAGCTGAAGATCCAGGAACACTCCGATGAACTGTGTTCTGGCGTTTTCTTTTATATTCGGGAACATCCGGCGGAAAATAAATTCCAGGGATTCTTCAGTCTGAGCCGGCATGTCTATGACCAGAAATCTGGATACCAGCGCTTCATTGAGTTCTTTGGTTCCTGCATAACCGTAATTCATAGTTCCAATAAAACGGGCAGCCGGATGAAGATCAATTTTGTCATAGCCCGGGACATCGATGGAACGGCGATAATCCAGGGTTGCATGGAGAACGGAAACTGCATCGTTCTTTGCCATATTAATCTCGTCAAGGATTCCGAAACCACCGTATTCTGCACACTGATAGATAGTTCCTTTGCGAAGCTTAACTTCGTTGTCCACGAAAGTGTCTGTGCCGATCAGATCTCCACTGTTTGTGTTTACATGAAAGGAAACATTATATGCGGGACGGTTGAAAATATATGCCAGGTTCTCTGCAAGGATATTTTTTCCTGTTGCCTTTGGACCGGTGAGTAACAGGTTCTCCCCTTTGAGCAATCCGGCAATGGCCATTTCCAGAATGTCTTTTCCGTAAAATGGAATGGATGGTTTCACAATCCTGTCTGCGGTCTCCGGTGCCACCTCATACCGGCTGCGGAATTCTTCTACTCTCTTTATCAGTTCAGGAGCTACCTGCTGCTCCTCCAGAAATTTCAGTTCTTCCATTTAGTTCTCCTTTATATAACTATTATAGTCCAGTTTGTGTTATAGAAAAAGGCCGCTTATCTTTTACAGATTCACGACCCTTTCATTATAGCATTCTTCTTTATATTTTTACAACATTATACTTCAAATACAAGATCTCCATAAGAAGGCATCGGCCACATTTCCTTATCTACGATCATTTCCAGTTCATCCACCGGCTCACGTAAAGCTTCCATTGCAGGAACCACCTTTTCTCTGCAGAATACGGCTCTGTCCCGTCCCTCTGCATATTCCGGGATCTTCTCAACCAGTTTGCTCAGCTTACTCATGGCACTGTTTGCAGCCTTTAAGAGTTTTGATGCTTTCTTGAGCAGATCAAGCTGTACACTTACATCGATCAGTCCTTCGCCCGCTGTTTTCACTGTATTGATAGATTCGCCAAGAACAGTGGTATATCTGATAACTGCCGGAATGATCTGCTTGGTTGCCATGTCGATCATGGTCTTTGCTTCAATATTGATTGCTTTAGAGTAAATCTCATATTTAATCTCTGCACGTGATTCAAGCTCAGCTCTTGAGAATACATCAAAAGATTCAAAGAGTTTCACTGCCTTCTCTGTAGTAAGTGCAGGGATTGCATCCACCATGCTCGGAAGGATCGGAAGTCCGCGGCGTTTAGCTTCTTCCTCCCATTCCGGCGCATAGCCGTTTCCGTTAAATACGATCTTCTGATGATCTGTGGCATATTCTTTGATCAGGTCATGTACCGCCAGTTCGAAATCAGGAGCTTTTTCCAGGCGGTCACATGCTTCCTTAAATACTTCTGCTGTGATCGTATTCAGGACTACGTTACATGCGGAAATAGAATCTCTTGAGCCCACCATACGGAATTCAAATTTATTTCCTGTGAAAGCAAAAGGTGAAGTACGGTTACGGTCTGTGGCATCCTTCATGAAATCAGGCAGAGTCTTAACACCTGTTTCCAGCTTACTTCCCTTTTTACTGTGAGTTGCTGTTCCTGTGCTGACCAGCTGTTCCAGAACATCCTCCAGCTGCTCTCCAAGGAATACGGAAATCACTGCCGGCGGTGCCTCATGGCCGCCAAGTCTCTGGTCATTTCCCACATCTGCCGCAGATTCACGCAGAAGATCTGCATGTTCATCTACTGCTTTCAGGATACAGGTGAGGACCAGAAGGAACTGAATATTTTCATGAGGTGTTTTGCCCGGATCCAGAAGATTGATTCCGTCATCTGTGGTAAGAGACCAGTTGTTATGCTTACCGGAACCGTTCACACCTGCAAATGGTTTCTCATGAAGGACACAGCGCATTCCATGACGACTGGCAACCTTTTTAAGGATACGCATCATCATCTGGTTCTGGTCTGCTGCGATATTGACCGGTGCATAGATCGGTGCAAGCTCATGCTGTGCAGGAGCAACCTCATTATGCTGTGTCTTTGCAGGAATTCCAAGCTTCCAGCATTCTTCATTTACCTCTTTCATGTATGCGGAAATTCTCTGACGGATACTTCCAAAGTAATGGTCATCCATTTCCTGTCCCTTCGGAGGCATAGCTCCAAAAAGAGTTCTGCCTGTATAGATCAGGTCTTTTCTCTGAAGCCATTTCTCTTTATCGATCAGGAAATATTCCTGCTCTGCTCCTACTGACGGAGTTACTTTCTTAGAAGTTGTATTTCCGAAAAGTCTCAGCAGACGGAGTGCCTGGGTGTTGATTGCTTCCATAGAACGAAGCAGTGGTGTTTTCTGATCAAGGGCTTCTCCTGTATAGGAACAGAATGCAGTAGGAATACAGAGTGTTCCGCCTGCTGCATCATGACGGACAAATGCCGGTGATGTACAGTCCCATGCTGTATATCCTCTCGCCTCAAAAGTAGCTCTTAATCCACCGGACGGGAATGAAGATGCATCCGGTTCACCTTTGATCAGTTCTTTTCCGGAGAAAGACATCAGGACCTTGCCGTTATCCATCGGAGCTGTGATAAAAGCATCGTGTTTCTCTGCTGTCACGCCTGTAAGGGGCTGGAACCAGTGGCTGTAATGTGTGGCTCCCTTTTCAATAGCCCATTCCTTCATCTCATGTGCTACTACATCTGCAATCTCCATAGACAGTTCTTTGCCCTCTTCTATGGTTTTTTTCAATTCCTTGTATACCTTCTTGGGCAGACGTGCCTGCATAACAGAATCATTAAACACATCACATCCGAATGTCTCTACTACATTGATATACTCACCCATTTCATTTCTCCTTTTTATTTATTAACGGGGAAATTCCAATTGATCTGGTTTCCTCATTTTTTGTACTTTTCAGATACAGATTCAGTGCTTCGTGGCAGTTTTCAATCTCTATCTGTGTATGACTGCCGCCGTATTCACCGTCCAGAGTCCATGGTACCGGTTCTTCTGAGGTAATGGTCACCCTGGCTGATTTAAAAGAATGGATCAGATCTGTATTGTCCTCTGCTGTCAGCATTGCAGTCATGATCTCCTGCAATTCCAGCGGATTCTTCGGTCTTGTGATCATGGTGACTTCAAAAAGTCCGTCATTCATATCCACGTTCTTGCCTGTAAGGTTCTTGAACCCTCCCACTGAACGGGAATTGGTGATCATTCCAAAGATGAAGTCATCCTCCACAGTTAATTCTTCGGATTCAATTCTCATATGGTATGATTTGATATCAAAAAGGCGTTTCACTCCCTCAAGAAGATAGGCTACATGGCCAAGGATGTTCTTGAGATCCTGATCTGTCTGATAGGCTACATCTGTAAAAAGACCGAAAGCTGCTATATATGTAAAGCTCTGGTTATTGAATCTGCCGATGTCACAGTGATAAAGTTTCTCTTCCATAATCATGGAAGCGGCATCTGTCATGCTTTTCGGCATAAAGAGACTGTTTGCAAAGTCGTTGGTACTTCCTGCCGGAATGTATCCGATGGGAATGGAGCTCTTCTTTTCCATTACTCCGGTAACCACCTCATCAAGAGTCCCGTCTCCGCCGCTGCATACGATAAGATCTACTTTGGATTCGTATTCTTTGGCTTTCTCGTAGGCATCTTTTGGTTTCTGTGTGGAATAGATAATTACTTCGTAACCGCCTTTATTAAAAATGTCCACTATATCAAGCAGGTTTGCTTTGATCTTACCTTTGCCTGCTTTTGGGTTGAAAACAAAGAGCATTTTCTTATCCATTTTTATGCATTCCTCCTTCTTTTTCAGAGTTTGAACGCGTAGGTTTATGGGTACGCGGAATTCTATTTATATAATATAAAAAAAAAGAGGGGAAAAGTCAATGGGATTCATGGTGCAAAAAAAGTTTGGGGACGGCAGGAAATATTTTTGTTTTCAGGTGCGGTTTCGCGGGCTATGGGACTGCCGGGCTGTTACTGCTCACTTCGTTCACAGTAATGCGCCTTGCAACGACAGGCTATGCAGATGAGATTTCCTCACAGAACATTTTGCAGGATGGTAACGCATGAACCGGGACTGGTGAATAGTTGCAATTTTTCTAAATTTTTTATGGCAAGTTATATTTTGGCGTGATAGAATGAGAATTACATTTATTATAGAAGGAACTTATTACAAAGAGAATTTATAAAATAAATTTTTATAGAAAGGATTTCTTATTCATATGATTAAATTGATTGCTTCAGATATAGATGGAACTTTGGTAAAAGATGGGACTCTGGCGATTGACAGGGAGTATATGGAGGTTATCAGAAAACTGATTAATAAGGGGATTGTGTTTGTGGCATGCTCCGGACGGCAGTACAGAAGTGAGAGAAAACTGTTTGCCCCTGTCGCAGACAGACTGCTTTATATCTCTGACGGAGGAACTGTTGTACGGACTCCGAAGGAGATTCTGAAAGTGGATACTCTGCCGGACGAAATCTGGAAAGGAATGTGTTCTATGGTAAGAGAGAATATGCCTTCCTGTGATTATTTTATTTCCACACCTGAACGCTGTTTCGCAGAAGACGGAGGCAGCCAGATGTTTCACTGGCTGAGAGATTCTTACGGATATGATATCCATGAAGTTCCGGAAATGTTAAAACTCGAGGGGCAGCAGGTAAACAAATTTGCTGTCTACCACCCCAACGCCTGTGAGGAAATGTGCGCCCCTTTATTCACTCCCACCTGGAAAGACAAAACAGTTATGGCTGCCGCCGGCAAGGAATGGATGGACTGTACTGCCCCAGGTTCCGGCAAAGGTCCTTCCGTTGCTTTCCTTCAGGAATATCTGGGAATTTCACCTGACGAAACCTGCACTTTCGGAGATAACCTCAACGATATTGAAATGCTTCAGAATGCTGGTCTCAGCTACGCAGTCTCCAACTCCCGCCCCGAAGTCCGGGCTGCCGCCAAAAATACCTGTCCGCCCTACTGGGAAAACGGAGTTCTGCAAATTTTGAGGTCTTTCCTGTAAAAGATACGAATTACTCCAGTTCATACCAATACACAGCGCAGAAATATGTTTCTGCGCGTCCCCTTTTCAATATTTAAGCTTCCATTACCGCATCCTTCATAGCTTTCACATACTCTTTCACATACGGTACACAGTCCGCTCCATGTTCTGCACACAACTTAACAATAGCAGATCCCACAATAGCCCCGTCCGACTGTGTTGCCATCTTCTTCGCCTGTTCCGGCGTAGAAATTCCAAATCCAACTGCACAATGAATATCTTTCGCCTGTTTTACCAGCTTCACCATTGCCCCGATATCTGTAGTAATATTAGTTCTTGTTCCTGTAACACCAATAGAAGAAACACAATACACAAACCCTTCCGCATCCTTTGCAATCTGTGCGATCCTCTCATGAGAAGTCGGCGCGATCAGAGAAATCAGATCAATACCGTGTTTCTTGCAAACACTGTCAAATTCCTCTTTTTCCTCATACGGCACATCCGGCAGAATCAGACCGTCCATTCCGATTTCTGCAGCTGTTTTAATAAACCGCTCCGTTCCGTAAGAAAATACCACGTTTGCATAAGTCATAAACACCATAGGAACAGAACTGTTCTTTCTGATCTTTACCACCATGTCAAATACCTTGTCTGTAGTCACACCACCTGAAAGTGCTCTCTCATTTGCTCTCTGGATCACCGGTCCCTCTGCTGTAGGATCAGAAAACGGAATCCCAAGCTCGATCAGGTCTGCACCAGCTTCCTCCATTGCATAGACAAGCTGCTCTGTCACTTCCAGAGACGGATCTCCACAGGTAATAAACGGGATAAATGCCTTTCCTTTTTCAAATGCTTCTGTAATTCTCTTATTCATGAATATCCTCCCCTCTGTAACGCGCGATTGCTGCGCAGTCCTTATCTCCACGTCCGGAAATTGTAATGACCACGATCTGGTCTTTTCTCATCTGCGGAACAATTTTCTTTGCGTAAGCTACTGCATGAGCACTCTCAATAGCAGGAATGATTCCCTCTGTTCTGGAGAGATATTCAAATGCCTCTACTGCTTCTTCGTCTGTGACAGGTACATATTCTGCACGTCCTGTATCATAGAGATGCGCATGTTCCGGTCCGATTCCCGGATAATCCAGACCTGCGGAAATGGAATATACAGGTGCGATCTGACCATATTCATCCTGGCAGAAATAAGATTTCATTCCATGGAAGATTCCCAGTTTGCCGGTTGCAATGGTAGCTGCTGTCTCTGCCGTATTTACGCCACGTCCTGCTGCCTCACATCCGATCAGACGGACATCTTTGTCATTGATAAAATTGTAGAATGTTCCGATTGCATTGGATCCGCCACCTACACATGCAAGAACTGCATCCGGAAGTCTGCCCTCTTTTTCAAGGATCTGCTCTTTGATTTCTTTGGAGATCACTGCCTGAAAATCGCGAACAATTGTAGGGAACGGATGAGGTCCCATTACAGAACCGAGTACATAATGTGTATCGGAAATACGGTTTGTCCACTCTCTCATTGTCTCGGAAACAGCATCCTTCAGTGTTGCAGTACCGGAAGTAACTGCATTGACCTTTGCACCCAGAAGACGCATTCTGTATACATTTAATGCCTGACGTTCTGTGTCTTCTTTTCCCATGAAGATTTCACATTCCATACCCATAAGAGCTGCTGCTGTTGCTGTTGCCACACCATGCTGACCTGCGCCTGTTTCTGCAATGACACGGGTCTTGCCCATTTTTTTTGCAAGAAGTACCTGACCAAGTACATTGTTGATTTTGTGAGCACCTGTATGGTTTAAGTCTTCTCTCTTTAAGTATACTTTTGCTCCACCCAGATCTTCTGTCATGTGGGATGCAAAGTAGAGACGGGATGGTCTTCCTGCATATTCGTTCAGAAGCTCTGTAAGCTCTGCGTTAAACTCCGGGTCATCTTTATAGTGGTTGTAGGCTTCTTCCAGTTCGATGACAGCATTCATCAGTGTTTCCGGAATGTACTGTCCTCCATGGATGCCGAATCTTCCTTTTGACATCTGTATATGTCCTCCTTTTATGTATGTAATCCCTGGCCTGTCAGATGGTCGGTCAGAGTATTCTATGTTCTTTCTGAATTATTATCTTATTTCATATGCACCAATTGAACTGCCTTCAAAATCTTATCTCTGTCTTTCATTCCATCCGTCTCCACACTACTGCTCAGATCTACTGCATAAGGATGAATAGTCCGGACGGCTGTTTCCAGATTATCTGCACCCAGTCCTCCTGCCAGGAAAAACGGTCTGTCTATCTCCGGGATCAGTGACCAGTCAAAGGTCTGTCCGGTTCCACCGCCACCCTGATCAAGCAGTATATAATCTGCCGGACTTTTCAGGGCATTTTCAATATCCTGAGCTGTTTTTACGGAAAAGGCCTTTATAACCTGATGACCTGTATTCTTTTGGATTCTCCGTATATATACCTCATCTTCCTGTCCATGAAGCTGTGCAATATGGATAGTTCCGTCAAGAAGCAGTTCCTCCACACGCTCAGGTGCTGCATTTACAAAAACACCTACAGGGATAATGTCCGGATTAAGTTTTGCAGTAAGTTCTCTCACCAATGCACCTGTAACATTTCTGCTGCTCTTCGGAAATTCTATGATAAATCCACAGTAATCAGGTTTTGCTTCATTTACATAGGTAATGTCTTCCGGGCGTTTCAGACCACAGATTTTGATTTTGGTTCTTTGCTGTTGTTCTCTGGTCATATTCTATCCTCTCAGATAATATTCGATCTTTCAGCGTAACGGGCTGCCATTCAGGCTTTCCAGCGCTGCTTTCTTGTCCGGGCTTCGCATCAGTGTTTCCCCGATCAGTACCGCATCCACTTTATTCTCATAAAGAAGCCGGATATCCTCCGGGGTGCGGATTCCGCTCTCGGAAACAAAAACCACATTGTCCGGTGCCATTTTTCTCAGGCGAATGCTGTTGTTCATATCTACATGAAAGGTTCTCAGATCCCGGTTATTGACTCCCACGATCTCTGCCCCGAGATTTAAGGCCCTGTCCACTTCGTACTCATCGTGTGCTTCTACCAGTGCATCCAGTCCCAGCTCTTTTGCAAGCTGTCTGTATGCTCTTAATTCTCCGTCATCCAGGATGGCGCAGATAAGCAATACCGCGGAAGCACCAAGGGATTTCGCCTGATAGATCATATATTCATCTACTGTAAAATCCTTGCGGAGTACAGGTATCTGTACAGTGGCTGCGATTTCTCTCAGATACTGGTCTGCTCCCTGGAAATAAAAAGGTTCTGTGAGACAGGAGATTGCACTTGCACCTGCCTGTTCATATTCCTTTGCAATTGCCAGATATGGAAAATCCGGTGCAATCAGTCCCTTTGAGGGGGAGGCTTTCTTTACCTCGCAGATATAGGACATACCGTCTTTTTGTAATACCTGGAGAAATGTAATTCTCTTCCCTGCATTTTTATTTACTTCCTGAATCCGGTTCTCCAGCTCCGAAACAGAAATACAGGATTTTTCTTTTGCAATTCTTTCTCTTGTTCTGGCTGCTATTTCTTCTAATATATTCTTCATAATCTCTATGATTTTTCTGTAACTGTTCTGTATATCCACAGTCAGCAGATTACCGGACAGTTACAGATTTCCTTTACATTAGTAATTGGGGGTTGCTTTTTATTTATTTGTCTCTTCTACAAATTCTTCCAGTTTTTTCAGTACTGCACCGTTGTCGATGAGGGATTCTGCCAGCTTCACTCCTTCTTCTATGGAAGCGGCTTTTCCTGCGATATAGAGTGCTGCACCTGCATTTAAACATACCGCCTGACGCTTCGGACCTTTTTCCTCACCTTTCAGGATTGCTTTTGTGATCTCTGCGTTTTCTGCAGGTGTACCACCTGTCAGGGCACCCTTCTCACATCTCTCATATCCAAACTGTTCCGGTGTGATCTCATAGGAAGTAAATTTGCCATCCCTGATCTCACATACAGAAGTAGGTGCGCACATGGAAATCTCATCCAGACTGTCCTGTCCATAGACAACCATTCCTCTGTTAACGCCCAGATTTGCCATAACCTGTGCCAGTGGCTCCACCAGTGACTGATCGTAAACTCCCATCAGTTCCATGTTTGCACCTGCCGGATTACTTAACGGTCCAAGAATGTTAAATACAGTACGGATTCCTAGCTCTTTACGGATCGGTGCCACATATTTCATTGCAATGTGATAATTCTGCGCAAACAGGAAGCAGATGTTGATCTTTTTCAGGATCTCTGCACTGCGTTCCGGCGTCAGTGTAATCTTCACTCCCAGTGCTTCCAGAACATCTGCTGCACCGGATTTGGAGGATGCTGCCCTGTTTCCATGTTTTGCAACCGGAACACCGCCTGCTGCGATCACCAGAGAAGAAGTAGTGGAAATATTGAAGGAATTGGAACCGTCTCCGCCGGTACCCACGATTTCAAGCACATCCAGGTTGTGGAGAAGTTTGATACAGTGAGCTCTCATACCTGCTGCGGAAGCTGTAATCTCATCAATTGTCTCTCCTTTTAAAGCTAATGCAGTAAGATAAGCAGACATCTGTACAGGTGTTGCCTGACCGCTCATAATCTCGTCCATTACAGCTTCCGCTTCCGCATAAGCTAAATCCTGTTTCTTTGATAATTTAATAATGGCTTCCTTAATCATTTCTCACTACCTCCATAAAGTTCTCTATCATCACTCTACCATCCGGTGTCATTACCGATTCAGGATGAAACTGTACTCCGAACACAGGATATTTTGTATGTTCCACTGCCATGACCTCTCCGTCCTCTGACTCTGCTGTCACCTTAAGTTCTGCAGGCAGGGTATCCTTTAACGCTGCCAGGGAATGATATCTGGCTGCTGCAAAGGTATCCGGCAGGCCCTTAAAAAGCTGACTTTCTCCTGTTTTATACATCAGTTTTTTCTTTCCATGCATCAGCTCTTTTGCATAGGAAACTGTTCCTCCAAAGGCTTCGCAGATGGACTGATGTCCCAGGCACACACCCAGGATGGGGATTTTTCCTGCAAATTCTTTAATCACCGGAATACAGATACCTGCATCCTCCGGCCTTCCCGGACCAGGGGATAAAATGATGGCTTCCGGTTTCATCTCTGCGATTTCTTCCAGTGTACACTCATCGTTTCTCACTACTTTGATGTCCGGTTCCACTGCGCCGATGAGCTGATATAAGTTATAGGAAAAGCTGTCATAATTATCGATCAGTAATATCATTCTAATCCCTCCTGTGCCTGTTCAATTGCCTGTACCACAGCTCTTGCCTTGTTGCAGCATTCCTGAAATTCCTTTTCCGGTACACTGTCTGCCACGATTCCGGCACCTGAACGGATACAGATTTCTCCGTTTTTCTTATAAACCAGGCGGATGGCAATACAGGTATCCAGATTTCCTGCAAAATCCAGATATCCGATGGCGCCTCCGTAAATGCCTCGTTTGCTCTGTTCCAGTTCCTCGATGATCTGGCAGGCTCTGAATTTGGGTGCTCCGGAAAGGGTTCCTGCCGGAAGGATTGCGTCTACTGCATCCACAGCGTCTTTATCATCCCGGATGATTCCTGTTACTGTGGAGCCCAGATGCATTACATGGGAAAAACGTTCTACGCAGAGATACCTTTCTACTTTTACAGTTCCGATCTTGCTGATCTTTCCAATATCGTTTCTTCCCAGGTCTACCAGCATATTGTGTTCTGCCAGCTCTTTCTCATCTTTCAGAAGTCCCTCTTCAAGTTCTTTATCCTCTTCTCTTGTCTTTCCTCTTGGTCTGGTTCCTGCCAGAGGGAAGGTACTTAAGGTGCCATTTTCCAGCTTCACAAGGGTTTCCGGGGAAGCACCTGCCAGTTCAATGTCATCACTGGAGAAATAAAACATATAAGGAGAAGGATTAGATGCCCGAAGAACCCGGTAAGTATCAAACAGGCTTCCTGTTGCTTTCGCACGCATGGGATTGGAAAGTACTACCTGGAAAATATCACCTTCTCTGATGTAATGTTTGGCTTTCTCCACCATCTCTGCATATTTTTCTTTCGGAAATTTCGGCTGTATTTCTGACTGAAGTCTCAGCGGTTCAAATTCCATATGCTCCCCGTTTCGGATCAGCTGCGCCATTTCCTCCAATTTCTTTACTGCTTTCTCGTAGGAGGCTTCCAGATCATCTGTCATCACACCTGTGATCAGAAGTACTTTCTGTCTGAAATGGTCAAATACGATCACCTGATCAAAAAGCATTAAATCCATGTCCCTGAAATCCTGCTGTTCCCTGTCCTCCAGTTTCAGCTTTGGTTCACTGTATTTGATATAATCGTAGGAGAAATATCCTACCAGACCGCCTGTAAAAGGAGGCATCTTTTCCATTACCGGAGTTTTATATTTCCGGATGATTTCTCTGAGAGTATCACCGGGATGTGTGACCTGCCTTACGGTTTCCTCTGTTTTTCCCTCAGCATCGGTTGTCCGGATCTTCAATGTTCCGTCTGTACAGGTAATCTCCATGGACGGTTCATACCCCAGAAAAGAATACCTGCCCCACACTTCTGTCTGGCTGGCACTTTCCAGCAGGTAACAATGGCGGCTGGCTTTTCGCAAAATGCGCATTACCTCTACCGGTGTATATCTGTCTGCATAAAGTTCTCTGCACAGAGGAATACGACGATATTCTTTTGTCTGTGCAAGCCGCCTGATGGTTTCTAATGTTGGATACATGGGAACACCTCCTGTGATTAATTCAGTTTCTGCCAGGAACATAAAAAAGCCCGCCCTTGACAGAATTATCGTTTCTGTCAAGGACGAGCGTATATACTTCACCCGCGGTGCCACCTTGATTTACGGTTTGAACCGTACTCTTTGCGAAATACCTTCATATTCCCGGCAACTGACGTATGCCTCACGTCACAGGATACTTAGTCTGCTCTGTAATCTTCAACCTTTCACTGTGCCCTCAGCGGCCCATTTGGCAGACTGCATTTCCACCCGGCTCTCACCTTCCCGGATTCTCTGTGCGCGCATGACTGCTTTGACTTCCGCTTCATCGGTTTAATCTGTTAAATTTACACTTAATTTACCACTGGAAACTATATTTGTCAACCCTGAATTTCATTCAATAACATATTTTTATCATTATCAGTTACTGTTCACTGGTAGTATCGAAATCTCAACAGGCTTCACATCCAGACTTATTGTTCCTGCGCATTACAATGCCATATTTTTTTCTACTGCCTGCATTCTGTTCTCAAGATTTGCAACATGTTCTATCAGATAACTGGTCTGTACTGTATTCACATGATTATTATGTGCTGCTTCTACGGCTTCATTGAATTTTTTCACCAGATATCCATGATTTTCCGCTAAAATTGAAATATTTCTGTCAGTTACATTTTCAAGATGAAGTTTAACACCGTTTACTTCTTCTTTTAAATCGCAAATATCCTGCTGTAACGGTTCAATAGCTTTCTGAACAGTAGCTTCTACTGTTTCTTTTACCGTATCTTCCATCATTTCCCTTAACATTTTCATATCGTTTTTGTCCAGCATGTTTCTCACCTCCTGATCTGTTTACTTATCATTTCGTTCTTTTTCTGCTGATTATAACAAGTTCCGGATGTGAAGTCTATTCAATTTTCAATATTCCATGTATAACCATTTTCCATATTTACGTTTCTATAGTACATTTCATAATTCTTCTGTATCATAATTGTTTTCAGGGTAAATATCATAAAGAAACAATTTGTCAATCGGATATTCGCAATTGAAGCAGGGAACTTACTTGATTCAGTTAAATTGATTTATTCAGAAATGAAAAAAAGCCCACAAACCCCTATCCAGGTTTATAGACTTATCTTTCGTAATTAGTAGCGAGAGGGGGATTCGAACCCTCGACACCACGGGTATGAACCGTGTGCTCTAGCCAACTGAGCTATCTCGCCATTTTCTTTTAAGATATGGAACCTATAGGGCTCGAACCTATGACCCTCTGCTTGTAAGGCAGATGCTCTCCCAGCTGAGCTAAGATTCCATATTTGTTGGTAACAGATTTCTCTGTCAAGTAGCGAGAGGGGGATTCGAACCCTCGACACCACGGGTATGAACCGTGTGCTCTAGCCAACTGAGCTATCTCGCCATTTTCTTTAAGATATGGAACCTATAGGGCTCGAACCTATGACCCTCTGCTTGTAAGGCAGATGCTCTCCCAGCTGAGCTAAGATTCCATATTGTGCTTGTTTCAGGCGGCTTATTTGTTGTCCGCTCCGTAACTTGCTTTGCTATTATATAATGGATTTTGTCGGATGTCAACACCTTTTTTGAAACTTTTTTAATTTTTTTTATTTTTCTAATTGTTTATACATTTTTAATCCATCTTATCACCTGAATTTTCCAAAGAAATACAGGTAAATGAAACCCGGAAACAGAATTGCTCATGACAACAACTCTGATGTACCGACAAGTTGATTCTTGAAACAATCTTGTCGGTACACTAATTCCGGGCTTCTTCTTCAAGAACTGTCTTTTCATGTGTAGCAGAAATTTTTACTGATTCTGCCTCTATATAATTTTAACTGTATGGTTTTAGCTATATAATCTTTGTTTCTATTTCTTATTTTGTAATCTTTACAGAATTTTTCTGTCCTTTGCCCTTGAAAAGCTTCTGGTATGCACTTAATTTTGCTGCCGGAACTTTGATTACTGCCTTAGCAGAAATTCCCTTTAATGCAGATGCTCCTACTGTTTTGAGCACTTTAGAATTAACTGTAATGGAAGTCAGCGCTTTACATCCGTTAAACGCCTGTTTTCCAATTGTGGTTACTTTGGATCCTATCGTGACTTTTTTCAGTTTTGTGCAGCCATTAAATGCTTTATCACCAATTGCTGTTACATTAAATGTATAACCATTAATTTTTACTGTTGCAGGAACAGATGCACTTGTAAGAGTTTTCTCCTCTGCCGGAGCATAAACGCTTACTGTTCCATTCTTGTATGCGGATTTAGTTACCTTGTATTTCAGGTTTCCGGATGTGTATACCTTTCCTTTTGCCGGAATCTCCGCAATTTCAAAATTCTGGATCGCTGTGCCAACATAATTGCCTTTACCTGTAATGATCACAGATGCTGTGGAGCCGGCTTTTGTGTTATTTGCATAGGAAACGGTGTAGTCTGTTCCGGCTTTCAGTTTCTTGCCGTTTAAGGTTACTGTTACTGACGGTTTAAGCGCCTTACCTGCATAAAGTTGAGTCTTGATTGTAGAAATTTGTGCAGATGCGATGCTGTTCAGAGATTGACCTGAGAACTCATAGTATGCAGGAATCTCAACAGCTTTTATTTTCTCTTCATTTGTCCACCAGTCTACATAAAATAAACGATGTTTATTTCCATCAATTCCGGCTGTTAAACCTTCGAATTCATCCAGATGAATGTATCGGGGAAGTACTACTCCATATTTTTTCTCACCATTTACATCAAATCTAAACTGCGCCAGAAGTCTGTTTGTAGAATATTCTTCATCCAGACTAGCATTGACTGTAACAAGATTTATTTCTTCATTCTTGTATATTTTTGTAAAGTAAAACCAGTCATTATCCTCTGTCTCATCCCATGCATACCTATATGTTGGATCAAAACAGTCTTTCGATACAGGAACGCCTGCTGCCTGCGCTTCTTTTGTATCAAACTGTCGAACGATCAGATTTCTTGAATATGTCTCACCTTCCGTTTCATATGTACCAAGTTTCAATGCTCCACCTATATACAGCTGCGCTGTCTGTTTTCCGTTTGTTCCAAGATAAATCTGCGGAATTGCTGTCTGAGAGTATTCTGCACTGTCAATTTCACCAAATTTCAGATAAGCTCCCGGCTGTCCATAAATGGTTATTTCCGGATTAATCACTGCTTTCTCAAAATTCAGATATTCAGATACAACCAGACATACACCCTCTTCTGATGTCAGTTCTTTACAGTTCAGGCTCTTCACTACAGCATCCGCAATCTTAATTTTATCTGCTGTTACATTTGCATTTAATCTGGCATTCATAAGTTCCACTTCTCCAGAGCCTGTAAAGGTTAAAGTATTCGCCTTTACAAGAATCCTGGACAGTGACAGTTTCTTGCCTGCCGGAACATTTACAGAAGAAATTGAAGCCGGAACAAAATTATCTGTATCTGTGCTTTCGTCATAATTATTCTGTCCCTCTATCTTCAGTGCTTTCGCAGCACTTGGAACAGTAAGCGTTCCACTGATCTTGGTGTTAGCTTTCATATTCATCAGATAATAGCCACTGGCATTGTTCTTCTTCTGATATGCATTTATATATCTTTCCGCCTGTGCTGTCGGTGCGACATTAATCCACACACATCCTCCATCAGGGAATTCTGCCCTTCCGTGTGCCTCGAAAATCTCCTTTGCTGACATTCCTTCACAATCCCGGAATTCCTGAAGATCAACCGCATTATCTTTATCCGGATTCCAGATTTTTCCATTCATATCCTGAGTCGTACCATCTTCTGAATAGACCCAAATTCTGGAAAGCATTTCCACGATATCTTCATCAGACATATCATATTTCACTGCCTGTGTACCAGCCGGAACAGGAATATCTTCCCATTCACCTTTCTCATCTGATGTCTTATATATAATTCCAATTCCGTAAGGACTGCTCCACTTCTCTCCATTTTCATTTTCAAACTCGCCAGTACCCCAGTCAAATGTTTTATGGAATACCGGAGCAGTCTTACTGTTTATAATGTGTATAAAAAAAGCATTTTCATCCTGTGGATTGTTTTTGATATTATCCGTTTCATTGTAAATATTAAAAAATTCACTGGCACCAAATACCTGCAGATCATGGCTGTTATTTCTCAGATATATATTTTCTACTCCGGAAATACCACCTATCGCATTATTCTGCCCACAAAAGATCACTTTATCATCGGAACCTGTTCCTTTTAATACGCTTCTCATATCCTGACAGAAGAAAGTTGTCGTTCCTTTTCCTTCTTTGATTTCAATCGTCTCTGGCGGATCTATCATACCCCAGAATACGATGTTTCCGTTCGGTGTAATACTTCTGGCTCTTGCATTCTCCACCAGTACTATCATCCCTTCAGGAGCCACAAAGTCTGCTGCGTCTTCCAGATCCTGGACGCTTACAAAACAGTATCCTGTATTTTCTCCTTCGATACTGTTTAACGCATTTAAAAAAGTAGTGTCTTCTACTGTTTTCATGTCCACTTCCGGACGTTCTTCATTCTGCAGGGCATTATTGTACTGTTCCTCTGTTATATATGCCACTTCAAAAGATCCTTTTACCTGTTTAGCACCTGCTGCGTCTGTCGATGCCTCTGATTCTTCTGATGTAAATCCGTCCACTTCCGGCGCTTCGTCCGTATCAAAATCTGATACTTCTTCCCCGGATGTCCAGATTTCTGCCGTATCCTCTGCTTCGGCTTCTTCCTCTGTGCCCTGCATCTCTACAGTTTCTTCCCCCGAAGAAAATTCTGCGCCCATAACAGCTGCGCTTTCTGCCATAGGTGTTATGCACATAAGTGCTGCCAACAATAATGCAACTTGTTTTTTCTTCATACGTAAAACCCTCCTTTTTCTGGATTTGAGTGTAGTCAATCGGATATTCGCAATCCGCTTTCGCTACTTGCTCATAACCAAATAACTGCTTCGCAGTTTATCAGAAGGGGCTTGTACCCCTTCTGATACAAGCAAGTCCCCACCCACTGCTTATTGCTCTTCGCAATTGAAGCAGGGGACTTACTTGATTTGGTTAAAAAAAGCACCCTGCAAGATGTAATCGCAGCTTGCACAATTTGCGAGAATGATTTTTTTAGTACCTCTGTAATTTTATACACTGCCATCTTCATTTTTGACAGCGTTCAGAATCCCTTCAGGGATATCTTTCAAAAATATTTTACAGTAAAATCTCTTCCCCTATTTCATCCAGGAAGCTGTTCATCTCTTCTAGTGTCATCTTCTCTTCCAGTCCATAAATAATTGCTGCATCGTAACGTACGCGCGGATAAAGTCTCGGCTTCTGACCGATATCCAGAAGCCTTTGTGTATCCGACAGATCAAGAGAAAGGAGAAACGCACACTGCAGTAGTATTTTCCTTGTGGGGATTCGCTGACCGCCAAACAGTTTTCGTGCATAGGATTCTTCCAGATTCAGCTTTCGCACAATGTCTTTCTTTTTCATTCCACGCTCTTCGATTATATGCTCAAGATAAAGCCCTACCTCTACCTTGTTTCCTCGTTCCCTTGCAAAATATGCGGCGCCTTCCTCTTTTATCATTCCCATGATTTCTTCTGTTTCTTTCATTTCTTCTGTTTCTTTCATTTCTTCTCACACCTCTTTCCTGTTCATATCTCCCTTCTGCCAAAACCCGAGGTTATATTTTTTGATCTTTACCACTATCCGTTATCTGATGACTGATCCATAAGTCAATCGGATATTCGCAATCCGCTTTCGCTACTTGCTCATAACCAAATAACTGCTTCGCAGTTTATCAGAAGGGGCTTGTACCCCTTCTGATACAAGCAAGTCCCCACCCACTGCTTATTGCTCTTCGCAATTGAAGCAGGGGACTTACTTGATTTGGTTAAAAAGCAGATATGATACTGTTAAGTGTACCATATCTGCCCATTTTAGAGCGGGACAATTTTGTCCCTTTTTATGTATAAATTTCAAAATCAGGGGAAGAATCTATCTTCATGATTTCTTCTTTTTGTTCCTCTGTACAGTGTACCTCCGTCAGTCCCGAATGTCCAAACAGCGGTTCAAAATTTTTAATATCTGCATTGGAAATATCTATTACCTGCAGATTCTTTGCTCCTGTGACAGGAGACAGATCTTTCACCGGACTGAAACTCACTGACAGGAAATTTAATGAAGGAAACTGTTCGATTCCTTCCAACGAAGAAATCTGTGTTGTGAATGCAAGTGTCTCCAGCTGTGTCATCCCTTTCAATGGTTTCAGATTCTCCAGTATGGTACTATCCCCCCACATGAACAGCGCCTTTAAGGTACTCATCTGCGAAAGAGTTTCGGCAGCCGCCTCATTTACATCACACATGCACAGAGTATCCAGTTTCTTCATCTCTGTCAATGGCTCAAATATATTGTTTTCTACTTCCACATTACTCATATCCAGGTAATCCAGGCTCAGATTTTTCAGAAAGTCTATATCTGTCAGATTCATCCCCTGTATATTTAATCTTAAAATGCCTGTGCATTCTCCAATCACTGACAGATTCTCTGCCGGATTCTCCATAATACAGAGGGTATCCAGATCTATCAGATTCAAAAGCACAGAGAAATCTGTGATCATATTCTTGCTCAGATAAAGTTTTTTCAAAGGCAGCTCTTTTAGCCCGGAAATATCTTCGATTTTCTGGTTACACAGCGCAAGTTCCTCCAGATTTACCATTTGTGCCAGATCCGAAAGATCTGTAATATTTCCGCGCACAGATCCGAAGCTGCTGTCCTTTCCATCCACATGGTGGCCTTCACCCCAGAATGTGTCCTCATCATCAAGAATTTCTTTTCCGACAATGCGGAGTTTCCTTACATTCTCCAGCATAGAGGCAGTTATTTTGTCTGTCTTTGAAAGCCCCAGTTCCTTGCGCACGGCTTCTTCTATCAATTCTTCTCTGAAGGTTATCTCTGCCTGTATCTGTTCTTCTGCCGCACTCTGTTCTGCCGTTTCAATCCTTTTGTTTTCAATCACTGTGCCATCCGGGGAAAAAATTGCCAGTATATAACCTGCTGCAATCAGTCCAAAGACTGCGCCTGCCTTTTTATAAACCTTTTTTCTATTGTTCGCCTGACATTTCTCAACTGCTCTCCTTAATTGCGCAGCATCCCCATATCTTTTATCAGGCTCAAAAGAGCAGGCCTTCTCTATGATCTTTTTCATTCTCCGGCTCACTGCACACTCAGAAAGCTGATTCATTTCATAGCTCTCTGAAACCATATACAGCATTGTCTGTCCGATTGCATACACATCTGTACGCTGGTCTGTCTGTGTATAGCCATACTGCTCTGGCGCCGCAGTTCCTCTGGTACCCACCACAAAAGTATCACGCGACCCATCTTTTTTATAACTGCGCATAGTACCGAAATCAATGAATACCACCTCACCACCAGGTGTGACCACTATATTCTCCGGTTTTATATCCCGGTGTATCATAGGCTCATCCGGATTCTGAAACTGCTCTGCTGTCTGGCATATCTTCCTGCTGATCCTGCAGATTTCCGCTTCTGATATGCCACCTTTTTGCAGAACCATCTGAGCCAGAGACATTCCCTCTATATATTCCCTTACCAGATACACTTCGCCATTTTCTTCAAATATCCTGTATGCCTTTGGAATCCCGGACAATTTCCTGTCCGCCATTTTTTTCATGATTTCCATTTCATTGCGCAGAAACTCCGTCTGCCTGTTACGCCCCCATTTAAGCACGCACAGGATTCCGGTAGCTGTCTCTTTCACCAGGAAAGTGGATGAATCTTCGCTTTCCTTCAGACATTCATATACAGTCCAGTGTTCTTGCATGTCTTCTGGCAAATAATCGTTCCATATCTTGTTCTCTTTCATACAATCTCTCCTGCTTTGGTATAACCGATCGCCGACAATCAAAAATGGGTCACATTTTTTCGCGTCACTATGATAATTTTATATCAGTTTCCCGATAAATCGGATTGTCTGTCGCTTTTTATAGAATTACTATAGATTGTATCAGAAAACTTATGGAAATCCTATATGTTTTTGCACAAAAAAAAAGATTCCCTCTCCAGTTTTACCTGAAAAAGGAATCTCCTGTTATCTTTACTTATTCAGCGTCTTCTGCTGTGTCAGTTGTATCTGCATTTTCTTCTGCTGTGTCATCTGCATTGTCTGCGTCTTTGCTGTCTGCATCATCTGCATCTTCTGTATCTGTTTCTTCTGCATCTGAGCTTTCTTCAAAAGGAATTACTGCACCATCATATTTCTCATTGATAAAATCTTTAATCTCATCAGATTTCAGTACATCTACAAGTGCCTGAATCTTGTCGCTGTCTTCATTGCCTTCTTTTACTGCGATTACGTTTACATATGTCTTTGCTGCTTCAGAATCAGATTTCTCATATGCAAGTGCATCTTTCCCTACTGAGAATCCTGCTTCCAGAGCATAGTTTCCGTTTAATACCACATAAGCTGTCTCACCTGTAACACGTGCTACCTGTGCTGCTTCCAGCTCTACGATTTCTACATTGTGAGGATTCTCTGCAATATCCTTAACAGTTGCATTTAATCCTGCACCCTCTTTCAGTGTGATGATTCCGTTATCCTGGAGAAGAAGAAGTGCTCTTGCTTCGTTTGTGGTATCATTTGGTACTGCAATGGAATCTCCGTCTTCCAGATCATCCAGGCTGTCTTTTGTTCCAGGATAGATTCCGAATGGCTCATAATGAATGCCACCTGCATTTACAAGGTGTGTACCCTTCTCCTCATTAAACTGATCCAGATATGGAATATGCTGGAAGTAGTTCGCATCAAACTCTCCGCTCTCAACTACCTCGTTTGGTCTTACATAGTCATCAAATACAGTAACTTCAAGTTCATATCCTTCTTTCTCAAGAAGCGGTTTTGCCTCCTCAAGGATCTCTGCGTGAGGTGTTGCAGATGCTGCAACTGTGATGGTTTTGTCATCATCCTTTGCATAAACGCCTGTGCTTAATGTTCCTGCCACTAATACTCCTGTTAAAACTGCTGCCACTAATTTTTTCATAATAATTGTCCTCCTGAATTTTATATTTTAACTTTTTTCATAACCATTTTATAATCAACGATTTCTTAAAACTACTTTCTTCTGTCAATCTTATTTGCGATCATCATTCCCACTGACTGGAAAATCTGCACCAGAACTACCAGCAGAATAACTGTGACGATCATAATATCTGACTGATATCTGTAATATCCATAGCGGATGGCGATATCTCCAAGTCCGCCTCCTCCTACTGCACCGGACATGGCTGAATAACCAAGGATAGTTCCGATTGCAATCGTTGCTCCTGTGATAAGTGAAGTTCTGGCTTCTACCAGAAGAACCTTCACGATGATCCTTATATTGCTGGCACCCATAGCTCTGGCTGCCTCGATCACACCTGCATCCACCTCTTTAATAGAAGATTCCACCATTCGTGCGATAAAAGGAATGGCTGCCACTACCAGTGGCACTACCGTTGCTGTAGATCCATAGCTCTTTCCCACCACTGCTCTGGTAAAAGGAATCAACAGGATCAGTAAGATCAGAAACGGAATACTTCTCACAATATTTGCGATGGCATCCAGTATCTTATACAACACTGCATTTGGTTTCAGTCCCTCTTTATCAGACACTGCCAGCAGCACTCCCATAGGAAGTCCGAACAGGTATCCCAGAACTGTGGAAAGAACTGTCATGTAAAGTGTTTCTCCCACACCCTGGACGATCATCATTATTGTCTCATGATCCCACATATTCTGTCACCTCCCCGATTGCTAAACCTTTTTCTTTCAGATACTGTTTCATCATTTCTGTCCTGGTACTGCCCTCCATAAACTCCAGTATCATCTCTCCCTTGGCTACACCACCTACATTCTTGGTATCTGCCTTCAGGATATTTACCGGTTCTCCGAAGGTAAGGATCAGATTTGCGATCACAGGCTCAAAAGCTGAATTCTCAGAGAATACGATTCGTATCTTCTCACCGCTTTTAATCTCTGCCTGTCCTTTTTCCCTGCCTGCATCCAGTCTGCTGTCTGCGTCGATATCAGAGCCTGTATCCTTTCGGATCAGTTCTTTGGCAACCTCTGACTGAGGATTTGCAAAAATATCTGCAACCAGTCCTTTCTCAACCACTTCACCCTCATACATGATCGCCACATGTGTACAGATTTCACGCACAACCGACATCTGATGAGTAATGATCACTATGGTGATTCCAAACTGCTTATTAATCTTTTTCAGCAATTCCAGAATGGAAGAAGTAGTCTGCGGATCCAGTGCACTGGTAGCCTCGTCACAAAGTAAAATCTTCGGATCCGATGCAAGTGCTCTTGCAATGGCAACCCTCTGCTTCTGACCACCGGAGAGCTGTGCAGGATAAGCATTCTGCCTGTCTCCCAGACCAACGATCTCCAAAAGCTCTGCTGCCCTCTTTCTGGCCTCTGCCTTCTTCTTTCCTTTTATATAAAGTGGAAAACAGACATTATCAATCACCGACTTCTGCATCAGCAGATTAAAATGCTGAAAGATCATACCGATCTCTTCCCTCTGTTTTCTTAATTCCTTCTCTGTCAAATCTCCAAGAGCCTTCCCATCTATCAGAACCTGTCCCTCTGTAGGAACCTCCAGAAAATTCATACATCGTACCAATGTACTCTTACCTGCCCCCGACATACCGATAATTCCATATATATCACCGGAATCAATATTCAGGTTCACATCCTTCAAAGCCTCGACCACGCCATCCTTCGTGTCAAAAGACTTCCGGACCTTCTCAATCACAATCCCAGACATCTCATTCTCCCTCTCTCTTATTCCCCGCTCCGTTGAGCATGAACATACTATACCACTACACTTCTGATTATGCCAATTCATAATACCTAGTGCCAGTTATAGTTTAAAGCTATATTTTTATCGCTTTAACGCATTAAAATCTATATCTCTTGAATTTCTTTCAGCTTACAGAAACAATATTATTTTTAATCTCCAATAAAACAGTCATATCTAATTATTGTGGATTTATTCAGAAAAAAGCAGCAGGAGAAAGATCATATTCCTTTCATCCTACTGCTTATTGCTTTTCGCACCCCCCGCAAGGGACTTACTTGATTCGGTTAAAGACCATATTCCTTATATAGTTGCTCACGTCTTTTAGAATCTGTTGATACAATCGGGATTTCTTCAGTTCTCTGATCCTAAACCAGTCGAGTAATCAGGCTTCCCAGTCGAGCTTCTCCCTCTGCTTTAAGTCTTTCAGATTCCAATTCCAGAACTTTTCCTCCCATAATATCACCTATTCCCTTCCGAGCATTGTCATCTTCGCGGAAAATATAATCCGCAATTTTTATAATTAGTTTTGTCAAATCTGTATTTACCATTAATAATGGTAAATACAGACAAATAATTGATTTTCTCCGAAAGGCATCTGCAATTAGTGAAAATTGTAATTTTTAAATCCTAAAGTTAGCATCAACACTTGCCATCACAAAAAGAAAGGCGCTGGATTATACCCAGCCATCCATACAAGGAATGCTGTACATTAACCAGCGTTTCCATTATTTATCACAGACTATTTTTCATAATTTCCATATAGTTTTCCGGAAATCCAATCAAGTTCAAATCAATATCATCACTATACTCACTTATCACATTTTCCACGTTTTGAATCAAAGATTTTTTACTACTCTCATCTGGTAATCTTTTTAACAGGACAAGCGTATACGCAAATAATGAATTATTCTTTATTTCTGGATGTTTTCTCAAAAATGATGTTGTAAACTTTGCCGGAGGATTAAAATCTGTATTATACATTCTAGCCGCATGTGCACATTTATTTCGTAAAACCGATAAACAATGAAGATGATTTTCTAACGTATCTCTTCCAGTACCAACCATATGAGCAATAGCATCTTTTTCTGAATAATACATAGAACTATATAATTTAGACATATTAGAAAAAGACATTAATTCCACAATAACCCACAATGGCATTTTACTAGAGTATTTTATTTTATGATGCTTCACAATCAGACTATCTTTATAATAATTTTTCTCCCTGCTGAAATTTTCCATAAGAAGGATCTTGTCTGAATTGTAAAGCATAACCCGTAAAACGATAATAATTTACTCTTTTCAAAATATCTTTTGCTTTTTCTCTGTCTCTGATAATCATCCCATGGGCAGCTAACTTATCCAATTGCTCATCAAAGGTCAATGGCTTTTTCAAATCCATAAAATCACTCCTTAACGTAAAAAAGCTGAGCACAAGTCTCAGCTTGGTCCCCAATGCCAAAAAGGCTTCGGGCAACTCTGTTACATATAGTATATTCAAAAAGCCCCGAAATTGCAATAGTTTTTATTATTTTCATCAATAAAAATCTATAACATTGCATCTAAGCAGTTCATTACTACTATAGTAATTTCCTCAAATGCCTTAGTAGTCTAAACTGCAACAAATTCAATGCTTTCCGGCATATTCTGCCCCGTGGCGACCTTCACACTCAAAAAAGGGCGCTGCCCAAGCAGCCGCCCTTTCGTTAAATCATATCTTTTTTTAGAGACTATACTCTAATCTTCTTCACTTCCCACTTCACAACCTACCCAACCAGGCAAATCCGCAAAGTTAATACTCTCCTCCACACCACAATCCCAGCGCTCCCAAAAAGAAGCGCAAGGGTGGAGTCCAGAGGAGGGACAGCGCTTTCTGTCCTTCCTCTGGGAACCTTCCGTCTGGAAAATATTTTACTTAAAATATTCCACACCAGACTCGAATATTTTAATATCCTGCTCCCCATAGATATTAATAGCAACTCCGTCCCCGCGACGTTCGCTATGTGCCATCTTACCAAGGATACGTCCATCCGGGCTGGTAATACCTTCAATGTTCATATAAGAACCATTGACATTCCATTCTTCATCAACACTGAGCTGTCCATCCGGAGTTACATACTGAGTTGCAACCTGTCCGTTTGCAAACAGCTTCTGCAGCCATTCTTCATTTGCAACGAAACGTCCTTCACCATGTGAAGCCGGGTTACAGTATACACCGCCAAGCTGTGCCTTCTGCAGCCAAGGAGATTTATTACTAACAACCTTAGTATAAACCATCTTGGAGATATGGCGTCCGATAGTATTAAATGTCAGTGTAGGAGAATCTGCTTTCTGTCCGCAGATTTCACCGTAAGGTACAAGACCAAGCTTGATCAGAGCCTGGAATCCGTTACAGATACCAAGTGCCAGACCGTCTCTTTCATTGATCAGCTTCATAACAGCTTCTTTGATCTTCGCATTCTGGAATGCAGTTGCAAAGAATTTCGCAGAACCATCCGGTTCGTCACCTGCGGAGAATCCGCCCGGGAACATGATGATCTGTGCCTGATCGATTGCTTTCTCAAAAAGCTCTACAGAATCATGGATATCTTCAGCAGTCAGGTTCTTGAATACTTTTACATCCACTTCCGCACCTGCGCGTTCAAACGCACGTGTGCTGTCATACTCGCAGTTTGTTCCAGGGAATACAGGAATAAATACACGTGGTTTTGCAACTTTGTTCTTGCATACATAGATGCTGTCTGCACGATAAAGCTTCTCATCTCTGTCAGCCGCCTCTTTGTCATTCTCAGAAGAAACTGTCTTAAATACTTTTTCCAGAGTACCTTTCCATGCATTTTCAGCTTCGTCTACAGTGATCACTGTATTTCCATAGGAGAAGTTACCGTCAGCAGTTACTTCACCGATCACTGTATAAGTGATGGAAAGCTCACCAACCTTACCATCCGGAACTTCCAGGATAATATCACCAAATCCAGGTGCAAAGAAATCTCTCGGATCAAGGTTATGCTCGATCTTCACGCCCATGCCGTTACCAAATGCCATCTTTGCAACTGCAGCTGCAATACCATGGCGGTCAAGTGCATAAGCAGAAACAACTTTGCCGTCCTGCATATCTTTATGAAGTTTTTCATACTGATCCATGATTCCTGCATAATCCGGCAGATCATACTGATCCTTCGGTGCGCGAAGCCATACCAGTTTGTTTCCTGCTTTCTTTAATTCCGGTGTGATCACATCCTGGATCTTCGCAACGTCAACAGCGAAAGATACCAGTGTCGGAGGTACATCAATATCATTGAATGTACCGGACATACTGTCCTTACCACCGATGGATGGAAGTCCGAATCCCATCTGTGCTGCATAAGCACCGAGAAGTGCTGCGAAAGGCTGGCTCCATCTCTTAGGATCTTCTGTCATACGGCGGAAATATTCCTGGAATGTGAAACGGATTTTCTTATAGTCACCGCCTGTTGCCACGATTCTTGCAACGGACTCTGTCACTGCATAAGCAGCTCCGTGATATGGGCTCCAGGAGGATAAATACGGGTCAAAGCCATAGCTCATCATGGTTACAGTATCTGTTTTACCATTCTGTACCGGAACCTTGGCAACCATGGACTGAGTCTCTGTAAGCTGATATTTACCACCGTATGGCATAAATACGCTGCCAGCTCCGATAGAACCGTCGAACATTTCCACAAGTCCTTTCTGAGAGCATACATTTAAGTCTGCCAGAGTTTCCATCCATTTAGCTTTTACATCAGCTACATCCGGGCGCTCTTCAAAGAGGTTGCCTTCTTTGTTGGGGATTTCTACTTCTACAGTTGTTTCCTGATGTGCACCGTTAGTATCCAGGAATGCACGGGAAATATTTACAATTTCTTTTCCTCTCCATACAAGTACCAGACGAGGATCCTCTGTTACAACTGCGACAGGAATTGCCTCCAGGTTTTCTTCATTTGCATAGCCAAGGAAAGTATCTACATCTTTCGGGTCAACTACTACAGCCATACGTTCCTGAGATTCGGAGATTGCGATCTCAGTTCCGTCAAGACCTGCATATTTCTTCGGAACCTTGTCAAGATCTACCCTCAGACCTGCTGCCAGCTCACCGATAGCAACGGAAACACCGCCTGCACCAAAGTCATTACATTTCTTGATAATATGGCTGACTTCTTCACGGCGGAACATACGCTGGATCTTACGCTCAGTAGGAGCATTACCTTTCTGCACCTCAGCGCCGCACACTTCGATAGAAGCTTCTGTATGAACCTTGGAAGAACCGGTAGCACCACCGATACCGTCACGTCCTGTACGTCCTCCAAGTAAGATAATGATATCTCCCGGATCAGAGTTCTCACGAATAACCGCACGTCTTGGAGCAGCACCCATAACAGCACCGATCTCCATACGTTTTGCCACATAATTTGGATGATAAACTTCTTTTACATAGCCTGTTGCAAGACCGATCTGGTTTCCATAGGAGCTGTAGCCATGAGCTGCGCTTCTTACCAGTTTCTTCTGCGGAAGTTTACCCTTGAGAGTTTCTTTTACAGAAACAGTAGGATCTGCCGCACCTGTTACACGCATTGCCTGATATACATAAGTACGTCCTGAAAGCGGGTCACGGATTGCACCGCCAAGGCAGGTAGCTGCACCACCGAATGGCTCGATCTCAGTAGGATGGTTATGTGTCTCATTCTTGAAGTTGATCAGCCATTCCTCTTCTTTACCGTCAACATCTACAGGAACTACAATACTGCAGGCATTGATCTCATCAGATTCTTCCTGATCAGCAAGCTTTCCTTCTGCTTTCAGTTTCTTCATAGCCATCAGAGCCAGGTCCATCAGGCAGACAAATTTGTCCTTACGGCCTTTGTAAAGTTCTTCTCTGTCAGCAAGATATTTCTTGTAAGTATCTACGATCGGTGCTTTGTAATCACCTTCGTCAAATTTTACATCTGTCAGTTCTGTGGAGAAGGTTGTGTGACGGCAATGATCAGACCAGTATGTATCAAGTACACGGATTTCTGTCATGGACGGGTCACGTTTCTCTTCTTCTTTGAAATAATGCTGGATATGCTGGAAATCCTTGAATGTCATGGCAAGATTTAAAGAATCATAAAGTTCCTTTAATTCTGCTTCCGGCATTTCCTTAAATCCGTCAAAAATCTTAACATCTTCCGGTTCCGGGAAAACAGTTACCAGTGTTTCCGGTTTCTGCAGACCTGTCTCACGGGAATCTACAGGGTTGATGCAGTGATGCTTGATAGCATCAAATTCTTCATCTGTGATAGTTCCTTCAATTACATAAGTAGTTGCGGAACGAATGATAGGCTGTGCATTCTCATCCAGGAACTGTACACACTGAACAGCAGAATCTGCTCTCTGGTCAAACTGTCCCGGTAAAAATTCTACAGAGAAGATGCGGGAGCCTTCTGCTGCCTCAAAATTCTCCAGATATAAATCATCTACAGGTGGCTCTGCAAAAACAGTTTTGCATGCTTTATCAAAAACTTCATCAGAAATATTTTCTACATCATAGCGGATCAGCACACGTACTGCTGTTACAGATTTAATTCCCAGATAGCTGCTGACCTCATGTTTTAATTCCTTTGCCTGTACAGCGAAGGCCGGTTTCTTTTCTACATAGACACGTCTTACGTTACTCATAATATAATAGAAACTCCTTTCTTCTGTGTATCATATTCTCATACATCTGCTGTTGCAATCCTTCCTTCTGCGATCTGCATGCATCTCTCTTGTCAATCGGATATTCGCAATTGAAGCAGGGGACTTACTTGATTCGGTTAAATACACATTGCTGTATATAAAGCAATATACTTTTTACGCCTGCCATCACAGCTTGAACATTTGCTTTCTATATAGTATCATAAGAAATATCATTAGTAAAATTAATATATCTTATATCATTTATCTGTATATCTAATAAATATTGTAAACAATAAGAAAAGGAGTAAAACCATGGATATCAATCTGGAACTATATAAAGTTTTTTACTATGTTTCCACCACATTAAGTTTCTCCGAGGCCTCCAGACAGTTATTTATCTCTCAGTCAGCCGTCAGCCAGTCTGTCAAAACTTTGGAGAAAAAATTAAATCAGACACTTTTTATCCGAAGTACCAAGAAGGTAGTACTGACTCCCGAAGGTGAGCTATTGCTTCAGCATGTAAAACCAGCTTTGCAGCTTCTGGATGAAGGAGAGTCACTCCTGTCCGGCGATAATCTGATAAAAGGCCAGCTGCGCATTGCCGCCAGTGACACGATCTGCCGCTATTTTCTTATTGACTATCTGCAGAAATTTCATCAGATGTATCCAGATGTCAGGATCAAAGTTATCAACAGCACTTCTATCGGCTGCGTGGAGCTTCTGGAAAAAGGCCAGGCTGATCTGATTGTATGTAACTACCCAAATTCCAGGCTTGGCAGTCATTTTCGGATTCGTATATTAAAAGAATTTCAGGATGTATTTGTTGCAAACACAGACTACTTTCCTGTGCATATCGTACAGACTAAATTACAGGAGCTATTAAAATATCCCATTCTTATGCTCTCCCAGAAAAGCACGACCAGTGAATATCTGCACGAGGCATTTGCCGCCCACAATCTCAAGCTTCTTCCGGAAGTAGAGTTAAACAGCAATGACCTGCTTCTGGATCTGGCACGGATCGGACTTGGTATTGCCTGCATCCCTGATTATATGCTAAAAGAAAATGATCACCTGACACCTCTGTCATTAAAAGAGCCTCTGCCCAAACGCCAGCTTGTGCTTGCACAGCATGATAATCTATCTGTTTCACAGGCTGCAGAACGTTTTATAGAAATATTTTAGAGCGTATACACACTTTGTTTTATCAAGATAAATCCCCTGTCAGTTTGCAAAAAGCAATACCAAACAGGGGACTTGTCTGTATCAGATTATCTGATAACCATGATTAAATTTTTTAACAGCTGCCTTATTTCGGCATAACTGCCAAAGCATCTGTAATATACTGATTGTCAATTGCTGCAAAGAAACCGCCGTCTGCCTTTGTCGCATAGTCTATATCGATTGGCATTTTTCCAAGTACCGGAACGTTCAGCTCTGCTGCAATCTCGTCAATATGGCTCTCACCAAATACTTTGATCTCTTTTCCGCAGTCCGGACATTTCACATAGCTGTAGTTCTCCACGATTCCCAGTACCGGGATTTTCATCATTCCAGCCATGTTGAAGGCTTTCTTTACGATCATCTTAACTAGATCCTGTGGTGAAGTTACGATCACGATTCCTTCGATTGGCAGGGACTGGAATACAGTCAATGGAACATCACCTGTTCCAGGGGGCATATCCACAAACAGATAGTCTACATCGCCCCAGATAACGTCTGTCCAGAACTGTTTTACCATATTTGCAAGAACCGGTCCTCTCCAGATTACTGGAGTATCTTCTGTAGGAAGCAGAAGGTTGATGGACATTACCTTGATTCCGTTCTTCGTGATCATTGGATAAATGCCTTCATCATTTGCCATTGCTGCGCCTTTTAATCCATACATTTTCGGGATAGACGGACCTGTGATATCAGCATCCAGAATACCTACCTTGTATCCCTGAGCTGCCATCATATTTGCCAGAGAACCTGTTACGAAGGATTTACCTACGCCGCCTTTGCCACTGACTACTCCGATCACACGTTTTACATTTGAGTGAGCATTCATTTCCGCAAGGAAACTCTGTGGTCCGTTTGCTTTGGAAGAACAGCCCTCACAGCTTGATTTGTCACATGAAGTATTGCTACATTCTTTTGCCATAGTTACATTCTCCTTTATATTTACGTACCATGTAAGTACGCATATTACTTTTTATTCTGTCATTTTTCGATTTCTGTTCGCATGCCACTGTCCCGTCAACCATATTACTAAGAACAGGCTGAACAGCAGCTAACAGTTTTCAATAAAATGATACTCTCATCCATACACTGAAGCGACCGTTTATTTCATAAATCTATCGATTGCAATCTCAAGTTCCTTAATCGCATCTTTGTCACCATGTTCCACTGCATCTACAATACAATGCTCAATATGATCCTGCAGGATAATCTTGCCTGTATTATTAATGGCAGATTTTACTGCTGAAAGCTGTATCAGAACTTCACTGCAGTCTCGTCCTTCTTCTATCATACGTTTGATAGACTCCATGTGCCCGATTGCCCTAGACATACGATTCAATACTGCTTTTGTATGCGCATGACTATGGTGATGTACATGCTCTCCATGAGAATGCTCAACTACTGTACCATCCTCAAGCACATGTACATGTGTCTTTTGTTCTTCACCCATAATAGTTTCCTTTCTTTCTCAGAATAATCTGATTACGTTACTCTTCACTCCATTGTCAGTATCGGAATGCGAACAATAACCGGATTATCTATCAGACGGATCATATATTCAAAGATACAGTTCCATCTGCTTTACTGTCTGTACAGCATAAATATTACTGTTAACTCCGCGTCCAGTAACACGTAAATAATATTATACCACATTTATCAAATTTCTGTAAAGGAACAGCGCTGTTTTATTTGAGAAGTTATGATATCAAAAATAATCGTACCATCTTCCAGTACGGTTTTCTCGTAAGAAACCTCTTTACCCTTAAATTTGTTCTTAATGTATTCTTCCGGATCGTCCAGTTCCAGTTCTTCCACAAAAACATCCCGCATCTGATTGCGCGGACATTTATTAAAAATTTCCCATATTAATTCATATTCTTTCATTATCTTTCCACTTTCTGTATTTGAATATTTGTAATTTATTTTGACTTACAAATTCATAACCGAATAACTGCTCCGCAGTTTATCGGTTAAATTATATTGTTTGAAATATTTTTGTGCATCCATTTTGAACTCATTATAATTATTTTTAGATTTTTTGTCAAAAATAATTGCATGAAATCAAATTATAGCGTATGATAATCTATAATTATCAAAATAGCAAATGTTACTGTATATCTATTGCCGTCAGATTTTATTATCTTCCGGCATATTTGTTATATTCAGTAACTGCAAAATTACATATATAAAGGAGAGAAATCTATGAAACTTTTAAAAGACCGAATTCTTAAGGATGGAATTGTAAAACCGGGAAATATTTTAAAAGTAGACAGCTTCTTGAATCATCAGATGGATATCACTCTTATCAATGAAATCGGCAAAGAGTTCAAACGCCGCTTCTCTGACTGTCCAATTACCAAAATCCTTACAATTGAAGCATCCGGTATCGGCATTGCCTGTATCACAGCTCAGTACTTTGATGTACCTGTCGTTTTCGCAAAGAAAGCACAGAGTGTCAATCTGGATGGAGAAATGTACACAACTAAGGTAGAGTCTTTTACTCACAAGAAAGTATACGATGTTATCCTTTCCAGGAAATTCCTTGGTCCGGAAGATCATGTTCTTCTGATTGATGACTTTCTTGCCAATGGATGTGCACTTCTCGGTCTGATCGATATCGTTAAGAAATCAGGGGCTACACTTGAAGGTGCCGGCATTGTAATTGAGAAAGGTTTCCAGCATGGCGGCCAGCAGATTCGTGATATGGGAATCCGTCTGGAGCCTCTTGCAATCATCGATTCTATGTCTGACGATTCTTTAACATTCAGAGAATAATTTTTCTCCTGTAATTTTCATTTTTTTAGGGCAGAAAAGATAGTTTCTTCTATCTCTCCTGCCTTTTTATATTTCCCTATTAATTTTTGTATTACTGTACACAGAGTAGGCTGTAATATTTTTGCCACTTTCTGATTCGATGTTTTATCTGTTCTTTAATCTTTTGCCAGCTTCAGTGTAGTCTCCGGAGCTGGTGTTGGTGTTGTTTTCGCTTCCGAATCATCTTTCGACGAATCTTCCGGGGTTGATGTTGCTTCTGGTGTATCAGTTACCTCAGGGGTTGGTGTTGCCTCTGACGTTGGCGTTGCCTCTGGTGTCAGCGTTGGATCAGGCGCAAGTTCATCTTCTGTATAAGTTCCGTTATCCACCAGAATCTGATAGTTATCTTTATCGATCACCTGCGCTCCACAGGTAAATGTTCCCACAATTTTCATACCATTATCATACTGTGAATAATCTTTTACATCAACTTTCTCACCCGTCAGATAATCAATTGCCATCTGAGCTGCGCCCTTCGCAAGCTCTTCACGATCCATAAACATGGTAAACGACATCTTACCTGCTGCAATATCTTTTACTACCCGAACTTCACTGCCATAGCCAGTGATCATCGGCCATTCTTCGCTTCCAGATTCCAGATCATTATCGCTTAGTACTTCCTCTGCTGCATATGCAAATTCATCATACGCTGTACAGATAATATCTGGTGTTTTCTCTTCCATATAGAACTCTTTTATTATCGATTCCAGCTTTGACTTTGCAGATGTCTCACTCCATCTCATGATCGCAGTGTCATCAAATGATGTATTTCCTGATTTACATACAAGAGTTCCATCATCCAGATATTCCTGAAGTCCTTCCTGGATTCCATTGCACAAAAACAGCGCACTGTTGTCATCCGGAGATCCCATAAGAAATTCTATGGTATAAGATTTCTTATCTTCCCTTGCCTTATCCAGATCCATCTTCTTGACTATTTCAGCAGCAATATCTTTTCCGATTGCTCTGGTATCATATGAAGCATAATAATTAATATCTGCAGTATCGCGAATCAATGTATCATAGGAAATAACTGGTATCTCCTGCTCCTTTGCAGTTTTTAAGATATCTGTCAGGCCATATGGATCTACAGGATCAATAATAAGAGCTGAAACCTGCTCATCAATGAACTCCTGTATCTGAGAAATCTGAAGTGCTGAATCTCCGTTTGCATTCTTAACATCAGCCTCATATCCACCATCTGCAATCTGCGAAGTCATTGCCGCACTGTCAATCTTTGCATTCTCATCTTCTTCTGAAAGGAGCACTCCGATTTTTCCAGCCGGAGCTTCTGTCACCTCATCGTCTGAAGAATCGTCTGACTGATCCGAATTATTCTCAGAAGAATCCTTGCCTGCGGATTCGCTCTCAGACGCATCTGAATTCTTTTCTTCTGATTCTTCGCTGCCCTCTGTTTTGCTACTGTCATCAGCATCAGAGGTCTGTTTATTTTCTGCTTCTACTTTCCCGCCTTCCTCTGTTACCTCACCTACGCCCTCTTCTTCTACCTGGACACTTTCATTAGCTGCTTCTTTTGCATCATTCTTTTCACATGCGGACAGGAACATGGAGGATACCATTATTCCAAGCAGAATAGCAGTTGCTCTTCTTTTCATAACATGATCCTTTCTATCTTTATTTATCGGCTTATTTGTCAATTCCCTTATAATCCCTCGCAATGTTTTTGAGATAGTCACGATAGGCAACGGCCACTTTCTTAGGCTTCAGGATATGTACGTTTCTGCCCATTGAAGCCAGCCAGCCAAATAATGCCTTGTCGACTCCTGCCTCGACTGTCACAGTAAAACTATCTACTCCTTTTTCCTTGTAGACAACTTCCGGACCAAATGTACGCAGGATTTTCTTTTTTGCCGAGTTCTGACATATAAGCTTCAGCTCTTTCTTATTCTCGGCATTCTGATCAGGTACCGGTGCCGGAACACGTCCTGACAGAGTCTGCTCTTTCTGAGCTGTCGCTTTTGCTGTTATTTCTCCTGTCTCTGACACCGCTTCCTGATGTTTCGTCTCTTCACCTTCATTGGTTATAGCTGAGGAACCTTCTTCTGTTTTTTTCGTATTTTCTGTAAAATATCCGCCTTCGCGGCCTCTTCTATAGTGTATTTCCATTCCAAAATCACGTAAAGTCTCCAGATCATCATAGATACTCTTTCGCTCTGCGCGTATTCCCCGTTCTTCTAACTTTGTCAGAATTTCCTGCATGGAAACCGGCTTCTCACCGGTAGTTTCAGATAACATTCTCTCCAGATACAGGATTTTTCCTTTTTGATTACATGATTTCGCCATAATTATCCTCTCACAAATCTATGGTATATATAGTCATTTGCTTCTTTTTCCTGACTGTCATCCAATGGTGTAAGTTCTACTTCTTTTCCATACTTTCTTTCCAGCGCATGTCTGATAAGCCAGTCCGCAAGCTGTGGATTCTTCGGGAGTAACGGTCCGTGCAGATAAGTTCCAATCACATTTTTATATACTACTCCTTCGTATCCTGACCGGCCATCGTTGCCTTTTCCATAAAGCACTTTTCCTAATGGTTTATTGCCATTGATGCAGGTTCTGCCACCATGATTTTCAAATCCTACAATTGGCATGTCAAACAAGTCACTTTGCAGAACGATATTCTCGATCAGTCTTCCTTCGCCCTGCTCTGTATAAAGATCTACCAGATCAAGGCCTTTTATATTCCCCTGTTCTGTTTTATAATACTTTCCAAGCAGCTGATAACCACCGCAGATTGCAATGACAACGCCATTATCCTCCACATAAGCCTTAAAGTCCGGCTGAATCTCCTGGAGCTTCTCACATACGATCATCTGCTCTCTGTCTGAGCCGCCGCCGAGAAGTACGATATCAAGCTTTGAGAAGTCTATTTTATCATCCAGCTCAAATGGAATCGTCTCTGCTTCTATTCCCCTCCACAGGCATCGCTTCATCAGGCACTGAATATTTCCCCTGTCGCCATAAAGATTCAGAAGATCCGGATATAAATGTCCAATCGTGATTTTCATTATTTCTCGCCCTCCAGTTTCTTCAGAATGTTTCTGGTACTAAACAATGCTGTATAATTTACCAATACATACAGATTACCCACACCATCCTCTACTCTGTCCCGGATGGCTTTCTCTACCTCTCCCTCCAGAATAGACGGAATATCTACATATTTCAGACGCAGACGCATATCCTGACAGCGGATTCCGCTTACCGTAATAGATTTTACTGTGGAATTGCCAAGGAGGTCAAAGTCTACATCCCAGAGCCAGGAAATATCTGTTCCATCCTGCGCATTATCATTGATTGTGATAATAATATCTTTTGGAGACTGATCCTGCATCACCGCAGAAATATTCTGGTTAAATCCCGCCGGATTCTTGGCAAGATTTAATGTCACTCCGGTACCTTTGATGCGGAACTGTTCCATACGGCCATTCTCCGGATTGAACTTGCTAAGCATATCCTCAAAATGTGTTCCATCAAATCCCGCCGTTCTCACACCGGCATATGCTGCCAGTATATTATATACATTGTAGAAGCCCTTATAGTTTGCCACAATATGCTTTCCTTCTACATTAAAGCTCAGCTGGTCACCAACCTTTACATCCTCTGCATCAAAATTCAGCTTAGGTCTTGCAAAACCACATTTCGGGCAGTAATAATCTCCAAGCTGGCTATAATGATAGAATCTGTATTCCAGCTTCTCACCGCAGCATTTACAGAAACGTCCCTCTCTGATCTCGTTTGCTGCAGATTTGATCACAGGCTTGCTGATTCCATAAGTTACATATGAATTTCCTGAATCCATGGCAAGGTATGCGGATAATGCATCATCACCATTTACAATGATCTGCATTTTCGGCACTTTACGCATCATTTCTTCCAGAATATTCATGGTAATATCAATCTCACCGTAACGGTCAAGCTGATCTCGGAAAAGATTTGTCAAAAGCATATAATCTGGTTTGATTCTCGGAAAAATATGTCTGGTCGACGCTTCATCAGCCTCAATGCAGGCATAATCTGCGTCAATCTTTCCATTCCATTTCGCCGCCAATACAAAAGCTGCCACAACACCATTAAGCATATTGGAGCCTGTATGGTTACAGATTACCTTCTGTCCCTCCGCCTCTAATGCCGCACAAAGCATATTATTGGTAGTTGTTTTTCCATTAGTACCGCAGGTTGCAAAGATTGCCTTTCTCACCTGCGAAGAAAGCTGCTCCAGGATATCCGGACAAATCTTAATTGCCACTTTTCCCGCCCAGGTTACACCCTGTCTTCCCATTTTCTTACATACATATCCTACAAATTTCGCTGCCAAAACAGCAGCCATTACTCTTATTTTCATTGTGTATTATATTTCCTTTATAATATGATCACCGTTATTATTTCGCTGTACCGACAAGTTGATTCTTGAAACAATCTTGCCGATACGGTCGGTGAAAACCGTCAGGATTTCCAAAACAATAATAAACAGTTGTTTTATTCAAAATCTGTATCCTGCAGATAATCCGAACACACACCGGCCGCACCTTTCTGTATATAACCCTGCGCTTCCTTCAGATTATTTACAGTATAAATATATAGCTTTATTCCTTTTTTGTCAAAAATCTCCTGGACTTCCTCTGACCAGTATTTATAATAAACCGTTGCTGCCTGAATATTTTTCTCTTTGCAAAATGCTGCAATCTCTGTCAGATCTTCTTTGGAATATTCCTGCCATAACGAATAAATATAAGCAGGAAAATTATATAGCAGCGCAGTTCCTGCGAACATGGCCTGATTGTAAATTTCCGGTATGACCTGTCCCATCACATCAGGAACACCTGCCTCCTGAGCTAATTCGATATAATCGGCATAATCTTCAAGTGTTTTCTGGTAATTCCGGACAGAATACTGCTTAGAATCCAGCATCACAAACGCATCCGGATAATCACTCAGCAACATTAACAAATCTTTAAATGTCATCGGAGTATATTTTCCACAGATAGGTCTGGATATAAACTCTTCTGAGGACAACACATTCTTTCCAACGCCTTCCCACTGATCCAATGATTGATTCCAGCTATGGCGACATACCCAGACATTGTCAGAAGTCTTCACAAGGTCGACTTCAAATAATCTGCATCCCATCTGATAACTCGTCAGGAAACTCTCTTTTGAATTTAAATATGTCTTATCGCCAATACCGCCTAAGGCATGTGCGATCGTCTTATAATTCTCCCATTTAAATTCAGGGGTAGTGGCAGATATGGAATTGATATCATTCCCCCATAGGAAAAGTGTAACAGCCAGTAATTCTACTAACAGCAGAAATAATCTGATGTAATAACCTAATCCTGATTTTTTCTTTGTAGCATTCTGGCTCAATTTCTTATTCTCCTGGCTGTCATTTGTATTCCTCATCTAGTACAGCGAATATTAAGTAACTGCTTATTGCTCTTCGCAATTGAAGCAGGGGACTTACTTGATTCGGTTAACTCAACATTTATATACTCTACGATTTTACGCTATCTGGCATAAATAATCAAGGGCAATAAATAGCAAAAAAATCCGCTAATTTCAGATAAAATAAAAACTGCACATACATGGCCGACACCATATATATGCAGTCTCATTATCGTTTGGACAAATATAAGTCAGATATAATTATACTAACTCGATCAGTACTTCCATTGCAGCATCGCCTTTACGCGGTCCAATCTTAACGATTCTTGTGTAACCACCGTTACGGTCAGCGTATTTTGGAGCGATCTCATCGAACATCTTAGCAACCATATCTACGTCTTTTGTGTTTTTCTTTCTTCCAGCGCCTTTTGCAGGTACTTCTTTAACTGGATAGAAAACTTTCATCATCTGACGACGAGCGTGAAGTCTGGAAGGAGCATCTTTCTTGATCTCTTTCTGTACTTCATCGTATACAGTTTTCTTCTTTCCGTCAACAACTTCTTTTACTCTCTTGCCTTCAGCGTCTTTACGAGCTACTTTAGCAGTTACAGTAACAGTTTCGAAGTTATCTTTTTCACGAACAGCCATAGCTACAAGGCTCTCAGCGATTTTACGGATTTCTTTTGCCTTAGCTTCTGTAGTAACGATTTTTCCATTGTATAACAGATTTGTTACCTGATTTCTCAGTAATGCTTTTCTCTGATCAGAAGTTCTGCTTAATTTTCTATATTTTGCCATTTAATTTTCCTCCATCTGTGGGACAGCCGGGCACGCTTGTTCGGTCTTACTGTCCGACTGCTTAGGCATTCCCACCGTATAATATCTTTTCGTTAGATGTTCTTACTCTTCTGTAGGCTGAAGCTGTAATCCCAGCTCTTTCAGTTTCGCAAGAACTTCTTCTAATGATTTACGTCCAAGGTTACGAACCTTCATCATATCATCAGAAGTCTTGTTACATAATTCTTCAACCGTATTAATGCCGGCTCTCTTCAAGCAGTTATAGGAACGAACAGATAACTCAAGTTCATCAATGCTCATTTCCAGAACTTTTTCTTTCTCATTGTCTTCTTTCTCGATCATAACCTCAGCGGTCTTTGCATTCTCGGAAAGGTCAATGAAAAGGCTTAAGTGCTCGCTTAATACTTTTGCTGCAAGGCTTACAGCCTCGTCCGGATCAAGTGTACCGTTTGTGTACACATCCAGTGTCAGCTTATCGTAATCGGTTACCTGGCCAACACGAGTATTCTCTACAATCATGTTAACTCTTTCTACAGGAGTGTAGATTGCATCAACTGCAAGTACACCGATAGGCATATCATCAGATTTACCTTTGTCAGCACTGATATATCCACGGCCTTTTGTAATAGTAAGCTCCATAGCAAGTCTGCAGTCCTTACCACCATTTAAGGTAGCAATTACCTGATCAGGATTCATGATCTCAATATCCTGATCAGCCTGAATATCAGCTGCAGTTACAACACCTTGGCCTTCACACTCAATGTATGCAGTCTTAGGCTCATTGTCCGTGCTGTGGTTCTTAATAGCAAGGCTCTTCAGATTCATGATAATATCACTTACGTCTTCTTTTACGCCCGGAATGGAGCTGAATTCGTGAAGCACACCATCAATTTTAACCTGGCTTACAGCTGCACCCGGCAGGGAAGACAGCATAATTCTTCTTAAAGAATTTCCAAGTGTAGTTCCATATCCTCTTTCCAGAGGCTCAACTACGAATCTGCCAAATTTTTTATCTTCAGATAATTCGGTAATCTCGATTTTAGGTTTATTAAAATCAAACACTATAAGGTTCCCTCCTTCTGGGTTAATAAAAGTTTGAGGGTATTCATTCAAATACTACAATTCAGCGGATGATAAAATCAGCCACTGAATCGCATAATGCAGAAATATTACTAGGTAATCTTCTACGATATAATCCTATGGATTACTTGGAGTACAACTCGACGATAAGCATCTCGTTTACAGGAACGTCGATTGCTTCTCTGTTAGGAAGTTCTTTTACAGTTCCTTTTAAATTCTCCTGATCTACATCAATCCATTCCGGAACAAGACGTCCACCAGTTACTTCAAGGATACCTTTGTATCTTTCAGAACCTTTGGATTTCTCTCTGATTTCGATCTCGTCACCAGCTTTTACAAGGTAGGAAGGAATGTTTACACATTTTCCGTTTACAAGTACATGCTTGTGGTCAACGATCTGACGAGCTTCTTTTCTTGTTCTTGCAAATCCCATGCGGAATACAACATTGTCAAGTCTGCTCTCAAGAAGGATCATAAGGTTTGCACCAGTCTGTCCCGGCATTCTGTCAGCTTTGTTGTAGTAGTTGTGGAAAGGTTTTTCCAGAACTCCGTAGATGAATTTTGCTTTCTGTTTTTCTCTTAACTGTAAACCATACTCAGACATTTTACGATTAGCACGTTTTAACTGTCTTGTGGATTTTTTATCAATTCCTAAATAAATCGGATCCAGGCCAAGGGATCTGCATCTTTTCAGAACAGGCACTCTATTTACTGCCATTTCTCAAATACCTCCTAAATTAGACTCTTCTGCGTTTTGGTGGACGGCAACCATTGTGTGGTACCGGAGTTACGTCACGGATGCTTGTTACTTCCAGTCCGCAAGCCTGAAGGGCACGGATTGCAGCTTCACGTCCTGATCCTGGTCCTTTTACCATAACGTCTACAGTTTTTAAACCATGAATAAGTGCAGCTTTTGTTGCAGTCTCAGCTGCCATCTGTGCTGCATAAGGAGTAGATTTTCTTGAACCTCTAAATCCAAGACCACCAGCACTTGCCCATGAAAGAGCGTTTCCTTCATTGTCAGTCAGAGTAACAATTGTATTGTTGAAAGAAGACTGAATATGTGCCTGTCCGTGTTCAACGTTTTTCTTGACACGACGTTTTATAGTCGCTTTCTTAGTCACTTTAGCCATTTTAAAACTAACCTACACTTTCCTATTTATCAATCAAATATATGTTACAAGAAACACCATGTTCACTAAATTCATTTCCTCGCTTTACTCGTCATTCATTAAGTGACCATGCAAGCTTCCTCATAAGATCAGCTTACGCTTATCAGATGTTTAAAGCTTTATTTATTTCTTCTTATTAGCTACTGTTCTCTTAGGACCTTTACGTGTTCTTGCATTGGTCTTAGTCTTCTGACCACGAACCGGAAGTCCTTTACGATGACGGATACCTCTGTAGCATCCGATTTCCTGCAGTCTCTTAATGTTGAGGGCGATTTCTCTACGAAGGTCACCTTCTACTGTCATTGTTTCATCAATAACTGCGCTGAGTCTCTTTACTTCGTCATCAGTCAGATCTCTGACACGTGTGTCAGGATTAACTTCTGCCTTTGCAAGGATTTTGTCTGCGCTTGGTCTACCAATACCATAAATGTAGGTAAGACCGATTTCAATACGTTTTTCTCTTGGTAAGTCTACACCAGCTATACGAGCCATGTACTGTTTCCTCCATCTTCTACTTTGAAAGTCCCTGATGCCTGTACATCACTTACATTCGTAAAATACACTCCTGTAAGGTGAAATGGGATGTATCTGTCACTTCACTTTCTTATTTCTTAGTTCCTAATTGGGGTGCCTCGGTAAAACACCCAGCTGCAATTGGCGAAAAGCAGCCTTTCCGAATTACTGCGGCCAACGGGCCAACGTTGCCTCTCGGTATTAGGCAATACATGCTAAAACTATCTTAACAGTCTGAACAACCCTTCCGGGCGTCTCACACTGCAGCCGCACGTTACACAAACTTTAAACTGTCAATCAACCCTGACGCTGTTTGTGTTTTGGATTCTCACAGATTACTCTGATAGATCCTTTTCTTTTAATGATCTTGCATTTTTCGCAGATCGGCTTTACAGATGATCTTACTTTCACTGGAAATCCTCCTTCCGTAAATTCATTAAAATCTGCAGTTTTTTGAGCGCACAAATACATACTACTCACGCGTTCGGCTTACATATTATCACACCAAAATATAAAATGCAAGCACTTTTTTGCGTAAAATCGCATTTTTTCATTTTCTCCCCCATTTTCACGCACATAACATCTCAATTTCATCCCCATCCTGCCCCAAATCCACAACTTTCCATCCCTCACTCAACTACTACCTTTGATTTTCATTTTGTTTCATCAATTTATAAACAGAAAAATGCCGCCAGGTCCGGCGCCAATAATTACTACGTCATATTTCATATATCTCTACATTTATCTCTATCTATATCTACATCTCTTCTATATCTCCAGAAAAATTCTAACTCCTACCCACAAAAACACTCCCCTCACTTACCAATAACCAGCATAGAAAAATAATTCATTTCCTGTGCATTTGCAGGCGTCTTAGATATTCTTAGTACTTAAAAATCTGCGTTATGAGAAGAAAAGTCACTGTCTGAGCGCAGCGAGTAATCCAGACTTTTCTTCTCATGCTTTTAGCAGATTTTTAAATACTTAGAATATCTTAGACACCGAAATCGCACAGGAAATGAATTATTTTTGCGTCCCTTTATATAAATAAAAAAGAGAGCCAGATTTCTCCAACTCTCTTAGCAGTATAACTATAATCTTCCTATTTATCTCTCCAGATAATTCTGCCCTTAGACAGATCATACGGAGACAATTCAATCGTAACTTTATCTCCAGGAAGAATACGAATAAAATTCATACGTAACTTTCCACTGATATGTGCAAGCACCACATGTTTGTTCTCCAGTTCCACTTTAAACATCGCATTAGGCAGCTTCTCCAGAACAGTGCCTTCCACTTCGATTACATCTGCTTTTGACATTTTAAACCTCCTGTATGTCGTCCAATTATTTCGTAAGAGTCAGAATCTCCGGATCTCCGTCTGTAATAAGAATCGTATTCTCATAATGAGCAGACAAAGAACCATCCATAGTTACAACAGTCCACTCATCATCCAGCCATGCCACATCTGCACGTCCCAGATTGATCATAGGCTCTACAGCAAGTGTCATACCCGGCATCAGACGAACTCCTCTTCTCTTCTGCGGAAAATTCGGGATCTGCGGATCCTCATGAAGGTGAGTGCCGATTCCATGTCCAACCAGGTCACGGACAATTCCGTAATGATATTTTGCAGCGTGTGCGCCGATTGCCTTGGAAATATCATTCAGATGATTTCCTGCACGAGCAACCTTAAGTCCTTCAAAGAAACACTCTCTGGTCACATCCATCAGCTTACGCGCCTCCGGTGAAACCTCACCGACCGCATAAGTTCTCGCTGCATCAGAATGATACCCCTTATAAATAAGACCGGCATCAATCTTTACAAGATCTCCCTCCTGAATAATCTTCTCCTCAGAAGGGATTCCATGAACTACTTCATCATTCAGACTGATACAAAATGATGCCGGAAAACCTCCGTAGTTCAGGAAATTCGGGATACAGCCCATATCACGTATCATCTGTTCTCCGATACGGTCAATCTCCTTGGTGCTCACTCCCGGTTTAATGTACGGGATCAGGCCATCATGCACTTTCTCAAGCAGATGTCCTGCCTCTCTCATAAGTTCAATTTCATGTTCTGTCTTGATAGAAACCGACATTTTACCTCCAGATGGTGTTTAAAAACACCCGATTACTCTCCCAGGATGGCAACAATATCTGCGAAAACTTCTTCGAGATCCTTTGTGCCATCTACTGATTTTAAAATTCCCTCTTTAGTATAATAATCGATCAGCGGCTGTGTCTGCTCATGATATACATTCAGACGTTTCTGAACTGTTTCAGGCTGGTCATCATCACGAAGAACCAGTTTCTCTCCACAGGTATCACAAACACCCTCTACCTTCGGTGCAGCATGTACAACATGATAAGTAGCACCGCATTTTAAGCAGGCACGTCTTCCGGACATACGGTTTACAATATTGGAATCCGGAACATCCACATCGATTGCATAGTCAACTTTACTTCCCAGTTTATTCAGAGCCTCTGTTAAACACTCTGCCTGAGGAATTGTTCTTGGAAAACCATCCAGCACATAACCATTTGCCGCGTCCGGCTGCTGAATTCTGTCTACAACCAGATCACAGGTCAGTTCATCAGGTACAAGAAGTCCCTGATCCATATAAGTTTTTGCTTTTTTACCCAGTTCTGTCCCATTCTTAATGTTTGCGCGGAAAATATCTCCTGTGGAGATGTGCGGAATCTGATATTTCGCAGCAATTTTCTTCGCCTGAGTTCCTTTTCCTGCTCCCGGTGCACCCAACATAATAATTTTCATAAGATATACCCTCCGTTTTCTTTTTTAGCAAATCAAGGCTGTGATGCAATGCACCACAACCTCTCATTTTTAATTGTTCAGGAAGCCTTTGTAATTACGTACGAGAAGCTGTGACTCAATCTGCTTCACAGTTTCGAGGATAACACCAACAACGATGATGATGGATGTTCCACCGAATGAAACATTTGCCCCAAATACACCATTAAAGATGAATGGGATCACGCACACAATAATAAGACCTACTGCACCTATAAATATAATATAATTTAAGATATTAGTCAAATAATCTGACGTAGGTTTTCCAGGACGAATACCTGGAATAAATCCACCCTGCTTTTTGATATTGTCTGCAACTTCCAGCGGATTGAATGTGATGGAAGTGTAGAAATATGCAAAGAAAACACAAAGTACGATGTAAAGAAGCAGACCCCATGTATACTGAAGCTGTTTCGGATTACACCAGTTATTAGAAGAAAGACCACGAAGAATCTCACTTCCGATTCCTGTACCATTACCTTTTCCTGTTAACTGTGCAATTACAGTCGGGAAAGACATAATGGAGGATGCAAAGATTACCGGGATAACACCTGCTGTGTTAACTTTCAGCGGAATGTTAGTGGACTGGCCACCCATCAGTTTTCTTCCGACCATTTTCTTGGAATACTGAACCGGAATTCTTCTCTCTGCTCCGTTAAGGATAAGTACCAGAACTACTACTACAAGGATAACAGCTGCAATAATGATTCCTGCAAGAGTACCTTTTGCAATTGTTTTTCCTTTGATAAAGTTCTCATACAGTAATGACAAGTCGCTTGGCATTCTGGAGATGATATTAATAGTAAGTACGATGGATATACCATTTCCAACGCCTTTTTCTGTAATACGTTCACCGAGCCACATCAGCATAGCTGAACCAGCCGTAAGGCAGGCAACAACTACAACACCTTTGAAGAAGTTCAGATCCGGAATCATACCCTGACGTCCGAATCCGATTGACATTGCAATTGATTCAAATAAAGCAAGACCTACAGTTACATAACGAGTAATTGCAGTCATCTTCTTTCTTCCCTCTTCACCATCTCTCTGCATCTCTTCCAGTGCCGGAATTGCAATTGTGAGAAGCTGAATGATAATGGAAGATGTGATGTAAGGTGTGATGTTCAATGCGAAAATTGACATTCTTTCAAATGAACCACCAGTAAACGCATCAAAGAAATTGAATGCGTCTCCGGCGTTGCTGCTGAACCACTGTTTGAAGAAGTCACTGTCAACACCCGGTACCGGGATCTGGCAGCCGATACGGATGATAAAAATCATCCATATCAGATACAACAGCTTGCGTCTCATTTCTTTCACTCTAAAAACATTTTTAAGAGTTTCAAACATTAGATCACCTCTACTGTACCACCAGCAGCTTCAATTTTTGATTTTGCAGTCTCGCTGACAGCGTTTACTTTGACATTAAGTTTCTTTGTCAGCTCACCATTTCCAAGAATTTTAACGCCATCTGCGATCTTGGAGATTGCACCGCTTGCAAGTAAGCTTTCTGCTGTAACTTCTGCACCATCTTCGAAACGGTTCAGTACGTCAACGTTGATTGCAATAATCTCTTTTGTATTTCTGTTTTTGAATCCTCTCTTAGGCAGACGTCTGTATAAAGGCATCTGACCACCTTCAAATCCCGGTTTCTTGTGACCGGAACGAGCTAACTGTCCTTTGTGTCCTTTACCGGCTGTTTTACCGTTTCCAGAACCATGTCCACGGCCTCTTCTGAAGTTATCGCTGTGCTTAGAACCTTCTGCTGGTCTTAAGTTTGATAATTCCATGTTGGCACCTCCTTATTATTATTTCAAATCTATAAGTTCAGATCGTATCTTTTCTGAATATGTTTCTGTATGTTCCCGCTACTCTTGTGAATAACAGGCTCATATCAGATCCATATCAGAGTTCTCTCTGGTTAAATCGCAATTAAGCTTCTTCAACCTTTACCAGGTGCTGTACCTGCTGAATCATTCCTCTTGTTGCTGCGTTATCCGGCATTTCAACTGTTTTGTGCATTTTTGTAAGACCCATAGCTGCAACAGTTTTTTTGTGCTTCGGAACTGCACCAATAGGAGATTTTACTAATGTAACTTTTAATGTGTTTGCCATTTTTGTATTTCCTCCTTAAGCCAGAATCTCATCAACAGATTTTCCGCGAAGTCTAGCAACTTCTTCCGGAGTTTTTAACTGTCTTAAGCCTTCGATTGTTGCAAGAACAACGTTCTGTTTATTTCTGGATCCCATACATTTTGTACGGATATTTTTGATACCAGCTAACTCAATTACCGCACGGGCAGGACCGCCGGCGATAACTCCAGTACCTTCCGGAGCTCTCTTCAGAAGCATTTCAGCGCTTCCGTATTTTCCAACGAAGTCATGTGTAATAGAGTTGTTCTCGTCTCTTGCTACTGTTACTAATTTCTTCATAGCATCCTCTTTTCCTTTGCGGATAGCTTCAGGAATTTCAGCTGCTTTACCTAAACCTGCACCAACGTGTCCGTTGCCGTCACCTACAACAACTAAAGCTGTGAAACGGAAGTTACGACCACCTTTAACAACCTTGGTAACACGCTTGATTGATACTACTTTATCTTCTAATTCTAACTGACTAGCATCAATAAGATTACGTTTCATGTGTTTCGCTCCTCCTTATTAGAATTTCAGCCCAGCTTCTCTTGCTGCGTCTGCCAGTGCTTTAACTTTACCGTGGTAGATATAGCCTCCTCTGTCGAAAACAACGCTTTCAATGCCAGCTTCAACAGCTTTCTTACCAATAACGGTTCCTAAATGTGCAGCTGCTGCTACATCATCAGTGTTCTCTAACTCAGCTCTTACTTCTTTCTGAAGAGTAGAAGCAGATACTAAAGTTTTTCCTACAGTGTCATCAATAATCTGAGCATACATATGCTTGTTGGAACGAAATACTGCTAAACGAGGTGTTGTTGCAGTTCCGTTTAAATGATGACGTAATCTTCTATGCTTATTCTCACGAATTTTCGCTCTAGATGCCTTATTTACCATTTTCTCACCCTCCTAAATTATTTCTTACCAGTCTTACCAACTTTACGTCTGATAACTTCATCAACATATTTGATACCTTTACCTTTGTATGGCTCAGGTCTTCTCTTGTCTCTGATCTCAGCTGCAAACTGGCCGACTTTTTCTTTACTGATACCAGATACGATAATCTTATTACCATCAACTTTGGTTTCGATTCCGTCTGGATCTTCCATTTCTACCGGATGAGAGTATCCAAGGCTGAGTGTGAGTTTCTTGCCCTGTTTTGCTGCTTTATAACCTACACCGTTAACTTCAAGCTCTTTTGTATAGCCTTCGCTTACACCAACAACCATGTTGTGGATTAAGCTTCTTGTTAAACCGTGAAGAGATTTCATTTTCTTTAAGTCGTTTGGTCTGGAAACTACTACATGACCATCTTCAACTTTGATTTCCATTTCTGTAGGAAGTGCTCTTTCGAGTGTTCCTTTTGGTCCTTTTACAGTTACTACGTTGCCTTCAGCGACAGTTACTTCTACGCCTGCAGGAATAGCAACCGGAAGTCTACCAATTCGTGACATATGTTTGTCCTCCTTACTTAGATTATCGGAGAGGATGCTACATCCTCTCTGTTTTCAGTTTGCTCTCTATAAAAAATCTTGGTTCAAATTACCAAACGAATGCTAATACTTCGCCGCCAACCTGAAGTTTGCGAGCTTCTTTATCAGTAATAACACCTTTGTTTGTAGAAAGAATTGCGATTCCAAGTCCACCAAGAACTTTTGGAAGCTGATCCTTACCTGCGTAGATACGAAGACCAGGTTTGGAGATTCTCTTTAAACCAGTGATGATTTTTTCGTTTTTATCTTCACCGTATTTCAGTGTGATATGAAGAGTTTTAACAACTCCATCTTCAACTAAATCGTATTTTGCAATATATCCTTCATCAACAAGGATGTTAGCAATTGCAATTTTCATCTTAGATGCCGGAACATCTACTGTGTCGTGTTTTGCAGTGTTTGCGTTACGAATTCTTGTAAGCATATCTGCGATTGGATCGCTCATTGTCATGTTAGTTTCCTCCTATTTATTTCAGACTTTACATGTGCATATATATTAATAATTTACATTGTTACCTAATTTAAAATCTCGTTTGGACACATGATCGGACTGATAAAATCAGCCGATCGTTTATTTATATTTAAATCCGGTTCCTACCAGGAAGCCTTCTTAACGCCCGGGATCTGTCCCTTGTAAGCTAATTCACGGAAGCAGATTCTGCAGATTCCGTATTTTCTTAAAACAGAATGTGGACGTCCACAAATGTTGCAGCGTGTATATTCTCTTGTGGAGAATTTCTGTTTGCGCTGCTGTTTGATTTTCATTGCTGTTTTAGCCATGAATCGTTCCTCCTATTACTTTGCAAACGGCATATTGAATAATGTCAGTAATTCACGAGCTTCTTCATCAGTCTTAGCTGTAGTAACGAAGATGATGTCCATACCTCTTACTTTGTCAACTTTATCATATTCAACTTCCGGGAAGATAAGCTGCTCTTTGATACCCAGAGCATAGTTTCCACGGCCATCGAATGCGTTCGGGTTGATACCACGGAAGTCACGTACACGAGGAAGTGCAAGGTTGATCAGACGATCAGCGAACTCGTACATTTTTTCTCCTCTTAATGTAACTTTACAACCGATCGGCATACCCTCTCTGATTTTAAAGTTAGCAACAGATTTTTTAGCTTTAGTAGCGATTGCTTTCTGTCCTGTGATAAGTTCCATATCTGCGATTGCAGCATCAAGAAGCTTAGCGTTTTCTTTGGCTTCACCAACACCCATATTGATTACGATCTTGTCGAGTTTTGGCACTTCCATAACATTTTTGTATCCAAATTTTTTGGTCATGGCATCCATGATCTCATTTTTGTACATTTCTTTTAATCTACTCACTTGTCATGCCTCCTCTCTTAATTAATCGATAACCTTACCGGTCTTTTTAGCAACGCGGACTTTTTTGTCGCCGTCCATCTGGAATCCTACTCTTGTAGCCTGTCCATCAACAACCAGCATAACGTTGGAGATGTGCAGTGGAGCTTCTTTTGTGATGATTCCGCCCTGCTGATTTGCAGCAGATGGTTTGCTGTGTTTTGTAACTTTGTTGATATTCTCAACAACAACGGTATTGTCTTTTGCGTTAACTGCAAGGACTTTACCCTCTTTGCCATTATCTTTACCAGCGATAACTTTTACAGTATCACCTTTTTTAATTTTCATAGCTGACATTAGGCACCCTCCTATAATACTTCCGGAGCTAAGGAAACGATCTTCATGAATTTCTTCTCACGAAGTTCTCTGGCAACTGGTCCAAAGATACGTGTTCCTCTCGGAGTTAAGTCGTCTTTAATGATTACGGCAGCATTTTCATCGAAACGGATGTAAGATCCGTCTTTACGACGAGCGCCTTTTTTAGTTCTAACTACAACAGCTTTTACAACGTCACCTTTTTTAACAACGCCGCCTGGTGTTGCATCTTTAACAGTAGCAACAATTGTATCGCCAATGCTTGCATATCTTCTTGTAGAGCCGCCCATAACACGAATACAAAGGATTTCTTTTGCACCAGTGTTGTCGGCAACTTTCAGTCTAGTTTCCTGCTGGATCATACTGGTCTCCTCCTTATTTAACTTTCTCTACGATTTCAACCAGTCTCCATCTTTTATCCTTGGATAACGGTCTGGTTTCCATAACTTTTACGGTATCACCGATATTGCACTCATTGTTTTCGTCATGAGCTTTTAATTTATATGTTCTCTTCACGATCTTTTTGTAAAGAGGATGTTTTACATGGTCTTCAATAGCAACTACAATGGTTTTGTCCATCTTATTGCTGACAACCTTACCCACGCGGGTTTTTCTCAGATTTCTTTCCACGATAGTTTCCTCCTATTATTTGGAAGCGTTAGCCTGCTCAGTAATTACTGTCTGGATTCTTGCAATGTTCTTGCGAACCTCTTTAATGCGGCTTGTATTCTCTAATTGATTAGTTGCATTCTGAAATCTCAGATTGAAAAGTTCTTTTTTAGCAGCTACTAATTCTTCATTTAATTCTGCAGCTGATTTTGCCTTTAAATCTTCCACGAATTTATTAATTTTCACTGTTATCACCGCCTTCTAAGTCTGCACGAGAAACGATTTTACATTTACATGGTAACTTGTGCATTGCAAGACGTAATGCTTCACGAGCGATTTCTTCTGAAACGCCTGCAATTTCGAACATTACACGTCCTGGCTTAACAACTGCTACCCAGTATTCAAGGGCACCTTTTCCGGAACCCATTCGTGTTTCTGCTGGTTTCGCTGTTACTGGTTTATCTGGGAAAATCTTAATCCAAACCTGACCACCACGTTTGATGTAACGTGTCATAGCAACACGGGCTGCCTCGATCTGATTGGAACGGATCCAACACGGTTCGGTTGCAACAAGTCCGAATTCACCATAATTGATTTTATTACCTCTAAGGGCTTTTCCTCTCATGGAGCCACGGAATTGTTTACGACGTTTTACTCTTTTTGGCATTAACATTATTTATCGCTCCCTTCCTTAGTTCCTTTTGTTGGAAGTACTTCGCCATTGTAGACCCAAGCTTTTACGCCAACTTTGCCGTATGTTGTGTCTGCTTCTGCGAATCCATAGTCAATATCTGCACGAAGTGTCTGAAGCGGGATAGTTCCTTCGCTGTAGAACTCTGTACGAGCCATATCAGCACCGCCAAGACGTCCGGATACGGATGTTTTGATACCTTTTGCTCCGGCCTTCATTGTTCTCTGCATTGTAGATTTCATAGCACGTCTGAAAGAGATACGGTTCTCAAGCTGTAAAGCAATATTCTCTGCTACTAACTGAGCGTCTCTGTCTGGTCTCTTTACTTCTTTGATATCTACGATAAGTTTTTTGTCTGTGAATTTCTTTAATTCAGCTTTAACTTTTTCGATCTCAGCGCCGCCTTTACCGATTACGATACCAGGTTTAGCTGTGTAGATGATAATCTTAACTCTGTCAGATGCTCTTTCGATTTCGATTTTGGAAACACCTGCGCTGTATAATTTCTTTTTAAGGAATGTTCTGATGTTGTAGTCTTCTACCAGGTAATCAGCGAAGTCTGCATCAGCATACCATCTTGAATCCCAATCCTTGATAACACCGACTCTAAGGCCATGTGGGTTAACTTTCTGTCCCATGCTTTTCCTCCTTATCTTTCATCCAGCACGATGGTGATATGGCTTGTTCTCTTTTCGATTCTGTAAGCTCTACCCTGTGCTCTTGGCTGAATTCTCTTCATTGTAGGTCCTTTATCTGCATAGCAGGCTGCAACGTAGAGGTTGTCTGCATTCATTCCGTTGTTGTTTTCAGCATTTGCAATTGCTGACTCAAGAAGTTTCTTGATAACGCTGGAAGCGTATCTTGGGTTGTATGTTAAGATACCAAGTGCTGTCTGCACATCTTTACCGCGGATTACATCTAACACGTAGCAGGCTTTCTGAACAGAAATTCTTGCGTAAGATAATTTTGCAGACGGTCTTGTCTCTCTATTACTCTCATTTCTGGCTCTTTTTATCTGGCTTCTATGTCCCTTTGCCATTTTAAAGTGCCTCCTTTCCTTTTTCTCTCAATATCAGGTTAACCTGTCCGCTGTCTCACGGGCAGCAGACAGAATATAAAGTCAAATACTAGCGAACACCGGATTTCTTTTCGTCTTTTCCGTGTCCTCTGTAGGTTCTGGTTGCAACGAACTCACCGAGTTTGTGGCCAACCATATCTTCTGTTACATATACCGGCACGTGTTTTCTTCCGTCATGGACAGCGATTGTGTGTCCTACGAAGGACGGGAAGATTGTAGAACGGCGTGACCAGGTTTTGATAACGGATTTGTCATTTGCAGCGTTTAATGCGTCTACTTTTTTAAGTAAGCTGGCATCTGCAAAAGGTCCTTTTTTCAGTGAACGAGACATGCTTAATCCTCCTTATTATTTCGATAATGCTTTTCCATCGCGTCTTCTTACGATGAGCTTGTTGGACGGTTTGTTTTTCTTTCTTGTCTTCAGACCAAGAGCAGGTTTTCCCCATGGAGTGCATGGACCTGGACGACCGATACCGGTCTTTCCTTCACCACCACCATGTGGATGGTCATTCGGGTTCATTACGGAACCACGAACAGTAGGTCTGATACCCATGTTACGTTTACGTCCGGCTTTACCGATGTTAATCAGGTTGTGATCTCCGTTTCCGACAACGCCTACAGATGCGCGGCATACGATCGGAACCATTCTCATTTCACCAGATGGCAGACGCAGTGTTGCGTATTTGCCTTCTTTAGCCATTAACTGAGCACCGTTTCCAGCAGAACGAACCATCTGTCCGCCCTTTCCAGGATGAAGCTCAATGTTGTGTACCATAGTACCAACCGGGATAAGCTCTAATGGTAAGCAGTTACCAACACGAACTTCTGCATCAGCTCCGTTCATAACTTTCTGACCTACTTTTAAGCCTTCCGGTGCAAGGATATATGCTTTCTCGCCATCTACATAAGAGATTAAAGCGATGTTTGCTGTTCTGTTTGGATCATACTCGATGGAAACTACTGTTGCAGGGATTCCATCTTTTCTTCTCTTGAAGTCGATGATTCTGTATTTTCTTCTGCTTCCGCCTCCGCGGTGTCTAACTGTGATCTTACCCTGGTTGTTACGTCCAGCGTTTTTCTTTAAAGACACGGTAAGAGATTTCTCTGGTGTAGATTTTGTGATCTCTGAGAAATCGGAACCAGTCATATGTCTTCTAGACGGTGTATATGGGTTATAACTTTTGATTCCCATTTTTGTTCTCCTTTCAAATTTGTCCTCACGCTTTTGAATGCGTATACTCGCGATAATCAGAGTGCCGGGGATTCATAAGAAGCAGACCGTCATGCTCGCATGTAAGGTCGGATTCTTGTGAAGACTCATAAGCGTGTAACGCGGCTGAGGAAGCAAAGCTTCCGAAGTGGCACCCGTACCGCTGAAGCCATCAATTAAAGTCCTTCAAAGATTTCGATGTCTTTGCTGTCTTCTGTCAGAGCTACGATAGCTTTTTTGGTTTTAGCAGTTGTTCCAACTGTCATACCACGGCGTTTTTTCTTTCCATCCATATTCATGGTGTTAACGCTCTTTACTTTTGTTCCTTCGAACATTTTCTCTACAGCTTCTTTGATCTGAGATTTGTTTGCTTCCGGATGAACTAAGAAAGTGTATTTCTTTTCAGCCATTGCATTCATAGATTTTTCTGTAATCACTGGTTTCTTGATTACGTCATAGTACTTGATATCAGCCATTATGCATATACCTCCTCGATGGATGCTACAGCATCTTTGGTTACGATTACGGTGTTGTGGTTCATAACATCGTATACGTTGATAGTACTTGGAGTTGCAGTCTGAACATCAGTGATGTTTCTTGCGGAAAGGATTACATTCTTGTCATCTGTTGCTGTGATAACCAGAGCTTTCTCAGCTTTCAGGTTTGTAAGAACTTTCTGCATTTCCTTTGTCTTAACATCTGCTAATGTAAGAGCATCAACAACTACTAATTTATTGTCCTGAACTTTGGAAGTCAGAGCAGATTTTAAAGCAGCTCTTCTTTCTTTCTTGTTCATTTTCACTTCATAATCTCTTGGTACCGGAGCGAATACAACACCGCCGCCAGTCCACTGTGGTGCACGAATGGAACCCTGTCTAGCATGACCTGTTCCTTTCTGTCTCCACGGTTTTCTTCCGCCGCCGCTTACTTCAGAACGTGTTTTAGCTTTCTGAGTACCCTGGCGATTATTTGCAAGCTGACGAACAACAGCAAGGTGAACAAGATGCTCATTGACTTCTACGCCGAATACTGCATCATTCAGTTCCATTGTTCCAACTTCGTTGCCTTCCATATTATAAACAGTTACGTTTGCCATTTGTGTGCTCCTCCTTTCTTATTATAAGGACTTTACTGTCTCTTTGATTGTTACCAAAGATTTCTTAGGTCCTGGAACAGCACCTTTAACTAACAGTAAGTTATTTTCTGTATCTACGCGTACGATCTCAAGGTTCTGTACAGTAACCTGAACATTTCCCATATGACCTGGCATGTGTTTTCCTTTGAATACCTTGCTCGGATCAGAACAAGCACCATTGGAACCTGCATGACGGTGATATTTGGAACCATGAGCCATAGGTCCTCTTGACTGACCATGTCTCTTGATCGCACCCTGGAAACCTTTACCTTTGGAAACAGCTGTTGCATCAATGTGATCGCCGTCTGCAAAGATATCAGCTTTAATTTCCTGTCCTACTGTATATTCAGCAGCGTTATCAAATCTGAACTCTTTAACGAATCTCTTTACTGCAACGCCAGCTTTGTCAAAGTGTCCTTTTTCCGGTTTGTTAACAAGGCTTTCTCTGATGTCTCCGAATCCAACCTGAACTGCTTCGTATCCATCGTTCTCTTCTGTCTTAACCTGAGTTACGACACAAGGACCAGCCTGTAAAACTGTTACCGGAATCAACTGGCCGTCTTCATTGAAGATCTGAGTCATTCCGACTTTAGTAGCTAAAATAGCTTTCTTCATTCTTTCTTCCTCCTTATAGCGGATTACCGATTACCGGCAATCATATAGTAAATAGCTTAATGCTTATAGCATTATCATAGTTGAGACACCATCGTCACCAAATTCGCTCTCGCTCATTAAGTGTCGAGGTGGGCTTTCTCACTAAATTCGCATTACATACTCATTAAGTGTTCAATGCCTTATTTAGTCTTCATTTTGATATCGATGTTAACACCTGCTGGCATTTCCAGTCTTGACAGAGCATCTACTGTCTTCTGTGTTGGTGTAAGGATATCGATCAGTCTCTTATGAGTTCTCTGTTCGAACTGTTCTCTGGAATCTTTGTATTTATGAACGGCTCTTAAGATTGTAACAACCTCTTTCTTAGTTGGAAGTGGAACCGGTCCGCTTACCATTGCTCCGTTCTTTTTAACAGTTTCGATGATTTTTGCTGCTGATGCATCTACTAACTGATGATCATAAGCCTTTAATGTGATTCTCATTACCTGATTTGCCATAAAAAAAGTCTCCTCCTATTCGTACTTTTCAAGCAGTACGACAAGCGGCGACTGTACACATCTCCGTGTGTGTCTTTCGAATTTTTACCACACACGCCATCCCTGGATGGTCTTCTGAACTTGTACAGTGACTTGTCGTCAGTTTTCAAACTTGACATTCGCTCCACGGAAAACCTGCCATCTTTGTGGCAGCAACCTCGCGCTTCATTGCTATCAATGTCACAACAATTGAGAGTATACACGACCTCTCAGAAAAATGCAAGTGTTTTTTTCACTTTTTTATCTTTTTTTTGTATTTGATTCCGTACAATATTTTTAAGACTTTTTATCCATCATATATGATGTTTCTATATAATTATGTTTAGTCAAGCGGATATTCGCAATCCGCTTCGCTACGTAGCTCTACACCGAATAACTGCTCCGCAGTTTATCAGAAGGAGCCTGCACTCCTCCTGATACAAGTAAGTCCCACCCACTGCTTATTGCTTTTCGCAATCGAAGCAGGGAACTTACTTGATTCAGTCAACATTACTGTCCATTGGTCAATTACTGTTCGCGTGCCAAACTCTTTTATATTGTATGTATGTCACTAAAGATAGAACGAACAGCAGCCATTAACTCCGATCTTTGCAGCTATAATCATCAATATTAATATAGAAAGAACGTGTTTCTTCTATATTATATAGGAAGAAACACGTTCCATTATTATTTCATTCTTCTGTTTTATTTCTCCACTGTCTGCTCTTCTGCTCTGACAGGCTTCTCATCTGCAATGATATCAGAATAATCAAACAATGTGACCTTTGTCACATCATCTCTCACGATATCCGGGGCATCCCCCTGATTCTTTGCACTCTCTGCAATCTGCGCTGCTGACCATGACGGAATTACCATTCGTTTGATTTCTACAGGTTTCTCTTCATCTGCTTCTTCCTCTTTCTCTACAGGCTTTCTGTCAGAAGCGCTCATCATCTGTTTGAGCTGTTCTTTTACCTGTGGCACGATCACCTCAGTTTTTCCGGAAATAACTTCCCGCCGCGCCTGTGGCTGCTGCACCACTGGCTGCACTGGTTTTTCAGTTTTGAGTTGCTCATCTGCGGTAGCCGCTGCAATCTCTTTTTTAAGAAGTTCATGTGCTTCGCTTGTAGCTGCCTGTACTGCTGTTGGCTGTTCTGGCTGTGTCGGTTCCAGATCGTCTTCATAGATCTCATCTACAAAGCCACCTGTCTTAATTTTCTTTCTCTCCGGCACTTTGCCCTTCTTACGCGCACGTTCTTCTTTCTTTATCTGACGTTCTTCTTCTTTGTAGCGTTTTTCTCTTGCTTTCTCTTCTTTCTTAAGTTCCTTTTTGCTCTTGACATAACCTGGTTCTGTATCTGTGTCATCATAATCATCCTGTGGTTCTTTCTTCAAAAGCTCCGCAACTATGTAAAGGATGATAAGGAAAAGAACGGCAAGTCCAAGAATAATAAGACCTTCTATACTCTCTGTAGCAGTCAGAAGATATCCTACATATCCAATCGTGATGACAACCTTCGGAATATACTTCTTTACTTCAACAGTAATAGGTTCTGCATCCTTATCTGTAGAATCTACCACTTTAAAAATATTATTCTCTTTATCCATCTCTGTGATCATATATCGATATGCTTTAGAATCACTCTGATAAAGAATAAAATCGCCTACGGCTGCTTCTGAAGCTTTCGCAGGGATTGCATAAGTAACGGATCCTATCGGCAGGTTTGTCTTCTTGCCGGAATCATCCATTATTTCTGTTGTGATTCCAAAGAAAGGCGGAACTGCCAGACCAACAACACAGACAATGGTGCATATCACTATAAAATGTACAATAAATTTCAGAAATTTTGACATCTGTTACGCTCCTCATTTTTATTCTTTCGCATAACTGTTCAACACTTCGCAGTTATCTTTTCGCTCATTATAACCTTTTTTTTTCGTACGGTCAACTTATAATCACCCATAATACGACAAAACACACCCGGAAAGCGGTCTTCCCTTCCGGATGTGTCCGATATTCTGAGAAATCATTTTGAGATTACTGATTACTTAAATACTCCTCAATGCTTGTCATAGCAGCCTCTTCATCATCACCATTTGCAGATAATGTAATTTCTTCTCCCGCATCAAGTCCAAGAGTCATCATGCCCATAATGCTCTTTGCGTTCACACGTTTCTTTCCAATCTCTACATAAATCTCACTGTTAAACTGGCTTGCAACCTGCACCAGCTGTGCTACCGGACGTGCTTCCAGACCTGTGGATAAATTAATGGTGATTGGTTTTTTGATCATAATAATTCTCCTCCTTCTTTCTCCCGCAGTTCGTCAGCCATTGCACTCAGCTTTCTCAAGCGGTGATTGACTCCCGATTTGCCCACCTGCGGGCTCAACATCATTCCTAATTCTTTTAATGTAGCTTCCGGATATTGCATCCGGAGTTCTGCAATCTGTGCAAGCCCCTCATTAAGCTGTTCAAATCCCATTCTTTGCTGAATCAGCCTGATGTCCTCTATCTGCTTGACAGCTGCATTTACGGTTTTATTAATATTCGCAGTTTCACAGTTAACTTTTCTGTTTACAGAATTTCTCATTTCTTTCAGTATACGGATGTTCTCCAGGTCCATCAATGCTACGTTAGCCTCCATAACTGCAAGCATGTCCACGATCTGCGCACCTTCCTTCACATAGACCACATATGATTTCTTGCGCTGTACGATCTTAGCATCTACTGAAAAACTACGAATGATCACCTGTAACTGTTCTGCCTTTCTTACATCAGGACACACAATTTCAAAATGATACCCTTTCTCCGGATCACTGATCGAACCCGATGCCAGAAAAGCTCCCCTGATAAACGCCCGCTTGCAACAATTCTGCTGTACCAGCAGCATATCCGCCAGCATAAGCGTACCATGGCCGACACTGTCCGCGGCAAGCCTTAACGCCTGAAGAATTACCTGGATCTCTTCGGGATCAGATATCTCAATCACATATACCTTTACCCGCTTCAGGTGGCTGTTCTCACGTACAGATACTTCGCTCTCTATATTAAATGTTTTTTGTAATAATGTAAAGCACTTTCTTGCAACTGCTTCATTTTCCGTCTGAATCTTTAATTTGCTCTCCCCTGAAAAATATTCCATTTTTCCACAGGAACACAACATTGCAGCCAGTTCCGCCATTTTACAATGTCTGGCAGATCCAATCTGTCTGAAAAGTTCTTCCTTCACCATCCCCGAAAAAGACATCTTTTCTGTATCATCCTTCCTGTTTTTTTACCAGACGGTCTTTCTCTACATCTCTGTGTTCCAGCCTGAAACCATATTTTGTATTCTTTGAAAGTCTGGAGTATAATTCTCTCGCCAGTGTAACAGAACGATGTTTTCCCCCGGTACATCCAATTGCAATCACAAGATTTGTCTTTCCTTCTTTCACATAATTAGGAATAAGGAAGTTTATCATATCCTCCAGTTTATCTGCAAATGCTCTTGAGGTATCACAGTCCATTACATAATTAAAAACACGTTCATCCAGCCCTGTCAGCGGCCTTAATTCATCTATATAATACGGATTCGGCAAAAAACGAACATCAAATACAAGATCCGCATCCGCCGGAATTCCATATTTAAATCCAAATGATAGTACAGAAATCATCATATTGCAGAATTCCTGATTATCAACGAATATCCTGTCGATCTCCTGTTTCAGTTCCCTTGTCAGAAGATGGCTGGTATCAATAATGTAGTCTGCGCGTTCTTTCAAAAAACGCATCTTTTCTCTTTCCAGCCGAATCCCATCATCAACTCTTCCGCCCATAGCAAGCGGATGACTCCTTCTGGTCTCTTTATATCTCTTAACCAGAACGCTGTCCTGGGCATCCAGAAACAGGATTTCAAAATCATATCCTGCCTTCTTCATTCTGTCCAGAACAACTTCCAGTTCATCTAATGAACGTCCGCTTCTGGCATCGATTCCCAGTGCAACATTCTGTACATCTTCTCCATGTATCTCCGGCATCAGTGATGCAAATTTCTCCAGTAAAGGAATCGGAAGATTATCTACGCAAAAATAATTTGCGTCCTCCAGCATTTTTAATGCAGCGGTTTTTCCGGCACCTGATACTCCTGTAACTATTACAAAACGCATTTTTTATCTCCTGTCACCTAATACATCGTTTTCGAAATAGCTATACCACTTACTTGCCTGCAAATCTGATTGCACAGATAAAAAAGCCTCAGCGTAGCCCGCTACGCCTGCGTTTTTTTATCTGCACACTCAAATCCGCATTCTGCGTAATCGGTATAGTTATTTACGAAACGATGTACTAATCTGTAAGTCTGTATCTTCGAAGTCTCCAAGGAACTTTACTTCCGGTTCAAGAGTCACGCCAAACTGCTCTTTTACTTTATCCTGCACATCCTTCATCAGTCTGCACACATCTGTCGCAGTTGCATTTCCCTTGTTAATCACAAATCCGCAATGTTTCTCTGACACCTGTGCACCACCAGTCTGATATCCACACAGTCCTGCATCCATGATCAGTTTTCCTGCAAAATATCCCTCCGGGCGTTTAAACGTACTTCCTGCGCTCGGATACTCTAAAGGTTGTTTGCTGACTCTCTGCTCTGTCAGTTCTTTCATTCTCGCCTTAATTACTTCCTGTTCTCCCTGTTCCAGAACGATTACTGCGCCAAGCACCAGATATCCTTTTTTCTTAATGATACTTGTACGGTATCCCATTTCCAGTTCTTCCGCCGGAAGTGTAAGAATTTCTCCTTTTTCAGTCATAACGGTTACTTCTTTCAGGATGTCTTTCATCTCACCGCCATAAGCACCCGCATTCATTACAACTGCGCCGCCTAATGTTCCCGGGATTCCTCCGGCAAACTCAAAGCCTGTCAGAGATGCATTCTTAGCTGCAGCGGCAATCTGAGATAACAAAGCGCCCGCCTTTGCACGAATCATATTTCCCTCTGCCGTAATCTCACCATAGTTTCTGTAAAGCTGTATGATCACGCCTCTGTAGCCGGCATCACTTACCAGAAGATTGCTTCCATTTCCCAAAATAAAATATGGCAGTTTTTCATCACTGCATACCTTAATAATCTCCTGCAATTCTTCCTGTGAAGAAGGCAATAAAAAACAATCCGCCGGACCACCAATGCGAAACGTCGTGTGACGGTTCATCGGCTCATTTACCTTGACTTTCTCTTCACCCAGCAGATCAGTAAATTTCTCTATTATATTCTGATTCACAGATTTCATTCCTCAATCTTTCTATTTTATTATTTTGTCACTGAGAACGGAGTAAACAGTAACATTATTTTTTGTATCTGTGCTTCCTGTCAGATTTTCCAAGCAAATCTTTAACCACCACACCGGCCAGCATCATTCCTGCTGCTCCCGGCACGAAAGAAATACTTCCATGCATCTGTATATCTGATATTTTCTCTCTCGAAGAAAGCACCTTTACTTTTCGGATTCCTTTTTTACGCAATTTCGTTCTTATCTGTTTCGCTATCGGACACAGAACACTTCTGGAAATATCCATGATCTCCAGTTTTGACGGATCCATCCTGTCGTCTGTACTCATACAGGATATGATTGGCGTTTTACTGATCTTTGCATTCTCAATCAGTAAAAGCTTAGATTCCACAGTATTCATGGCATCTATAATATAATCATAATTTTTCAGATCAAACATTCCGGCTGTTTCATTATTATAAAACGTTTCGTATGTGTTCACCAGAATGCCCTCATCAATATCTCGGATCCTCATCTTGGCAATCTGAACATTATTTTTCCCAACAGTAGATCGTAGCGCATATAACTGTCTGTTAATGTCAGTAACAGACACGATCCCATTATCCACAAGTGTAAGGCTCGCCACACCACATCTGGCCAGCGCCTCAGCAGCAAAAGAACCTGCTCCGCCAAGCCCGAAAACAGCGATTCTTGCTCTGCCAAGTTTATCAGCCCCTGCATCACCAAGCAGCATTTCCATTCTGGAAAAAGCATCCGGCATACAAAAACCTCCTACGAATCAATATCTGTACAGGATATTATACTATTTTTCTCCCCAAAAGTACAGTTCTTCATACATTCTTTAGAATTGATGTATATAATTTTATGATTCCGCCATAATACCTATCACAGGCACAGCAATTCGTCATCTTATTCAGGAGGCAGACATGCTACAGCAGATCTTTCTCGGATTTATCGGACTATGCTCCGGTTTTATCATTGCCGGAGGACTGATCGGGCTTCTGATCGGACTCTCTATTGTACCGCGTTATGCAGGCATTACACATACTGCAGACCATATCATGCTATATGAGGACATTACATTATTCGGAACAGAGCTTGGAAATCTGTTCTATCTCTTTCAATGGAACGTCCCTGCCGGTACTCCTTTTTTGATTTTGTACGGGCTCTTTTCAGGAATCTTTCTCGGAGGATGGATCATGGCACTTGCAGAAATGGCAGATATTTTTCCCATTTTTGCAAGAAGAATCCGTTTCCAAAAGGGCCTCTCCTTTACCATTTTGTGTGTCGCATTCGGCAAAGCAGTCGGCTCACTGATTTACTATTATAACGGATGGCTTCCATGATTTCCAGTTAATTATCATAAAAGAAAGGAGAACATAGAAAATCTTATGTCAGGTAATATTTCAACTCAAAAACAACAAAAACAATATCAGGACTACGTAAAAAAAATCACCCCTGTTCACAGCCTGGGGCTAAATATGTGCAAAGCCTTTCTCACAGGCGGTATCATCTGTGTTCTGGGACAGTTTATCCTAAATTATGCCAAAAGTCTCGGACTTGACAAAGATACTTCCAGTTCCTGGTGTTCCCTTATTCTGATACTGATCAGCGTTATCCTTACCGGCCTTAATCTTTATTCCAAAATCGGAAAATTCGGAGGAGCCGGAGGTCTTGTGCCAATCACCGGGTTTGCCAACTCTGTCGCCTCTTCCGCCATCGAATACAAAGCAGAGGGGCAGGTCTTTGGCATCGGATGCAAGATATTCACCATCGCAGGTCCCGTAATTCTGTATGGAATTTTAAGTTCGTGGATTCTTGGTGTTATTTACTATCTTTTCACATAACTGTTCCATGCTTTTGTAGATACAAAATCAATCAGATATTCGCAATCCATTTTCGCTATGTAGCTTTACACCAGATAACTACTCTATCATTTGCTTTAAAATATTTTGCGAAACAGCCGACTACCGAATATTTATCTTTTCAGATTTATCTCACAGGAGGTTTCATATGAAGAATCAACTAACTCTCGGTACATCCAGTGTCTCATTTAAAAATCCCATCTTTATCCAAAGCTGTGCCTCGATTGTCGGTCAGAAAGAAGGCGAAGGCCCATTAGGATCCTGTTTCGACAAAGTATGCGAAGATCCCTTGTTCGGTACGGATACATGGGAAGCAGCCGAAAGCACTATGCAAAAGGAAACCGCATTGCTGGCAATCCGGAAAGCCGGTCTGCAGGCATCTGATATCCGTCTTCTTTTCGCCGGTGACCTACTAGCCCAGACTGTTGCATCTTCTTTCGGAGCAGCAGATCTTGGAATTCCGTTTTATGGCCTTTTCGGTGCATGTTCCACTATGGGCGAGTCTCTTTCCCTTGGCTCTTTGTGTGTAGCAGGCGGCTACGGAAAGCACATCCTTTGCGCTACCTCCAGCCATTTTGCCAGCGCAGAAAAGGAATTTCGTTTTCCCCTGGGATATGGAAATCAAAGACCCCTATCTGCTACCTGGACGGTCACTGGTTCCGGAGCCTGTGTACTCGGATCCGAACCTCCATCCCGTTCTGCTGCCGAAAACTCCAACTCTCTCCGGCATCAAAATACCTGTGCCGTCATAACAGGAATCACCACCGGCAGACTGGTTGACTTCGGATTTAAGGATTCCTTTAACATGGGCGGATGCATGGCTCCTGCCGCGTGCGATACCATAGCCCGGAATCTAAAAGATTTCAACCGCAAGCCTGAAGATTACGATGCTATTTTCACAGGTGATCTCGGCATGATAGGTAAGAAAATCCTCTTCGACCTTCTCTTAGAAAAAGGAGTTGACATCTCTTCCATACATCAGGACTGCGGCATGTTGATTTACGACTCAGAAACTCAGGACACACATTCCGGTGGCAGCGGATGTGGATGTGCTGCTTCTGTTTTAGTCGGACATATATTACCAGGTATCATAAATAATAACTGGAAACGAATTCTGTTTGTCCCCACCGGAGCATTGTTATCAAAAGTAAGTTTCAACGAAGGGGACTCTATTCCCGGAATCGCACATGCCGTTGTTATTGAACAATATAAAGTTCCTGAGATGATGTAAATAGAAGGAGGAAAAACATGGACTATTTTAATGCTTTCTGGACGGGAGGACTCATCTGTGCCCTGGTTCAGATTCTGCTTGACAGGACAAAACTTATGCCTGGCCGTATTATGGTACTTCTGGTCTGCACCGGTTCTGTTTTAAGCGCCATTGGCATTTATCAGCCGTTTGTAGAATTTGCAGGAGCAGGCGCATCTGTTCCTTTGCTCGGATTTGGCAATGTATTGTGGAAAGGAATGAAAGAAGCCCTCGATGAAAACGGTCTGATCGGACTTTTTATGGGTGGTTTCACCGCATGTGCGGTCGGTGTCTCCGCATCTCTTATTTTTTCTTATCTCGCAAGCCTTATTTTCAAGCCGAAAATGAAAGGATGATTTGACATGAGCGATACTCTCTATCTGCAATTAGATCAGAATATCCATGTAACCCACCCGCATATTTACCTGCAGGACATAGCGAAACTCTCCTGCAGCAACAGCAAAATTTTAAACCGTCTGCGTGTAATACCTGTAGTAAATCTCGCACCTGATAAACCCGGCCGTTACGTGATGTCTGTCATGGACCTGATCACTGAAATTCAGAAAAAAGAACCAGATCTTGAAATCAATACGATTGGTGAAGAAAACTTTATCATTACTTTTAAGAATAAGCCTGGTCCCGGCATCATCTGGCAGTGGTGTAAAATTATTTTCGTCGGTCTGGCTACTTTTTTCGGTGCCGGATTTTCTATTATGACATTTAATAATGACGTAGACGTTGGCAGCCTTTTTGATCAGATTTATACACAGGTTACAGGACAGGTTTCCAATCATTTTACTGTTCTGGAAATCACATATTCCATAGGAATCGGGCTTGGCGTCCTGTTCTTCTTTAACCACTTTGGTCATATGAAGATCACCACCGATCCCACTCCTATGCAGATACAAATGCGCCTGTACGAAGATGATGTCAATAAAACTATCATAGAAGATATTGACCGGATGCAGAAAAAGTGATATACTCTCAGCCGAGTGTTCGAAACCTTCCACTCGTAAAAAAAATACTAAAGGAGATAATTGAATATGAAAAACAAAGGTACACAGTTTCTTGTAGAGGCGGCTGCAATCGGAGCTATTTATGTAGTTCTGACAGTTTTATTTGCACCGCTTAGTTATGGCGAAGTCCAGATCCGCTTTTCTGAGGCACTGACAATTCTGCCATTCTTTACACCAGCTGCAATCCCAGGGTTATTTGTCGGATGTATCATCGCCAATCTTTTTGGTGGCGCGATTCCGGTAGATATCATCTTCGGAAGCATCGCAACCCTGATCGGTGCTGTATTTACTTACAAGCTTCGCAACTGTAATCGTTTTCTTGCACCGATTCCGCCAATCGTGGCGAATGCAGTCATCGTACCATTCGTACTCCGTTTCGGATACGGAGTGAATCTTCCGATTCCGCTTATGATGCTGACTGTAGGTGTCGGAGAGGTTGTTTCCTGTGCTGTAATAGGACTGATTCTTCAGACAGCTCTTCTGAAATACAAGAATGTAATCTTCAGATCTCAGAGAACCATGTAAGTCGTCGAAAACAAACCAAACCATAACCAATATAACTTAACGTATATATGCAAACACAAAAAGAGTATGCAAAACAAGTGATATTTACCTGCTTATCGGGAAATATCACTTGTTATATGCATACTCTTTTTCTATTCACC